>NZ_JBEYTZ010000013.1:0-208058 GCF_040643215.1 Streptomyces sp. NPDC047315 | reverse complement strand
TCAGCCCCGCCGGCACGGCCTGATGGTCCGGGTGGGCCGACTCCTCAAGCGCCAGCAGGCTCAGCACACCAGCCGGCGCATCGCCGCCAGCCGCCGCTGCGCGCAGACTGGTGAGACGGGCGAGCGCGGCACGATCGACGTCTGTGAGATCGACGGTCTCGACGCGGGCGGCAGCGCCGTGCTCCTGAAGGGCCTGGACTGCTGCTCGCACGGCCGGGTTGTCCGCGTGACCAGCGGGTACGACGACCAACCAGGTCCCGCTCAGCGCGGGCGCGACAGCAGTGGCGGTGCCGGGGGCGAGCGCGGGCCAGGAGATCTCGTAGCGCCAGGAGTCCTGGAGGGCCTGTTCGCGGCGTTGGCGGCGCCACGCGGACAGGATCGGCAGCGCCGGCCGTAGAACGTCGACCTCCGAACCGCCGTCGCTCAAGCGGAGGGTGGCGGTCAGGGCCTCGACGTCGCCGTCCTCGACGGCCTGCCACAGGGCGGCCTCGTCGGCGCCCTCGCCCGCGCCGCCGACGCCGGGCCCCGCGGGCGGCGCCAACCAGAACCGCTGGTGCTGGAAGGCGTACGTGGGCAGCGGAACGGCGCGCGGGCGGCGCTCGCCGTCCCCGATGAAGGCCGCCCAGTCGACGTCGACACCGAAGGTGTGGATCCGGGCCAGCGCCTGCACGAGCCCGATGACGTCGGACCGCTTGCGGGTCAACACCGCCGCGGCCAATGGCTCCACGCCGTCGTCACGGGTATCGGCCACCCGCAGGTGTTGGAGCGTGTGCTGGGTTGCGGTGGCCAGGACGGGGTCGGGGCCGAGTTCGAGGAAGACGCCGGTGTCGGGTGCGAGGTGGGTGATAGCGGGGGCGAAGTGGACGGGTTGGCGGATGTGTCGGGCCCAGTACGCCGGTGTGGCGATCTCCGGACCAGCCGGCTCCCCTGTGAGGTTGCTGATCAGTGGAAGTGTCGGCTGGTGGAAGGTGAGGGAGGAGATCTGCTGCTCGAAGTCTTCCAGCATGGGTTCCATCAGGACGGAGTGGAAGGCATGGCTCACCGTGAGCGCCTTCGTCTTCCGCCCCTTGCCCGACCACACCCCAGCGACCGCAGCCACCTGGGCCGTGGGCCCTGAGATCACCGTGCTCGTCGGCGTGTTCAGAGCAGCAATACTCAAGCCTTCAAACGCGGCTAGATCGTTGGCGAGTTCATCGGCGCTCGCTTCGATCGCGGTCATCGCCCCGCCCTCAGGCAGGGAACCCATCAACGTGGCGCGGGCCGCAACCAGACGGCACGCATCCCCCAGATCGAACACCCCCGCCACATGCGCGGCAGCAACCTCCCCGATCGAATGACCCACCACAACATCGGGCCGTACCCCCACCGACTCCAACAGTCGTGCCAAAGCGACCTGCAGGGCGAACAGACCCGCCTGGGTGTATGTGGTGTGGTCCAGCAAACCCGCCGGCTCCCCCTCAAAAACCACCTCCCGAAGCGGATGCTCAAGGTGGGCATCCAACGCGGCACACACCTCATCGAACACAGCAGCAAACACCGGGAACCGCGCATACAACCCCGCACCCATCCCCACCCGCTGCGAACCCTGCCCACTCAACAAAAACACCGTCCGACCCGCATGCGCCGCCGGCCCCTGCCCCGTCACCACACTCGGATGGCCACGCCCCGCCGCCAACTCCTCAAGTCCCGCCAACAACGCACCGCGGTCCGCACCCACCACCACCGCCCGGTGCTCGAACACCGACCGCGTTCCCGCCAACGACCACCCCACCTCAGCCGCACCGAACTCCGAGCCCGCCCCGGTCGCGAGGTGCGCGGCCAGGCGCCGCGCCTGGTCGCGCAGGGCGTCCGCGGTGCGCCCGGACAGCGCCCACGGCACGGCGGCGGCATCCGTCCCGCCCTCGCCCTCGCTCCCGCCCCCGTCGTCCCCGTCCTGCTCCGGTGCCTCTTCGAGGACGACGTGGGCATTGGTGCCGGAGATCCCGAACGACGACACCCCGGCACGGCGCGGGCGCTCCCCGCGCGGCCACGGCGTGTGCTCCGTCAGCAGGTCGATGGCGCCGGAACCCCAGTCCACCTCGCGGGAGGGCTCGGTGATGTGCAGCGACTTCGGTAGCACGCCGTGCTGCATCGCCAGCACCATCTTGATGACCCCGGCGGCCCCCGCCGCCATCTGCGCGTGCCCGATGTTCGACTTCACCGAGCCGAGCAGCAGCGGCCTCCCCTCCGGGCGGCCCTGCCCGTACGTCGCCAGCAGCGCCTGCGCCTCGATCGGGTCACCGAGCGGGGTGCCGGTGCCGTGCGCCTCGACCGCGTCGACGTCGGCCGTCGTCAGCCGCGCGTCCGCCAGTGCCTCGGCGATGACCCGCTGCTGCGCCGGCCCGTTGGGCGCGGTCAGCCCGTTGCTGGTGCCGTCCTGGTTGATCGCCGAGCCACGGATGACACCGAGCACCCGGTGCCCGTTGCGCCGAGCGTCCGACAGCCGCTCCAACAGCAGCACGCCGACGCCCTCCGACATCGTCATCCCGTTGGCGTCGGCGGAGAACGCCCTGGACCTGCCGTCCGGGGCGAGCGCCCCGAGGTCGGCGAAGCCGACGAACGGCCCGGACGACGAGATGACGGCGACGCCGCCCGCCAGCGCCATGGACGACTCCGCGCGGCGCAGCGACTGGCAGGCCAGGTGCAGCGCGACCAGGGCGGACGAGCAGGCCGTGTCGACCGTGACGGCGGCGCCCTCCAGCCCCAGCAGATAGGCGATCCGGCCGGACACCACGCTGGCCGTGTTGCCGACGGTGAAGTACCCGGCGGAGCCGTCGGGCACCTGGGACGGGTCGGCGTAGTAGTCCAGGTGGTCACAGCCGATGAAGGTGGCCGTCCGGCTGCCGCGCAGCGTCCGCGGGTCGATGCCCGCGTGCTCGACGGCCTCCCACGACGCCTCCAGCGCGAGCCGCTGCTGCGGCGCCATGCCGAGCGCCTCGCGCGGACTGATCCCGAAGAACGCCGCGTCGAACCCGGCGACGTCGTCCAGGAAGCCCCCCTGGTCGGTGTAGCTGGTGCCCGGGTGGTCCGGGTCGGGGTCGTACAGCGCCGCCAGGTCCCAGTTCCGGTCGGTGGGGAAGCCGCGCACGCCGTCCCGGCCGTTCGCGACCAGCTCCCACAGCTCCTCCGGCGAGGTCACGCCGCCGGGGAAGCGGCACGCCATCCCGATGACGGCGACCGGCTCCCGGGCGGCGGCTTCGACGTCCTGCAGCCGGCGCTGCGTGGAGCGGAGGTCGGCGGTGACGCGCTTGAGGTAGTCGAGGAGCTTCGCTTCCTCACTCGCCATGGCCGGCCCGTCCCGCTCGCTCGTGGCCCGATTCCCGAAAGTTCACGTCCGACTCCATGATCGCCAGCTGACGGTCCAGACGGCTCACTTTCCGGGCGGCGGCTAAAGAGCGGCTAACCCGGCCCTGATGGCGGACGGCGACCGGGCGGGGCCGGCGGGCGGCGTCGCCCTCCTCTTAGGTCACCTTTAGCGGGTTCGGCGAGGGTGACGGGCGCGACCGGATCCCACGCGAACGTTTCGGAGGAGACAGACGACATGGTGCGCAACCTTCAGGCGAGCCCGCAGTGGGAACGGATCACCGAACACTGGGTCACCGAGGACGTGGCCGGGGACCTCACCGACTTCAAGTCCGACAGCCGCAACTACAACATCGCGCTGTGGAACCCGGAGGCGAACGGCGTCCGCTACCTCAAGACGCTGGTGTACGACTTCGCCGAACGGCTCGACGAGGAGGACTGGGCCCGGCTGCGACGGATCCGGAACCGCGAGTTCGGCAACCCGCTCGCGGTGCGGCTGAACGGCGAGTCCATCTGCCTGGACTACCTCCAGGCCGTGCTGGAAATCGGCTTCATCGAACGGCAGCTCACCCTCGACGGCGCCCGCGTCATGGAGATCGGCGCCGGGTACGGCCGCACCTGCCACGCCCTGCTGTCCAACCACGACCTCGCCGAGTACTGCATCGTCGACCTCCCGAACACGATGCAGCTCAGCCGCGCCTACCTGCGCGAAGTGCTGGACGACGAGCAGTTCGCCAAGGTGCGGTTCGTGGAGGTCGAGGACATCGACGTGGTGGAGCAGGCGCCCCCGTACGACCTGTGCGTCAACATCCACTCCTTCACCGAGATGACGCCGGCCACCGTCCGCGAATACCTCGACCTCATCGCCGGGAAGTGCCGCGCCTTCTACGTGAAGAACCCCGTCGGCAAGTTCCTCGACAAGAGCCTCGACGGCCACTTCAAGGGCAGCGAAGCCGTACAGATGGCGCTGCAGACCGGCCCGCTGCGGAAGGTCATCGACATCTTCGACAGCGCGGCCGTGGCCGAGGTCGTGCCCGACTACGTCGCCGCGTACACCCCCGGCCCCGACTGGGAGTGCGTCGCCGAAGCGCGCGGCATCCCCTGGAGCTACTTCTGGCAGGCCCTCTACAAGAACGGCGGCGGCCAGTAGCGATGGCGGCCACCGCCGTCGTCGTGCTCGGCGGCACCGGATTCCTGGGCCGACACGTGTGCGCGGCCTTCGCCGCCACGGGCGCCGACGTCGCAGCCGTCTCCCGCAGCGCAGGGCCGGCCCCGGGCGGCGTGCGCCACCACCCCCTGGACCTGCTCGCCGCCGACACCGCGGAACTGGCCCGGCTGTGCACGGGGGCGGACACCGTGGTGAACGCGGCCGGCGCCGTCTGGGGCGGCAGCGAGCAGCAGATGGCCGACGCCAACACCCACCTGGTGGAAAGGCTCGTACGGGCCCTCGCCGACCTGCCCGGACAACGGCCACGGCTGGTACAACTCGGCAGCGCCTACGAGTACGGGCCGGCCGAACCGGGCGCCGTCACCGACGAGGACCACCCGCCGGCCCCGAACACCCCCTACGGCCGCACCAAGCTCGCCGGCACCCGGGCCGTGCTGCGGGCCGCGGACGAACGGGACCTCGACGCCGTCGTGCTACGGATCTCCGTGGCCTGCGGCCCCGGCGCGCCCCCGAACAGCCTGCCCGGCATCGTCGCCGCCCACCTCGCCGCCGGCCGCACCGAACTCCGCCTCGCCCCGCTGCGCGCCCACCGCGACCTGGTCGACGTCCGGGACGTCGCCGACGCCGCGGTGGCCGCCGCCCGCGCGGACGGATCCGCCACCGGCCGGGTCGTCAACGTCGGCAGCGGCCGGGCCGTGCCCGTGCGCGACCTCGTCGACCTGCTGATCGAGCTCGGCGGCCGACCCCTGCGCATCGTGGAGGAACGGGCCGCGCAGGGCACCCGCTCGGACGCGCCCTGGCTCCGCCTCGACGTCAGCCGCGCCCGCCGGCTCCTCGACTGGACGCCGCACCGCTCGCTACCGGAGTCGCTCGCCGACTTCCTCAGGGAAGGAAGTTCATGACGGAACGGGTCGCGCGGATCCTCGACGAGGTCCGCAAGCACCACCAGGACACCCAGGCGGCACGGAGCGGCTTCGTGCCCGGCGTCACCGAGATCTGGCCCTCCGGCGCGGTCCTCGACGAGGACGACCGCGCCGCGCTCGTCGAAGCCGCCCTCGACATGCGGATCGCCGCGGGCCGCTCGTCGCGCGAGTTCGAGCGGACCTTCGCCCGCACCCTCAAGCTCCGCAAGGCCCACCTCACCAACTCCGGCTCGTCGGCGAACCTGCTGGCCGTCTCCGCGCTCACCTCCCCCCTGCTCGGCGAGCAGCGGCTGAACCCCGGCGACGAGGTCATCACCGTCGCCGCTGGCTTCCCCACCACCGTCAACCCGATCCTGCAAAACGGCCTCGTCCCCGTCTTCGTCGACGTGGACCTGCGCACGTACAACACCACCGTCGAGCGCGTCGCAGCCGCCGTCGGACCGCGTACCAGGGCCGTCGTCATGGCGCACACCCTCGGCAACCCCTACCAGGCGGCGGAGGTCGCGCAACTCTGCGAAGAACACGGCCTGATGCTCGTCGAGGACAACTGCGACGCCGTCGGCTCCACCTACGACGGACAGCTCACCGGCACCTTCGGCGACCTCGCCACCGTCAGCTTCTACCCGGCGCACCACCTGACCATGGGCGAGGGCGGCTGCGTCCTCACCTCGAACCTGGTGCTCGCCCGGATCGTGGAGTCCCTACGGGACTGGGGGCGCGACTGCTGGTGCGAACCGGGCGAGAACGACACCTGCCGCAAGCGCTTCGGCTACCAGATGGGCACCCTGCCCGCCGGGTACGACCACAAGTACATCTTCTCCCACGTCGGATACAACCTGAAGGGCACCGACCTCCAAGCCGCCCTCGGCCTCAGCCAACTCGCCAAGCTCGACGAGTTCTGCGCCGTGCGGCGGCGCAACTGGCGTCGGCTGCGCGAAGGGCTGGACGGCCTGCCCGGGCTGATCCTCCCCGAGCCCACCCCGCGCAGCGACCCCAGTTGGTTCGGGTTCGCCATCACCGTCGCCCCCGAAGCGCCCTACGGCCGGGCGGAGCTGGTGAACTTCCTGGAGTCCCGGAAGATCGGCACCCGCCGGCTGTTCGCCGGGAACCTCACCCGCCACCCCGCCTACCTCGACCGCCCGCACCGGGTCGTCGGCTCCCTCGCCAACAGCGACGTCATCACCGAACAGACCTTCTGGATCGGCGTCTACCCCGGCCTCACCGACGAGATGATCGACTACGTGGTGGCCACCGTCACCGAGTTCGTCGGAGCCCACCGGTGACCGCCACCGCGCAGGCCGCCGCCGGGCCCCCGCTCCGGCCCCGCGAGGACGCCGACCTGGCCACCCGAATCGCCCGCTCCGCAGCCGCCGGGCCGCGCCGGGCCCGCTACGGCGCCGTCGACGACGTACACGGCTGGCTGGACGAACGGCGCGCCGCCATCCGGTTCGCCGTCGAGCGCGTCCCCTTCGCCGAACTCGACGCCTGGTCCTTCCACGAGGACACCGGGAACCTGGTGCACCGCAGCGGCCGGTTCTTCACCGTCGAAGGGCTGCACGTGCGCCGCCAGACGGACGACGACCCCTGGACCCAGTGGCACCAGCCGGTCCTGGTCCAACCCGAAGTCGGCATCCTCGGCATCCTCGCCAAGGAGATCGACGGGGTGCTGCACTTCCTGATGCAGGCCAAGATGGAGCCTGGCAACCCCAACCTGCTCCAGCTCTCGCCGACGGTACAGGCCACCCGCTCCAACTACTCCAAGGTCCACCGCGGCGCGGCCGTGCGCCACCTGGAGTACTTCGTCGAACCGGGCAGGGGCCGGATCCTGTCCGACGTCCTCCAGTCCGAACACGGCTCCTGGTTCCTGCACAAGCGCAACCGCAACATGGTCGTCGAAGTGACGGGCGACGTGCCGCCGCACGACGACTTCCGCTGGCTCACCCTCGGCCAACTCGCCGCCCTCCTGCACCAGGACAACGTGGTCAACATGGACGCCCGGTCCGTGCTCGCCGGACTGCCCGGACCGCGCCGCAGCCACGCCCTGCACCCCGACACCGCCGTCCTGTCCTGGCTCGCCAGGGAACGCGCACGGCACACCGTCCGCGCCGACCGCACCCCGCTGGCCACCGTCCCCGACTGGACCCATGACGACCGCGCCGTGCACCGCGCCGACGGACGGTTCTTCGCCGTGGTCGCCGTGGCCGTCCAGGCGGGCAACCGCGAAGTGGCCCAGTGGACGCAACCCCTGTTCGCACCCCGCGGCGAAGGCGTCGTCGCCTTCCTCACCCGCTCCTTCGACGGAGTGCCCCACGTACTGGCCGCCGCCCGCCCCGAAGGCGGCCTCCTCGACACCGCCGAGGTCGGCCCCACCGTGCAGTGCACCCCCGGCAACCATGCCCACCTGCCGCCCGAACGACGCCCGCCCTTCCTCGACCTGGTGCTCGACCCCGACCCGGCGAAGGTGCGCTACGACGTCCGGCACTCGGAGGAAGGCGGCCGGTTCCTCGACTCCGTCAGCCGCTACCTGGTGGTCGAAGCCGACGAGAGCCGGGCCCCGCGCCAAGCGCCGCCGGGCTTCCAGTGGCTCACCCACGCACAGCTGTCCGACCTCGCCCGCTACGGACACCACGTCAGCGTCCAGGCCCGGACCCTGCTCACCTGCCTCAACGCCATGACTGCAGGAAGCCCGTGACCGCTTCGCGGCCACGGGCCGAAACCGTACGCGCGGGCGGTGCCCGTCACACCGTGACCCGCACCGCCTCCTCCTCGATCGCGGTCACCAGCCGCGCCTGCCGCACGCTCGCCTCCGCCAGCCCTCCCGCGTCGCCGCCCGAGCGCACCGCCGCCGCGAACCGGGCGACGACGGCCGCGAACTGGTCGCCCGCCGACACCACGAACTCCTCGCAGTGGTCCTGCCGCTCGATCCGCACCACCGGCCGGTACGACGGCGGCGGGGTGAACACCCGGTCGACCGACAGCCGCCCCGCGCTCCCGGCGAACTCGTACGCGTTCCGGTACGAGTGCTCCATCCCGAAGAACAGGTCCGCCGTCACCCCCTGCGAGGTCGCCAACAGCACCCGGCCCGAGACGACCGCACCCGTCCGCCCGTGCTCCCGCAGCACCGCGCCCACCACTTCGAGGTCCGGGCCGCAGAACTCCAGCGCCGCCCGCACCGGATAGATCCCGATGTCCAACAGCGCCCCGCCCCCCACCTTCGGCAGATGACGGACGTTGGACGGCGGCAGCGGTGGGATCGTGAACGCCGCACCGAAGCCCCGCAGCCGCCCGATCGCCCCGCGCGCCAGCCGGTCCGTCACGTCCGCGTGCAGCGCGTGGTGCGGAAACGCCACGTTCTCCACCAGCACCAGCCCCCGGGCCGACGCCGACTCCAGCAGCCGCACCGTCTCGGCCGCAGTGCCGGTCAGCGGCTTCTCGACCAGCACGTGCTTGCCCGCCCGCAGCGCCCGCGCCACCCACTCGGCGTGCAACATCGCCGGCAGCGGCACGTACACCGCGTCCACGTCCCGAGCCGCCAGCAGCGCCTCGTACCCCTCGACGGCGCGGCCACCGAAGCGGGCCGTGAACCGCTGCGCCTTCGCTAGCTCCCGGCTGGCGACCGCCACCACCTCGACGTCGGGCGCGGCGCTCAGCACGGGCAGCATCCGGCGCCAGGCGATGTCGGCGCAGCCCAGCACCCCGAAACGCAGCGGCGCCCCCTGCTGCGCGGCGCTCACGCGGCCACCCGCCGCGGCTCCCACCAGGCACGGTTGGCCCGGTACCAGTCCACCGTCGACGCCAAGCCGTCGTCGAAGTCGACGACCGGCCGGTAGCCGAGCTCGCTGCGGAGCTTGCCGCCGTCGATCGCGTACCGCCGGTCGTGCCCCTTGCGGTCCGGCACGAAGTCCACGCTGTCCCACTCCCTTCCGCACGCCGCGAGCAGCCGCTTCGTCAGCTCGCGGTTGGTCAGCTCGACGCCGCCGTCCACGTTGTACACCTCGCCGGCCCGCCCCCCGGTCCGCACCAGCTCCACGGCCCGGCAGTGGTCGCTCACGTGCAGCCAGTCGCGCACGTTCAGCCCGTCGCCGTACAGCGGCACCCGGCCGCCGTCCAGCAGCCGGGTGACGAACAGCGGCACGACCTTCTCCGGGAACTGCCGCGGGCCGTAGTTGTTGCTGCACCGCGTCACCCGCACGTCCAGCCCGTGGGTGCGGAAGTACGCCAGCGCGATCAGGTCCGACGACGCCTTCGACGCCGCGTACGGGGAGTTCGGATCCAGCGGGTCGACCTCCGAGGACGAGCCGCTCTCCACGGACCCGTAGACCTCGTCCGTCGACACGTGGACGAACCGCTCCACGCCGTGCCGCAGCGCCGCGTCCAACAGGGTCTGGGTGCCCAGGGCGTTGGTGCGCACGAACGCCCCCGGGTCGGTGATCGACCGGTCCACGTGCGACTCGGCCGCGAAGTGCACCACCTGCGCGGTCCGCGCCATCAGGGCGTCCACCAGGCCCGCGTCGCAGATGTCGCCCTCGACGAACCGCAGCCGCGGATCCGTCAGGTCCAGGTTCTGCCGCGAACCGGCGTACGTGAGCTTGTCCAGCACCGTCACGCGCGACACCCCGATCCCCGGCAGCTCGCTCGACAGCAGCATCCGCACGTACGTCGAGCCGATGAAGCCGGCGGCCCCGGTCACCAGAAGGTTCACGCTTCCTCCAGCATCTTCGCCAGCGCCCGTTCCGGCAGGTACGCGCGGGCGCGGTCCATCACGTACCGGCCGTAGGGCGAGTGGCCGAGCGCCGCCCCCAGCTCGTAGCACTCCTCGACGCCGATGAAGCCCATGATCAGGGCGATCTCCTCCAGGCAGGCGATCCGCATGCCCTGGTGGCGCTGTACGTGGCGGACGAACTCGCCCGCCTCCAGCAGCGTCTCGTGGGTGCCGGTGTCCAGCCACGTCACCCCGCGCCCCAACCACACCAGCCGGGCCCGGCCCTGCTCCAGATAGGTCCGCAGGACGTCGGTGACCTCCAGCTCGCCCCGGTCCGACGGGCGGACGTCGCGGGCGACGTCCACCACCCGGTCGTCGAAGAAGTACAGCCCCGGCACCGCCAGGTTCGACTTGGGCTTCTCCGGCTTCTCCTCGATCGACACCAGGCGCCCTTCCTGGTCGATCTCGGCCACGCCGTAGCGCTCGGGGTCGGCCACCTGGTGGCCGAAGAGCACGCAGCCGTCCAGCCGCTGCACGCTGCGCCGCAGCAGCGACGGCAGGTCCGCGCCGTGGAAGAGGTTGTCGCCCAGCACCAGGGCGCAGGGCTCGCCGCCGATGTGGTCGGCGCCCACGAGGAAGGCGTCCGCGATGCCGCGGGGCTCGTCCTGCACCGCGTACGAGATCGACATCCCGAGCGCTTCGCCGTCGCCCAGCAGTCGACGGAACGCGGCCAGTTCCCCCGGGCGGGTGATGATCAGGACGTCCCGGATCCCGGTGAACATCAGGATGGACAGCGGGTAGTAGATCATCGGCTTGTCGTAGACGGGTGCCAGCTGCTTGGAGCTGACCAGGGTCAGCGGCTGCAGTCGGGTGCCGCTGCCGCCCGCGAGAATGATGCCCTTCATGACGGCGTCCGCTGCCTAGCGCGCGCCGGCAGCGGCCGACGCCGGCTTCCGGGCGACCGCGACGAGGCAGCCGACCTGCGGGGGAGCACCGAACCCGGCGGCCTGGGACGCCTGCGGATGGGCGGGCTTCATCGCGTTCAGCACCTCCTCGACCGTCATGCCGTGCTCCCGCTCGAAGTCCTTGCGGCACCGCAGGATCCCGTCCAGCACCCGGGTGAAGGTGAACTTGGTGTGCTCGGTGACGTCCGTCAGTTCCACCAGTTCGAGGCCCGCGTCCGACAGCAGGCGCGGATAGTCCTCCAGGGTCGCCATCGAAGCGACGTCGCCGACGGTGTCACCGGGCCGTCGGACGGCCCCGTCCATTGGGAAGGTGTCGGTGAGGACGATGCGTCCGCCGGGCTTGAGGACCCGCTTCCACTCCCGCAACGCCCGCGGACGATCCATGTGCACGATCGACTCGAACGCCAACACCGCGTCGAACGACTCCGTCTCGTACCCAGTCTCCATCGCGTCCCGCAACGCGAACCGCACCCGCCCCGACAATCCGACCCGCTCCGCCAACTCCACCGCCTGGCCCACCTGCTGCTGACTGATCGTCACGCCCCACACCTCGGCCCCCGTCGACGACGCCACCCGCACCGCCGGACTGCCGATCCCACACCCCGCGTCCAACACGCGGCTCCCGGCTCCGACGCCCAACCGCTCCGTCAACACGTCCGTGAACCGATCCGTCGCCTCCTGCGGTGAACTCCGATCCGACGCGCCCTCCCAATAGCCGAAGTGGAGGTTGTCGCCCCACGCCATCCGCAACAGCGGCCCCAGCGCGCTGTAGTAGTCGGTCACCTGGTCGCTGGTCGGCAGTGGAGCTGACGGGGACGTCATCGCGTTCCTCCAATGGGCGCTGGACTGCGCGCGGCAGGGCACATCTGTCTAGTCAGACCCACTCAGGGCTGCCCGAAGCCGCGGCAACGGATGGCTAAAGTCCGAGGTCGCAGCCGGTCCTCCGGCGCCCGCGGAGCGCGCTTCGGCATCTTGTCGGCGTCTTGACGCGCCGTCCGCTTGCGCAGTGGCTATACATGAGTACAGTCACCTGTACCGCTGTGCAGCAGGCAACTTGGATGTACAGCGAGCGATACGTGTGAGTGGGAGCAACGCATGGATGGAGCGCGGGACGACACCGCCGAGCGCGGTACCCAGCGCGGGATCGGCAGACCGGAGCCGGAGCCCGAAGACCTCACGGCCCGCGCCCGCATCAGGGACGCGGCCCTGAAGCACTTCACCGAGGCGGGGTTCGCGAAGGCGACGATCCGTGAGATCGCGCGCACCGCGGGCGTGTCACCCGGACTCGTCCGGCACCACTTCGGGTCCAAGGAGGATCTGCGGGACGCCTGTGACGCGTACGTCCTGCGGGCCTTCCAACGCTTCAACGACCAGACGTCGGAGCGGGAGGACCAGGCGGAGGGCGGACCCGTCAGCGTGGCCGACCGGCACGCGCTGGACCCCTTCCAGCGCTATCTGGTGAACGCCCTGCGCGACGGCGCGTCCGTCGCGGTGCCGATGTTCGACGAGATGGTGAAGACCCTGGAACGGTGGCTGGAGCTGACCGACGTCCAGCGGGCGCAGCCGCCCCGGGCCGACCGCCGGACCCGCGCGGCGCTGATGGTCGCCCAGTCCCTGGGCGTCGCGGCCTTCCACGAGCACCTCTCCCGCGCCATGGGAGTGGACATCTTCTCCGCCGACGTCGACAAGACGCTCGAACTGGCGATGCACGACATCTACACCCAACTGCTCGTCGGCGCCGAGGGCGCGGCACCCGCCGACGACCACGGCACGGGAGCCGAGCAGCCGTCCGCCGACGCGGGCGACCTCCCGTCCCCCCGATGAGCGACGAGTAAGCGACAAGTACAGGAAGACACCCTCCATGATTGAAGGACGCTGCCATGTCTGATGCCATTGCGGTGACCGGGCTGGTGAAGCAGTTCGGCCCGACCCGCGCGCTGGACGGCCTCGACTTGAGCGTGGCCACCGGCGAGGTCCACGGCTTCCTCGGGCCCAACGGCGCGGGCAAGTCGACCACGATCAGGATCCTGCTGGGACTGATGCGCACCGATGCCGGCGACGTACGGCTGCTGGGCGGAGACCCGTGGGCGGACGCGACGCAGCTGCACCGGCGGATCGCCTACGTCCCCGGCGACGTGAACCTGTGGCCGGGTCTCTCCGGCGGCGAGGTCATCGACCTGTTAGGCCGGATGCGCGGCGGTCTGAACAAGGCGCGCAAGACGGAGCTGATGGACCGGTTCCAACTGGACCCGAAGAAGAAGGCGCGCACCTACTCCAAGGGCAACCGGCAGAAGGTCGCCCTGGTGGCGGCCCTCGCTTCCGACGCGGACCTGCTGCTCCTCGACGAGCCGACGTCCGGCCTGGACCCCCTGATGGAGGAGGTGTTCCGGCAGTGCGTCATCGAGGCCCGCGACGCGGGCCGCACGGTGCTGCTCTCCAGCCACATCCTCTCGGAGGTCGAGGTGCTGTGCGAACGGGTGAGCATCATCCGCGCCGGGCGCCGGGTGGAGACCGGCACGCTGGCGGAGATGCGGCACCTGACGCGTACCTCCATCGACGCCGTGGTGCGACAGCCGCCCGAAGGGCTGGGGGGCCTGGCGGGGGTGCACGGGCTGCAGCTCGACGGTGACCGGGTGCGCTGCGAGGTGGACACCGACATGCTGGGCGGAGTCCTGGACTACCTGGTCTCGCTGGAGCTGCGGAGCCTGGTGAGCCAGCCGCCGACGCTGGAGGACCTCTTCCTGCGGCACTACGCCACCGCCCGGGACAGCGGCGGCAACGATGGCGTGGGCGTGGGGGCGGCGAGGTGACCGCGTTCGTCGGTACGGGCAGGTTGGTGCGGCTGGTCCTGCGTCGGGACCGGTGGCTGATGCTGGCCTGGATGCTCTGGCTCGTGTTGATCTCGGCGAGTCTCGCCACGACCTTGCAGGACCAGTACCCGACGGCGGCCGACCGCACGGAGTACGTGGAGACCAGCAGTACGAACCCGACGTTCCTGGCCCTGTACGGGCCCCTGACGGACTCCGGGTTGGGCGGGATCGTCGCCCAGCGGCTCGGCCTGGTGCCGATCTTCGTCGCCCTGGTGAGCGTGCTCACGGTGATCCGGCACACCCGGACGGAGGAGCAGGCGGGGCGGCGCGAACTGCTCAGCGCGGGCGTGTGCGGCCGGCACGCACCGCTGGCCGCCGCGGTGTCGGTGACCGCCGTGGCCAACCTCGTCGTGGGATTCCTCGTCGGCGCGGTGGTCGGCCAGGACCTCCCCGGCGCGGGTTCGCTCGCCCTCGGCCTCGGATTCGCGGCCGTGGGCTGTGCCTTCGCCGCGGTCGGCGCGCTGGCGGCACAGGTCACGGAGAACGCCGGGACGGCCCGCGGCATCGGCATCGGCGCCATGGGGGCGTTCCTGCTGATCCGCATCGCCGCGGACTCCAGCGGTGAGGACAGCGGACTGAACTGGCTCAACTGGCTGTCCCCGCTGGGCTGGCGGACGGAGATGGGCGCCTTCGGGGCGAACCGCTGGTGGGTGCTGCTGCTGTTCGCGGTGTTCACCGCCGGGGTGCTGGCCGTCGCGATGGCGGTGTCCGCCCGGCGCGACGTGGGCGCCGGACTGCTGGCGGCTCGCCTCGGACCTCCCGAAGCCGCTCCAGGACTGCGCGGCCCGTTCGGGCTGGCCTGGCGGCTGCACCGCACCCTGCTCGCCGGCTGGACGGCCGCGTTCGTCCTGCTCGGCGTGGTCTTCGGCGGGCTGGCCGAAGGAGTGGGCGACATCCTGAAGGACAACGAACAACTCCAGGACGTCTTCGCCCGGATCGGCGGACAGCAGGGGATGGTCGACTCCTTCATCGCGTCGATGATGAGCCTGGTGGGCCTGATCGCCGCCGGGTACGGGGTGCAGGCGGTGCTCCGGCTGCGCCGCGAAGAGGAGTCCTCCCGCGGTGAGTACCTGCTGGCGTCGGGCGCCGGCCGGCTGCCCTGGGTCGCATCCCACCTGGTGTTCGCCCTGGTCGGGCCGGCCGTGGTGCTGGCCGTCGCGGGCCTGTCGGCCGGCGTGGTGCACGGCGCGAACGTCTCCGACGTGGGCGGGCGCACGGCGTCGCTGCTGGGCGCCGCGCTGGTCCAGCTGCCGGCCGTGTGGATCCTGACCGGTCTCACGCTGGCCCTGTTCGGCCTGCTGCCCCGGGTGGCCGCCGTGGCTGGCTGGGGTGCGCTGGCGGTCTGCTTCATGCTGGGCCAGTTCGGCCAGGCGCTGGAGTTCGACCAGAGCCTGCTCGACCTCTCGCCGTTCACGCACGTGCCACGGGTGCCCGGCGGCGACGTGACGGCGGGCCCCCTGGTGTGGCTGCTGTTGATCGGCGCCTTGCTGACGGCCGCGGGCCTGGTCCGCGCCCGGCAACGGGACGTGGGAGCGTAGGCAGGGCCCGCCCCGACACCTCTCGACTGACTCCCCCGTGGCCGACCACGGGGGAGTCGCCGTTGTCGCCCGAAGGACCCTCACCGGCCGCCCCGACCCCGGATCTACTCCGGCGGCCTCGATCACGGCCACGGAAGTCACCCGGCGCGCCGACGGGTTACGCTGCCCTGCGCCCTGTGGGGGAAGTCCGGTCGAAATCCGGCGCTGACCCGCAACGGTAGACGCCGTCCCGGCCAGGGACGGCGTGAGCCCGATCACCCACGGCGGCACACGATCCTGTCAACTCGCCGTGGACTGCGAGAGGATGCCCGGCCCGGCTGCCCCGTGCCGCTCCTCCGGGTGCACGGCCCGAGCCGAAAGAGGCCCCGCTCGTGGCCGTACGCACCGAACGGAATCCGGCACCCCCGCCGACCGAACGCGACGGGCCCCCGCCGCCCGGGGCGACACCGCCGACCCAACGACGCGTGCCGCTGCTTCCCCTGCTCTTGGCAGTCGCCCTCGCCCTGCCGCTCTCCCTGGTCTGCGCCGTCGCCATCGGTGCGTCCGGCATCGGCTGGGGCCGCGCCGTGTCGCACCTGTGGGCCGGGCTGACCGGTGGCACCATCACGCCCGAGCAGATCCCCGAGTACACCATCGTCTGGGAACTGCGCTTCCCGCGCGCCGTGTTGGCCGCCGTGGTCGGCGCCGGCCTCGCCGCGACGGGCGTCGCCGTCCAGGCCATGGTGCGCAACGCCCTCGCCGACCCCTTCGTCCTCGGCATATCATCCGGCGCCTCCGTCGGCGCGAACGCCGTCCTCATCTTCGGCGCCTTCGGCGCCCTCGGGGTCTGGGCCCTGTCCACCGCGGCCTTCGTCTCGGCCCTGCTGGCGATGGCCCTGGTGTACGCGATCGCCGGCAGCGCCGGGGGACTCACCCCCGTCCGGCTCGTCCTGACCGGCACCGCCCTGTACTACGGCTTCTCGGCGATCACCACCTTCATGGTCTTCGCCGCCGAACACGGCGAGGCCGCACGCTCGGCCGTGATGTGGCTGCTCGGCAGCCTCGGCGGCGCCAACTGGGACGCGGTGCCCATCGCCGCCGGCGCCGTCCTCGCCGGACTCGTCCACCTCGGGCTCTCCGCACGCCGGTTGAACGCCCTCGCCATGGGCGACGAGACCTGCGCCGCGCTCGGCGTCGACCCCGACCGGCTGCGCCGGGAGCTCTTCGTCGTGTGCGCGGCCGTGACCGGCGCGGTCGTCGCCGTCAGCGGCGCCATCGGCTTCGTCGGGCTGATGGTCCCGCACGCCGTACGGATGCTCGTCGGCGCCGACCACCGCAGGGTGCTGCTCCTCGCCCCGCTGGTGGGCGCCGTCATGCTGGTCTGGGTGGACGTCCTGTCCCGGGTGCTGCTCGCCCCCACCGAACTCCCGGTGGGCGTGCTGACGGCGGTGATCGGCGTCCCGTGCTTCGTCGTGCTGATGCGCCGCCGCGGCTACGCGTTCGGAGGCCGGGCATGAACGTGGACATCGACGACCTGACCGTCACCGTGAACGGAGCGCGCCTGGTCCGCGACGTCAGCCTGCACGCCGACAGCGGCCGACTGGTGGGCCTCGTCGGCCCCAACGGCAGCGGCAAGTCAACCCTGCTGCGCTGCGCCTACCGGGCCCTGCGACCCTCCACCGGCACCGTCCGGCTGGACGGCGACGACCTGCACTCCCTCAGCCCGCGCGAGGGAGCGCGGCGGGTGGCCGCACTGCCTCAGGAGACCGTCGGGGAGTTCGACTTCACGGCCGGGGAAGTGGTGGCCATGGGCCGACTGCCGCACCAGCGCGCCGCGGCCAGGACCACCGCCGACGACCGGGCGGCCTGTCGCGCCGCGCTGGCCGCGGTGGGCGCCGCCCACCTGGCGGACCGCGGATTCCTGACCCTGTCGGGGGGAGAGAAGCAGCGGGTGCTGATCGCCCGGGCACTGGCCCAGAGGCCCCGCGTCCTCGTCCTCGACGAGCCGACCAACCACCTGGACATCGCCCAGCAGTTGGAGGTCCTGCCGCTGGTGCGGGAGAGCGGACTCACGGTCCTCACCGCACTGCACGACCTCAACCTCGCGGCGGCGTACTGCGACGTCCTGTACGTGATCGACCGCGGCCGGATCGTCGCCGACGGGCCGCCGCAGGAAGTCCTGACCGCCGATCTGCTCGCGAAGGTGTTCGGCGTCCGGGCCCACCGGGTCCGCCACCCCGCGTCGGGTGCGGTGCAACTCCTCTTCGACCGGCTGCCGAGCGAAGACCCCGCCCCCTGACCTCCTGCCTCCTCCCCCTCGCGCTCTCGCGCCCCCCGCACCCAAGGAGACCCCACCGTGCTGTTCCTCCCCCGTGCCCTGCGCACCCCGACGCTGATGCTGACGGCCATGGCGGTCCTCAGCGGCTGCGGAGCGACCGTCGAGAAGAGCGAGAGGGACCGGGACGCCGGAGCGCGCGGCCACTACCCCGTCACCGTGGAGAACTGCGGCGAGCGCCGGACCTTCACCAAGGCCCCCGAGCGGGTCGTCACCAACGACGTCGGCATCACCGAGATCATGTTCGCGCTCGGCCTGGAGGAGCGGATGGCCGGCTTCGTGATGCCGGACAACAAGGGCTCGGTGCACCAGGTCCCGTGGAAGGACGGCTACGAACGCACCACCTGGCTGTCCAAGAAGCGGATCAACAAGGAACTGGTGCTGGACGCACGGGCCGACCTGGTGTTCGCCGGCTGGAACTACGGCTTCGACGAGGGCGAGGGCTTCACCCCGGCCAAGCTGAAGGAGCTCGGCGTCGACTCGTACGTACTGAGCGAGTCGTGCCGCAGCGGACGCACCAAGGCCCGGGGCGTGATGCCGCCGCTGGAGGCGCTCTACACCGACCTGCTGAACCTGGGGAAGGTCTTCGACGTGGAGGAGCGCGCGAAGGAACTGGTGGCGACGTTCCGCAAGGAGGTCGCGGACGCCGAGGCCACGGCGCTCCGCGGCGCCGACCGACCCCGGGTCTTCCTCTACGACGACGGCCGGGACAAGCCCTTCACCTCCGGCGCCTACGCGGGCCCGCACGACATCATCACCCGCGCCGGCGGCGACCACGTGATGAAGGACCTCAAGGACAGCTGGACCGCGGTCGGCTGGGAGACCGTCGTGGAGCGCGACCCCGAGGTGATCGTCATCAACAACTACGGGAACGTCAGCGCCGAGGAGAAGAAGCGGTACCTGCTGTCGTACGCCCCGCTTGCCCAGGTGTCCGCGATCAAGAACGAGCGCTTCGTCGTCCTGGACTACGTCGACCTCGTGGAGAGCCCGCGCAACCCCTCTGCGATCAGCCGGCTGGCGAAGGAACTGCGCCGGGCTACGCCGTAGCCGGATGGGGTGACGGGGCCTGGGTGACGGGTGACGTTGCGGCGCGGCCACGAGCCGTACCGATTTCGATGCTCAGCCGTGAATGGCTTCATCATCTTCCGTTTCGAGCCACCCGACTGCCAGCATCTGCGCACGTCGTCAAGACGTCACCCGTCACCCCACCGTGCACGTCACCGGGCGTGGAAACACGCACGGCGACGTGCCCGGCAACACGAGGAGTACCCATGGCAATCCGGAGACGCGCCGGCTCCCTCGCGGCCCTCGCCCTCGCCGCTCTCGTGACCGTCTCCTGCGGACGCTCCGACCAGGGGAGCACCTCCAGCGCAGGAGGGCCCGCCGCCGTGGGCAAGAGCGCCACCGACCTGCTGCCGCCGGACGTCAAGAAGAAGGGCGTGCTGCGGGTGGCCACCGCGGTCGGCTACCCGCCCATGGAGATGTACAAGCCGGGCACGACCGAGCTGACCGGCGTCGACCCAGACCTCGCCCGGGCCGTCGCCGACGGCCTCGGACTCAAGCTCGAACTGACCAACGCCGCCTTCGACGGACTGATCCCGGGGCTGAAGTCCGGACGGTTCGACCTGGTCATGTCGTCGATGACGGACAGCCCCGAGCGCCGGCAGGCCGTGGACTTCGTCGACTACTTCCGCACCGGCGGCGTGATCATGACCAAGAAGGGCAACCCGGAGGGCATCAAGACCCTGGAAGACCTCTGCGGGAAGTCGGTCGTCCTCGCCAAGGGCAGCTCCAACCTCGACATCGGCCAGAAGCAGAACGCGAAGTGCGCCGAGAAGATGCGCATCTCGCAGAGCGAGGACGCCCCCACCGGGCTGCTCCAACTCGACAGCGGACGCGCCGTGGCGACCATCGTGGACTACCCCGTGGCCGCGCTGTTCGCGAAGGAGAAGGGGACCTATGAGGCGCTGCCGACCCAGTACGGCGCCGCGCCGTGGGGCATCGCCGTGGCGAAGGACCGGAGCGGTCTGCGGGACGCCGTCCAGGTGGCGCTCCAGAAGCTGATCGACGACGGGGGCTACCGGAAGATCCTCGACTCCTACGGAGTCGGCGGCAGCGCCGTCCCCAAGGCCACCATCAACGACGGCGCCTGAGGAGAGGGAACGCGATCATGTCCCACCTCAGCAAAAACGTTCCTGTGCAGGGTGTAGCACCCGATCCGACGCCGCGGCCCGCCGGGAAGTCCACGGACGACGACCTGGCCCTCAAGGTCACCGGACGCCCCCGCCCCGGGCGCTGGCTGGCCGTCCTCGCCGCCCTCTTCTTCGCCACCTGGCTGGCGTACACGATCATCGTCAACCCCAACCTCCACTGGGACGTCGTCGTCGACTACCAGTTCGACGAGCGGATCCTCAAGGGCCTGTGGGTGACGGTCCAGCTCACCCTGATCTCCATGGCCGTCGGCATCGCCATCGGCGTCCTCATCGCGGTGATGCAACTCTCCGAGAGCCCGGTGCTGCGGCTGATCGCCAGCGCCTACACCTGGTTCTTCCGCGGTACGCCCCTCCTGGTCCAGCTCATCTTCTGGTTCAACCTGGCGCTGCTCTTCCCGGTGATCGGCATCGGCATCCCCTTCGACGGCCCGAAGCTCGTCGAGTGGCAGACCAACGCGGTCATCACCGGCTTCGTCGCCGCCCTCCTCGGCCTCTCCATCAACGAGGGCGCCTACATGGCGGAGATCGTCCGCGCCGGCATCCAGAGCGTGGACCCGGGCCAGCGCGAGGCGGGCCAGTCCATCGGCATGTCGAACCGCCGGATCCTCACCCGGGTGGTGCTCCCGCAGGCGATGCGCGTGATCATCCCGCCCTTCGGCAACCAGTTCATCTCCATGCTCAAGACCACCTCGCTGGTCTCGGTGATCGCCGGCTCCGACCTGATGACCGTCTCCCAGCACCTGTACCTGGCGAACTTCGAGGTCGTCGCCCTGCTGATGGTGGCGTCGATCTGGTACCTCGTCCTCACCACGCTCGCCAGCGTCGCCCAGCACTTCATCGAGCGGCACTACGACCCCGGCGCCGCCCCGATGCGCCGCCGGGTGCTGACCAACCTCGTACCCGGCCGCACCGGCACCGGTCGCACCGGCAAGGGAGCCACAGCGTGAACGACATCGTCCTCAGCGCCCGCGGGGTGCGGAAGCGGTTCGGCGACACCGAGGTGCTCAAGGGCATCGACCTCGACGTCACCACCGGCGAAGTGCTCTGCGTCATCGGCCCCTCCGGCTCCGGCAAGTCCACCCTGCTGCGGTGCTTCAACCACCTGGAGAAGATCGACGCCGGCCGCATCTGGGTCGACGGCGAACTCGTCGGCTACGAGCAGCACGGCTCGTCCCGTGCCGTGCTGCGCGAACGGCGACCGCGCGACGTGCGCAGACAGCGCGAGCGGATCGGAATGGTCTTCCAGCGCTTCCACCTCTTCCCGCACCGCACCGCGGTGCAGAACGTGATGGAGGGCCCCCTCGTCGTCAAGGGCCACCCGCGGGCCGACGCGGAGCGCCGGGCCCGGGAACTGCTCGACCGCGTCGGGCTCGCCGACCGCTCGGAGCACTACCCGAGCCAGCTCTCCGGCGGCCAGCAGCAACGGGTCGCGATCGCCCGGGCGCTGGCCATGGAGCCCACCCTGATGCTCTTCGACGAACCCACGTCGGCCCTCGACCCCGAACTCGTCGGCGAAGTGCTGGGCGTCATGCGCGACCTGGCCCGCAGCGGGATGACGATGATCGTGGTCACCCACGAAATGGGCTTCGCCCGCGAGATCGCCGACCGCGTCCTCTTCCTCGACCAGGGCGCCGCCGTCGAAGAGGGCCATCCGGACCAGGTGTTCAACGACCCGCGGCACGACCGCACGCGGGCCTTCCTGTCGACGGTGCTGTGATGGCCGGCCCCGTACGCACGCCTGGGGCGGCACCGTCGCCCCGCCGCCCCTACGACCTCCTGCTGCGCGGCGGCACCCTCGTCGACGGGACGGGCGCCCCGCGCCGCGCGGCCGACGTCGCCGTCACCGACGGGCGGATCACCGTCCTGCCGCCCGGCGGACGGCACGCGGCGGCCGAGACCGTCGACGCCACCGACCGGGTCGTCACCCCCGGCTTCGTCGACGTCCACACCCACTCCGACGCACTGGCAGCCCGCCACGACAGCGGCCCGGACGGGGCCGCGATCGAGGAACTGCGCCTCGCACCCCTGCTCCAGGGCGTGACCACCGAGATCAGCGGCAACTGCGGCAGCAGCCTCTTCCCCGCGCTCCCCGAGCGGCTGCCGGGGCTCGCCGAACACGTACGGGTCACCTTCGGCCTCGGCGACGTACCGCCCGCCGAGGACTTCGACGGCTTTGCCGCGGGCCAGGACCCCGCCCTGCGCCGCACCCACATCGCGTCGCTGGTCGGACACGGCACCCTGCGCGCCGGAGTGATGGGCTTCGACGACCGCCCCGCCACGCCCGACGAACTGCGCACCATGTGCGCACTCCTCGACCGGGCCCTGACCCAGGGCGCCGCCGGGCTGTCCACCGGGCTGATCTATCCGCCCGGCGGCTACGCGGCGACCGCGGAACTCGTGGCGCTCGCCGAGGTCGCGGCCCGGCACGGCAAGCCGTACGTGACCCATCTGCGCGACGAGATGTCCCAGGTGGAAGCCGCGCTGGAGGAGGCCGTGGAGATCGCCCGCCGCTCCGGCGCACCGCTCCAGGTCTCGCACCACAAGACCGCCGGCCGCCACGCCTGGGGCGCCACCCTGCGCACCCTGCCCCGGCTGGAGCGCGCACGGGCCGAGGGGATAGACGTCCTGTGCGACGTCTATCCGTACACCGCGGGCAGCACCGTCCTGCACGCCCTCCTGCCCCCGTGGGCGAACGAGGGCGGCATCGGCGCCCTGCTGGAGAGGCTGCCGAGCCCCGAGGTGCGCGACCGGATCCGCGCCTCCATCGCCGACGGCGTCGACGGCTGGGAGAACACCGTCGGCAACGGCGGCTGGGACCTCGTCTCCGTCGCCGCAGCCCCCCACCACCCCCGGGCCGAGGGCCACCGCATCGCCGACCTGGCGCGGGCGGACGGCGTCGACCCGGTGGAGTACGTCTGCGACCTGCTGCTCGCGGAACGCGGCGCGGTGACCATCATCAGCCACTCCATGCGCGAGGACGACGTACGCCGGGTGCTCGCCAGCCCGTTGGCCATGATCGGCTCGGACGGGGTGCCGAAGCCCGGCCGCCCCCACCCGCGGTGGGCCGGCAGCTTCGCCCGGGTCCTCGGGCACTACGGTCGCGACGAGGACCTGTTCACCCTGGAGGGCGCCGTGCACAAGATGACCGGAATGCCCGCGCGGCGCTTCGGCCTCACCGGGCGCGGCACCGTCCACGACGGCGCCCACGCCGACCTCGTCGTCCTCGATCCCGACGCCGTACGGGACACCGCGACCTTCGACCGCCCGCTGGGCGCGCCCGAGGGCGTGGACGCGGTGGTGGTGGCCGGCCGGGTCGCGGTGCGCGACGGCCGGCCCACCGAAGAGCGCGCCGGAAGGGTGGTGAGGGTGCCGTGACCCTGGCCCGAGTGGCGGCGGCGGCCCGCCGCGCCACCGCGCTGCCGCTGGTCCTCGCCGTCGCCGCGATCGACGTGGACGACGGCGGGAGCGTGGGCGTCGACGACACGGCCGTGCTGCCCGTGGCCTCCACGTCCAAGCTGCTGCTGCTCGCCGAGGTCGCCCGCCGCCTGGAGAGCGGGGAGCTGAGCCCCGGGCAGCCGGTCGCCGTCGCGCCGTCCGACGTGGTGCACGGCACCGGGCTGCTGGGTCGGCTCGACCGACGCGGCTGGACCGTGCAGGACCTGTGCTGGCTGACGGCGGCCGTCAGCGACAACACCGCGACGAACGCCCTCCTGGGACTGGTGGGGCTCGACGCCACCGCCCGGCTCGCCGCGGACCTTGGCGTCGACGCGCTCACCCTCCACGACCGGGTGCGCGACGTCCGCGGCCCGGGCGACCCGCCCGTCTTCGCCACCGGCACCGCACGGGCCCTCGCGGAACTCGTCGCCCGCGCCGCCCGGTCCACCATGACCTCCCCGGGCGCCTCGCGGCGGCTGCTGCACTGGATGCGGTCCAACACCGACCACGGCCTGGTCCCCGCGCTCGTCGCGCACGACCCGTACGCGACCTGCTTCCCCGAACCGCTGCCCGGCGGCCTGCTCGTGGCCAACAAGACCGGCACCGACACCGGGGTCCGCGCGGACGCGGGGATCCTCATCGGCGCCCGCCGGGTCGCGTACGCCGTCGTCGCGCACTGGGACACCGCGCTCGGCGACAGCACGGAACGGGCCGCGGTGCACGCGATGCGCGACGTGGGACGCACCCTCGCCGACTACGCCGGCCAGGCGCCGCCGCCGGGGGCCTGACCGCGGTGACCGGTCCGGGCTGCCGGACCGGTCACCGCGCTCACGCCCACTGCGCCCCGAGCAGCGCCCGGACCTCCTCCGCCGCCGACCTCAAGTCCGTCAGGAAGGCGCGCAACAGCGGGTTCTCGTTCGTACGCCGGGTGGCGACGCCGACCCGGCGGTGCAACTGGGGGTGGTCCAGGCGACAGACGTGCACGCCCGCGGTGTCCCCGAGCCCCAGTGCCGGCACCAGGGCGATGCCCATGCCCGCCCGGGCGAGGTTGATGGTGACCTGGTAGTGGTCGCTGCGGCAGCGGACGCGCGGCAGGAAGCCCTCGGCGGCACAGGCGCGCTCCAGCACCGGCTCACCGGTGTGGCCGCCGCGGGTCCCGATCCAGCTCTCGCCCTCCAGCGCGGCCAGCCGGACCACGGAACGTCGACCGAGCCGATGGCGCAGCGGCACCACGACCAACTGCGGCTCGTCGAAGAACATCTCCACGTCGACCGCCGCCTGCCGGCACCACGGGTCCAACGGATGCTCGAAGACGACCACCGCGTCCAGCGCGCCGGCCTCCAGATCGGGCACCAGCTCGTGCGGCTGCCCCAGGATCAGTTCCAACTCCACGTGGGGCCGGTCCGCGGCGAACGCCGACAGGGCCCGGGGCAACAGCTCCAGACCCGCCGACGCGAAGAACCCGAGCCGTAGCACCCCCGCCTCGCCGAGCGAGTGCTCGCGCAGGTCGTCCCGCGCCACCGCCATCAGATCGGCGATGGCCTGCGCGTGCTCGGCGAGCCGTCGCCCGGCGGAGGTGAGCCGCAGGCTCTGCGGGCCGCGCTCCACGAGCGCCACCCCGACCTCCTGCTCCAGCCGGGCGAGCTGGTGGGAGACCGCCGAGGGACTCAGGTGCAGTTCCCCGGCCGCCGCCACGATGGTGCCCCTGCGGGCGATCTCCAGCAGGACGAGCAGACGCGCACTGTTCAGCATCGCGCCAGATTAGGGCGTGTCGGGCGGATCGTGTCGAGTCGGGTCGGAACCGCCCTGCGGGTGTCCGTAGAGTCCCGCGAGGCCCCGCGCGGCGGTGCCGCGCCTTGGCTGGCGCGGTTTCGCCGTGCGGCGTGCTGCGGTATGGCGTCTGCGGCCCGGTGGTGGGCTTGTCGCGCAGTTCCCCGCGCCCCTAAGTGCCTCCGCCTCAGCCCGCAGACAAAGGCTGGGGCAGCGAACCAGGGGCGCGGGGAACTGCGCGAACAGCCCACCACCGGGCCGCAGAGACCAATGCTCCCACAGGGAAACGGCGGCTACGTCAAGAGCCGCAGGAAGGCGCGGGACCCCGCGGACACGACCTCGCGGCCCTCAGATCGCACCGCGGGCCGTGACCAGTTCGGCCGAGCGGTCGGCCGGACCCGGTGCCACGTCCAGGCGCAGCAGGTCCTCTTCGGTCTCCCGCCGCACGACCAGCCGGGCGTCGCCGTCGCGGACGAAGACCACGGCCGGCCGCGGCAGCTTGTTGTAGTTGGACGCCATGGCGTAGCCGTACGCGCCGGTCACCGGCGTCGCCAACACGTCGGACACCCGCAGGTCGGCGGGGAGCGCCGCGTCGTCGATGATCACGTCGCCGCTCTCGCAGTGCTTGCCGACCACCCGGGCGCGCAGCGGGCGGTCGGCGCGCGGCGCGCGCGGGAGGAACGCCTCGTACCGGCTGGCATACAGGGCGGGGCGGAGGTTGTCGCTCATCCCGCCGTCGACGCTCACGTACGTCCGTACGCCCTCGATCCGCTTGATCGTGCCCACCCGGTACAGCGTCAGACCGGCGCGCGCGGTGATGGAGCGACCCGGCTCCACGGTCACCTCGCCCCGCCAGCCGGCCTCCTGCGCGGCAGTGCGCACCCGGGCGGCCCACTCTGCGAACGACGGCACGCGCTGTCCCGCCTCGTAGGCCACGCCGAGGCCGCCGCCCACGGTCAGTCCGCGCACGCCCGCGTCGACGGCGAACCGCGCGATGGCCCGGGCGCCGTCCGCCAACTCGGCGGCGTCCAGCACCTGGGACCCCACATGGGCGTGGACGCCCTCCAGGACGGTCGCGGGGGAGTCGGTCGCCCGGCGCACGGCCGCCGCAGCGGCCCCGTCGGCGAGCCCGAAGCCGAACTTGGAGTCCGCGCCGCCGGTGCGGATCGCCTGGTGGGCGCCGGCGGCGACGCCCGGCGCCACCCGCAGGACCACCGGCACGGGGGCGAGCCCCGCCGTCGCGTGCAGCTGCTCGATCCGGTCCAGTTCGTCGAAGCTGTCGACCACGACGTGCCGCACTCCGGCGTCGATCGCCGTGCGCAACTCGTGCTCGTCCTTGTTGTTGCCGTGCAGCACGATCCGCTTGCCCGGAACGCCCGCGTGCAGCGCCACCCGCAGCTCGCCGCCCGACGCGACGTCGAGCAGCAATCCCTCTTCATGGGCCAGCCGCGCCATGGCGGTGCACAAGAACGCCTTGGACGCGTAGGCGACGTTCCCGGCGCCGAAGGCGGCGACCGCCTCCCGGCAGCGCTGCCGCAGGTGCTCCTCGTCGTACACGAACAGCGGTGTCCCGAACCTGCGCCCCAGCTCGACGAGCGGTACACCGCCGACGGACAGCCCCGAAGGGCCGTCCTGCGCGGTGTCGGGCAGCAGGTCCCGGGAGATGGCGGACGACATGGTTCCTCCCCGTGGTCGGACTCGCAGCCATCCTCAGGCCGGGGCCGGGGGAGACGAAAGCGGATACTTCCGGGGGTGAGCATCACTTTTTCGAAGGCTCGCGCGGGCGCGGACCGCCTCCTCACCCGCGGGCGCTTCCCGGCGCCGGTGCCTCGGTGATGTCGAGGAAGACGTGGTCCGCCTGCGGCCACTGCTCGCCGATCCGCTGCTTGATCCGTACGCAGGCCAGTTCGACCTCCTCGCTGTCGATCCCGGGCGCGAGGTCGATGCGGGCGGCCACCAGCACCGAGTCCATGCCGAGTCGCATCGTGAGCAGGGCGGCGACGTTGTCGATCTCCTCCTGCGAAGCGAGGAAGGCGCCGATCCGATCGCTGAGTTCGGGGTCCACTGCCTCGCCGATCAGCCGGTCGCGGGCCTCGCGGGCGAGTCGGTAGGCCACGTAGATCAGCAGCAGGCCGATGCTCAAGGACGCCGCGGCCTCCCAGGCCACCTCTCCCGTGATCAGGTGCAGGACCATCCCGGTCATGGCGAGCACGACGCCGAGCACGGCCGTGGAGTCCTCGGCGATCACGGTCCGCAGCGCGGGATCCCGCACCCGCCCGCGCTGGTGGCGCGCCTGGTGGAGGGCGCGCAGCAGCGAGCCGCCCTCCGCCAGCAGGGCCACCGCGAGGACCGCGAGCCCGACGACGTAGCCCTCGTGCGACTCCTGTCCGCCGGTCTGGAGGGCGTGCAGCCCTTGGTAGACGGAGAAGGAGCCGCCCAGGACGAAGATCCCCACGGCCGCCAGCAGGGCCCAGAAGTACCGCTCCTTGCCGTAGCCGAAGGGGTGCCGGTCGTCCGCGGGGCGCCGGCTGCGGCGAACGGCCACCAGCAGGAAGACCTCGTTGAGGCTGTCGGCGATCGAGTGCGCGGCTTCGGAGAGCAGCGCGGGGGAGGCCGTCAGCAGGCCCGCCGCGGTCTTGGCGGCGGCGATCAGCACGTTGGCGCCCAGCGCGACCAGCACCGTCACCCGGGTGTGGACGTCCCGTGCCCGGCGGTCGGGGGCTGTCTGCTGGGGTGCCACATTCGACACCGTCTCTCGCCGAGGCGCGGTGCGCCAGTCGATGTCCGTGTCCGCGCCCTCACGCAGGGTGGTGCACCGTGGCGGAATCCGCACCCCCATGCGTCCGGGCCTCGGGGCGCCCGCCACCGCCGCCGGATGGCTTGCTCCCTTTGACCACCCGTCAGCAGAGATATCCGTACAGAGGCCCTATTGACGCCCATGGGAGGGCAAAAGCGCAGGTCCCAGGGGGGAAGTCGCGGTGATAGCATTCCCGAATCCGCGATCATGAATCTCACAACTCAGGCACGGAAATGCGTAGTTGACGCGGGGGAGCGGGCCTGGTTGCGGACCCTCTTGAGGTGTATCCGTGGATGTCTTTAGGTCATGCGCCGGGAAAGGTATGCCGTGAATCAGGACGCACTCATATGGTGCCTGGTTGTCGTGGCGGCGATAGCCGTCGTTGCGGTCGTGTTGCTCGTCGGCCGCAACAGAGCTCTGGGAGCGAAGAGACGAGAGATCGAGGCCGCGCTGGGGCAGCAGCTGCGGACCTCGGAGGGCCAACTGGCGGTGACCCAGTCCGAGCTGCGACGGGTCATGGACGAACAGGACAGCACCGTAAAGGCGGCTGAGGAGTCGTCGGAGGACTCCACCAAGGCGGTCCTCAAGGGTGCGGCACGCTTCCTGCAGTCCCTGGCCGCCGAGCAGATGGCCCTTCTGGAGGAGATCCAGCGCAAGTACGGTGGACACTCCGTGCTCGGTGACCTCCTGGAGGTCAACCACGCGAACGCCCAGATGGCGCGCAAGGCGCAGGGCATCGCCGTGATGTGCGGTGCGCCGATCGGCCGCCGCAGCCGTCCCGCGAGCGTCTACGACGTGGTGCGCAGCGCGCAGGGGCAGATCCGCAACTTCCGCCGCGTCGAGATCATGCAGCAGACCGGTTTCGCCCTGAAGGCGTCCGCGGTCTCGCCGGTGGCGCTCGCCGTCGCCGAACTCCTCGACAACGCCGCCAGCTTCTCGCAGAGCGACGCGCCGATCGAGGTCACGTTCCAGCACGTCCAGAACAACCTGTGCATCGTCATCGACGACGCCGGCGTCAGCATGAACGACGAGGAGCGGCAGAAGGCGACCGCCCTGCTGTCCGGTGACGTCAGCCCCCGGCTGTCGCAGCTGGGCAACCAGCCGAAGTTCGGCTTCCCCGTCATCGGCCTGCTGGCCCGCCAGTACGGATTCAAGGTCGACGTCACCGGGGTCTCACGCTACGGCGGCGTGCGGGCCGTGGTGCTGCTGCCCGAGGAGCTGTGGACCATGGAGGAAGCGCCGCCCGTGGAGGAGGCTCCCGTACGGGACATCCGACAGGCCGAGGGGCGGTCGCAGAACAGCGGGCGCACCGTGCACGGCCTGCCCAAGCGCGGCAGCCGGCAGACCCCGCTGGTGAACGTCTCCCAGCGCAATGCGGCCCGGCCCGCGTCCAGGACCCCGGACGAGGCCGCCCGCGCCACCGGCCGCAGCCTCGGTGCCTTCCAGCGCGGCGCCATCTCCGGGCGCAACCTCGACTCCGCGCCGTTCGAAGGGGCCGAAGACACATGAGCGCAGATCTGTCGTGGATGCTTGAGGACATCGTGCGCAACGTGCCCAAGGCACGGCACGCCGTCCTGCTCTCGGCCGACGGTCTTCCGCGGGGGGCCACGGAGGGCCTGCCGGCGAAGGACGTGCGCACCATCTCCGCCGCCATGGCGGGCATGCAGTCCCTCAGCCGCGCCATCGCCCACTTCGCCGGGGACGCCGACGAGCGGCAGTGGGCCCAGACGATCATCGAGTTCGAGCACGGCTGGATCTTCCTGATCGGCGCGGGCCAGGGCGCCTACCTGGCCGCCGCGGCGGCACCCGAGGTCGACATGCAGCAGATCTCCTTCCGCATGCACCGCCTCGTCGCGCGGCTAGGGGACAACCTGACCTCGCCGCCGCGGGTCGACGCCGGCAAGGCGGACGACGGCGACGGCACCCGCGACCGCACGACGACCAGCCCCGGCACCGGTTTCGTCCTGGACGTGCTCGACGAGGTCGTCCGGGACGTGCACGGCGCCCGGCACGCCGTGCTGCTCGGCGGGGACGGCCTGCCGCGCGGGGCGACCTCCGGGCTGAGCCGGGACCTGGCGGACACCATCGCCGCCGCGATGACCGGCATCCACGCCTACAGCCGCGTCACCTCGCCGTTCACCGGCGCCGCGGCGGAGTCCGAGTGGCGGCAGACGGTCATCGAGTTCGAGCACGGCTGGATCTTCCTGATCGCCGCCGGACGCGGCGCCTTCCTGGCCGCGGCGGCCGACCGGGACGCCGACATCGAGGACTTCAGCACCCGTCTGCACGGCGTGGTGCCGCGGCTCAACCCCGGTCACGCACGAGTGGGGGGCGACGATGCATGACGACCACGAACGCGAGTTGGAACTGACGTCCTCGTTGGTTCCGCTCTTCGTGATCACCAACGGGCGGTCCCTGCCCCCGGATCACGAGTACGAACGCACCACCCTCGTCTGCGCCCAGGACGAGAGCGCGGCCACGGCACGGACCCTGTCCCCGGAAGCGCGCGTCGTCATGGAGTTGATCGCCGACGGCTATCTGTCCGTGGCCGAGGTCGCCGGCCACACGCACCTGCCGCTGGGCATCGTGCGCATCCTGCTCGCGCAGTTGGAGGAGGGCGACCTGATCTTCGTGCGGGAGCCCGTCCCGCGCGCCGAGCGCGCCGACAGAGAACTGCTCAGTGCCGTGCTCGATGGCCTGAAATCCCGATTCGGAGCGTGATTCGTGTACCTGGATCCAGGCGTCTCCACCGCGGTGAAGATCCTCGTGGTGGGACACTTCGGGGTCGGCAAGACCACCTGCATCGGCAGCATCTCGGAGATCGAACCCCTTCAGACCGAAGAGGAGATCACCGAGGCCAGCGAGGGCTACGACGACCTGTCGGGCACGCCGGACAAGACGACCACCACCGTGGCCATGGACTTCGGCAGGCTCACCCTCAGCGACCAGGTGGTGCTCTACCTCTTCGGCACCCCCGGTCAGGAGCGCTTCAAGGAGATGTGGGAGGAGCTGTCCCGCGGAGCCCTGGGCGCCCTCGTCCTCGTCGACCCCGAGCGGCTCTCCGAGTCCTTCCCGGTCCTGGACCTCGTGGAGAGCTTCGGGCTGACGTACGCGATCGGCGTCAACCACTTCCAGACGTCCCCGGCCTATCCGCTCGACGAGGTGCGCGAGGCGCTCAACCTGAGCGCGGACACGCCCGTCGTGACCTGCGACGTACGTGACCAACGGTCGTCCGCGCAGGCACTGATCACCCTGGTCAACCACCTTCTCTCGCTCATCGGCTAGGAGAACCGCATGCAGCACTCCGAATCGGGGCTGCCCGCCGGCTGCCCCGCGCACGGCAACCCCGCACTCTTCGGGCCCGCCTTCGGCTCCGACCCCGAGGGCACCTACGCCGCCCTGCGCGCGAACGGCCCCAGCGCCCCCGTCGACATCGCCCCGGACGTCCAGGTCGAACTGGTCACGAGCTACGACGCGGCCCTGTACATCCTGCAGAACCCCGCCTCCTTCGTCCGCGACTCCCGCCGCTGGAACGCGTTGAGCGAAGGACGCATCGCCGAGGACAGCCCGGCGCTGCCGATGATGGGGTACCGCCCCAACGCCCTGTTCACCGACGGCGCGGCGCACGCCCGGCTGCGGCAGGCCATCACCGACAGCCTCGCCACCGTCAACGAACTCCACCTCGTGCGACAGACCCAGCAGTCCGCCGCGTACCTGATCGGGCAGTTCGGCTCCGCGCCGCACGGGCAGGCCGAGTTGATGGCCGACTACGCGCGCCCCCTGCCCCTCCTCGTCTACAGCGGACTCTTCGGCTGCCCGCCGGAGATCGGCGACCGGGTCATCGCCGGGGTCTCCGGCATCTACGACGGCACCCCCAACGCCGACCAGGTGCTCGGCGGCGCGATCATGGACCTCATCGAGCTCAAGCGGCGCAAGCCCGGCGACGACCTGACCACCCGTCTGATGGAGCACTCCGCGGGGCTGAACGACGAGGAGGTGCTGCACCAACTCGTGGTCCTCCTCTCCGGCGGCACCGCCCCGCTGGCGGCGAGCATCGGCACCAGCGGCGCGCTGTACCTGTCCGAGGACTGGCAGACCGGCCTGCCCGTCGAGGACGCGGTCTCCCACACGCTCTGGAACTACGCGCCCATCTCCAACTACGCGACGCACTACCCGACGCACGACGTGGAACTCGGCAACAGGACGATCCGGGCCAACGACCCGATCACGATCTCCTTCGCGGCGGCCAACACCGATCCGCGGCTGACCGCACACCGCGAACAGCTCAGCGCCAAGGCCCATCTGGCGTTCGGCGCGGGCCCGCACGCCTGCCCCGCCAAGGACCCCGCCTTCATGATCACGGTGGCGGCCGTCGAAGCGCTCCTCAACGGGCTCCCCGACATCGAGGTGCGCGTCCCCTTCAAGGACCTGAACTGGGCGCCGATCCCCTGGAGCCGGACCCTGCTGACCCTGCCGGTCCGCTTCACCCCGAGGGTCGTCACGCCCAAGTCGGCCGAACGCTCCTCTACCACGCAGCACGTCGCCGCGTCGATGCCCCAGACGTCCTCATCTTCGGAGACTTCGGCGCGTCCCCAGCCCAAGGCGGGTCTGTTCAGCCGATTCCTCGCGTGGACGAGGGGAGAGTGACGTAAGTAACGTCCTGTAGTCCTCTGATGACGGATGCTTTAACAATGTGAAGGGTACGTATGGCGGCTGACTTTGAAGAAAGGATCCGTCACCGTGAAGGTCGCCGCCCCTTCCCAGGCCAGCCGTCGTTCCGTCATATCGCACTTCGCACGCCTCAGGACTCCCAAGGGACAGAGCAACCCCTTCCCGTACTATGCGGACCTCCAGTCGCTGGGCCCCGTCTTCCCGGCTCCTTGGGGTGGGCACCTGGTCACCGGTTTCGACCTGTGTGACCAGATGCTGCGCGGCCGGGAGTGGCTCGAACCCGACCGTCACTGGCGTCGCCGCCGGGGCGGCGGGACGCGCTGGGACGCCCCTTCGTCGACGGAGATGGGTTTCACGCTCATCGTGCTCAATCCGCCCGACCACACGAAGATGCGCCGCGCCTTCGGCTCGTTCGACCGCACCACCGTCCGGGAGCTCGAACGGACGGTGGCCAGCGCGACCGACCGGCTCCTCGACCCGGTCGTCGAGCAGGTCCGCGACGGCGAAGCCGACCTCGTGGACCTGGTGTGCGAGCGGCTGCCGATCGAGGTCATCGGCGCCTGGCTCGCACTGCCGTCCGCCGACCTGCCCCGGCTGTGGGAACTCACCCACGACCAGGTCTTCACCCAGGAGCTGTTCCCGACCCCCCGTCAGCTCGCGCTGTCCGACGAATCCACCCGCGAGCTGCGCGCCTACTTCCAGAACCTGGTGCGCGAGCGCAGGGCCCGTCCCGGGATCGACCCCGTGTCCCGCTGGCTGGCCACCTGGGACACCATGGAGACCGACCGCGACAAGTCCGACGAAGCGGTCTACTACCTGACGCTGTCCGTCTTCCTCGCCGCGCTGCTCACCACCGCCGCGCTGCTCGCCACGATGACGCTGCAGCTCCTCGAACACCCCGAGTGGCGGGGCAGACTGGCCGGCGACCCCGAACTGGCGGCGGGCTTCGTCGAGGAGACCCTGCGCTTCGACGCGCCCGCCCCGATCGTCAGCCGGATCGCGAGCGAGGACCTGATGCTCGGCGGCATGGAGATCGGCAAGGACGAAATGGTCCACATGATGGTGGGCGCGGCCAACCGCGACCCCCGAAGGCACCACGACCCCGACCGGTTCGACCCCCTGCGCAAGCCCGGCCACCTCTCCTTCGGCGGCGGCATGCACTACTGCCTCGGGGCGCCGCTGGCTCGGCTCGAAGCCCAGACCCTCCTCCTGCAACTGATCGAGCGCCTGCCTCCCCTCGCCCTGGTGCGCCGCCCGTCGTGGGCGCCGCGGGTGGCCTTCCGGCGGATGCTGAACCTGGATGTCGCGCCGGCATGACGACCATGAAACGCACCACTTCAACCAAGTCCGCCACCTCGACCAAGTCCGCAGCTTCGACCAAGCGCGCTGCTGCTACCAAACCCGCCACTGCGACCAAGCGCGCCGCGCCGGCGAAGCGCGCCACCGCCGCGACCCGGCCGCGCCGTACGACGAGGACGCCCGAAGCGGCCATCGGCGCCGCGGCGGCTACCGCGGCGCCGGCCCCCCTGGAGGTCCGGGAGGACGGTCCGGTCCTCCGCGTCGCCCTCAACCCAGGCGGTGACGTCAGCACGCTCGACGTCGCCGTCATCGATGCGCTCATCACCCTGTTCGACAGCCTCCACGAGCGGCCCGGCGTCCGGGTCGTGGTGCTGTCGTCGCTGGGGGAGGACTTCTGTCTGGGCGGCAACCGCAGCGAGTACCGGGACGCGCTCGCCGCGGATCCCACCGGGACTTCCCTGCGACGCATCCTGGACAAGGGGCACCGGCTGTTCCAGGCGCTGGAGTCCTCCCACGTGGTCACCGTCGCCCGGCTCCACGGCAAGGTGGTCGGCCAGGGCCTGGCCCTCGCCGCGTTCTGCGATCTGCGGGCCGCGGCGGACACCTGCACCCTGCGGCTGCCCGAAGTCGGGCTCGGCATGCCGCCGGCGTGGGGCGGCGTCCTGGGCCGGCTCATCTCGGAGGCCGGCGCCGCCAGGATCCGCGAACTCATGCTCACCTGCGACGTCCTGGACGCCGCCGGCGCCCAACGGCTGGGCCTGGTGCACAAGGTGGCGCCGCTGGACGAGTTGGACGGCCTCGTCGACGGCTGGACCAGGCCGCTGGCCCGGCGGTCGGCCGAAGCCCTCACGCTCACCAAGCGGATGTTCGCCGGTTACGCGCGCGCCGACCGCACCGCCGACGTCGCCCTGCTCGACGCCCACCTCATGGCCGCACGGCTGGGCCACGCGTAGCACCGGCGCAGCACGGCCGCCGCCCGATCAGCCCCGTAGGTCCTCGTCCTCCAAGCGCATCGAGGTCAGGCCCTTGCTGGGACGGTGGCGGCCCGTGCCGCGCCGGCGCGCGTCCAGCTTCGACGGGACGACGTTGTCCGGGGTGCGCAGGGCCTCGATGACCTGGGCGAGGTGGTCCGCCATCTCGGCCGTCGCAGCGTCACCGTCGCCGCGGGCGATGGCGTCCCGGACGATCTGGTGGGAGCGCCACTCCTCCGGCTCCGCCGTGATCACGATGGAGACGAACGCCAACACGGTCGTCCAGGCGAGCGAGCTGCCCGGCTTCGTGGAAGCGCGCGGCCCGCTCGGCGGCCCGGGCTCCAGTCGGGTACCGGCCTCGAAGCCCACCCCCATCGGCGCGGCACCCTTTGGCACCGTCGAGGTGACGTCCGCCCGATGCCACCCGCCCCCACCGAAAGGGAACGAGCGGTACATCCTGGTTTGTGACGGGCAGCACATTCAGGCGTCATGCGGCCTTTCGGGTGACATGGTGGGGGCGTGCTGGACGACACCGACCGCAGGATCATGCGCGCGCTCACCCGCGACGGGCGGACGCCGTACACCGCCCTCGCCCGTGAGCTGGGGGTCTCCGAGGGGACCGTACGGCAGCGGGTGGCCCGGCTCCAGGAGAGCGGAGTGCTGCGGATCGTGGCGCTCTGCGACCCGTTGCAACTGGGGCACCAGTCCGTGCGGCTGATGATCCGGGTACGGGACCTGACCCCGCGGGCCGTGGCGAAGACGCTGTCCGGCATGCCGATGATCAACCACGTGGCGCTGTGCGCCGGCAGCCAGGACATCTTCTTGGAGGGCACCTGCCGCGACCAGGCCCAACTCGTCCAGCTGTTGGACGACATCCGGATGCTGCCGGGCGTCTCCCGGGTGCAGGTCCTGCTCCTGCTTGAGCTGTTCAAGGACTACTCGTGGAGCGGGCTGGCGAGCGCGGTCGGCCAAGGCGTCGCCGAGGAGGAGTCGGCGGAGTCGTAGGGCGGGCCCCAGCCGACGCGGCGCCGGCCCTCACCCCGGGATGATCCGCTTCTCCGGGCGCACCGGGACCTCCCGGAACCCCGCCCACAGATACGAGTCCTTGATGACCTCCAGCACGGTCAGCGCCTCCGCGTGGGCGACGCCGTTGACCCTGCGGACCCGTTCGGTCAGCAGCTCGGCCAGGTGCTCCAGATCGCGGCAGCGCACGTCCACGATCAGGTCGTAGGGCCCCACGCACGAGGCCACGTACCGCACCTCCGGCATCCGGGACAGCTCCCGCGCCACCAGGGACACCGGGATGTGGTGGACCCGCACCGCGAGGTGGACCTCCATCTCGCCCATGCGCACCGCGTCGGTCATGCCGACGACCTGGAGCACGCCCTTGCGCTGGAGCCGCTGGTAGCGGGCGCGCACCGAAGCCTCGGAGAGGCCGACCGTACGGCCGATCTCGGCGAACGAGCGACGGCCGTCCACCCGGAGCTGGTCGATGATCTGCCGGTCCAGGTCGTCGATCACCAAGTCCTCCGGGGCGGGTGCGGGTGCCTGAAGGCACTGCCAGCACCTTCGTTCCCCACCCCCGGGACTGTCAAGGTCATCTGTCACATCGTGTCCACGCTGCGATACGCGTGGAAATCGGGGCCGCATTCCACGGGATTCGTTGTGGATGGATCTTCTCGGCTCACCCCTCGTTCCCCCACGCTTTCCCCATCCGACAACCAGCCCCACACGACCCGCCCCCGGACAAGGAGTTCAGCGCATGCACACCACACCTCCGCCCGACCGAGCGCCCCGGCGGCCGTCCCGGTGACGGTCACCCAGCCCACCGCCGTCGCGCCACCCCGGCCCGCGCCCCGGCCGCGCACCCGTCGGGCCGTGGTGACGACGCTGCTGCTGGCGCCCGCCGGAGTCACGGTCCTCGGCCTCGTACTGGTGCCGCTGGTGCTGGTGGTGCGCAACAGCTTCGCCTCGGCCGATGCGTACGGCGGCATCCAGGGCGGCTGGACGCTGTCGAACTACCAGGACCTGATGGACCCGGTCTATCTCAAGGTCTTCGGCTACAGCCTGGGCATGGCGGCCCTGAACACCGCGGTCTGCCTGGTCCTGGGCTACGTCGTCTCCTACTACCTCGCCGGCCGCTCCCCGCAGCGGCAGATGCTGCTGCTCCTGCTGATCATCGTGCCGTTCTGGACCGACTTCCTGGTCCGCACCTTCGCCTGGATCAACCTGCTGAGCCCCGGCGGACCGGTGAACGCACTGACCGACGCGATCGGGTTCACCGACGGCCCCACCCAGTGGATCCCCAGCCAAGGCGCGTCCTTCGTCGGCCTCGTGTACGCCTTCCTGCCCACCGCGATCTTCCCGATCTACGCCGCACTGCGCGGCGTCGACGGCTCGCTCGGCGAGGCAGCGCGCGACCTCGGCTGCGGCTGGTGGCGGGTGCACACCCGGGTGCTGCTGCCGATCGCCCGGCCCGGCATGCTCGCGGCGGCGCTGCTCACCTTCATCCCGACCCTCGGAGTGTTCGTCATCCCCGTCCTGCTCGGCGGCGGACGCGACCAACTGGTCGGCAACCTCATCGTCACCCTCTACACCGAGTTCCGTAACCAGCCGATGGGCGCCGCCGCCTCCGTGGTGCTGCTGCTCCTGATGGTGGCCTCCATGGCGGCGTTCGGACTGGCCGCCCGACGGCTGAGGAGGAAGTCGGCATGAAGCACGCACTCGACACCGTGACCGCCTGGCTCGCCCGGGGCGTCATCGCCTTCCTCTACGTCCCCATCGCCGTCGTGGTGGTGCTCTCCTTCAACGACTCCGAAGTCACCTACAAGTGGGCCGGCTTCAGCACCCGCTGGTACGGGCGGCTGGCGGAGAACACCGAACTGCTGGCCGCCCTGCGGATCAGCGCCGAGACCGCGCTGATCTCGGCGACCCTCGCCACCCTGTGCGGACTGCTCGCCGCGATGGGCATGGCCCGGCTGCGCGCCCGCGGCAAGGCGCTCTTCTCCGGCGGGCTGTTCCTGCCGCTGATCATCCCCGAGATCGTGCTGGGCGTGGCCCTGCTGTCCGTCTTCGGCGCCATGAGCGCGGAACTCGGCATGACCACCCTCGTCCTGGGCCACCTGGTGGTGACCCTGCCGTACGCGGCGCTGATCGTGCTCGGCGCCTACCGGGCCCTCGACCCCGCACTGGCGGAGGCCGCCACCGACCTCGGCTGCAACGCCTGGCAGGCGTTCCGACGGGTCACCCTGCCGCTGCTGCGCCAACCCCTGCTGGCCGCCTGGCTGCTCAGCTTCACCATCTCCTTCGGCAACATCGTGATGTCGACCTTCACCAACGGCATCGGCAGCACCACCCTCCCGCTGCGCGTCTACTCGATGCTCAAGGGCGGCCTCACGCCCGAGATCAACGCACTGGGCACGCTGCTCGTCCTCTTCACCCTGCTGATCATCCTCGGCGTGGGGCTGCGGCAGATGCGCCGCGTCCTGCTCGGCGCCGACCGCCCCTGACCCACCCCGCCCCCGCGGCCCGCCACCGGCCCGCGCCGGCTCTTCCGCCCCGTACGAAAGGCACCACCCCATGCGCGCAAGAAGCCTCTCCAGAGGAGCCATCGCCGTCTCCGTCGCCACCGTCACCGCCCTCGTCGCCACCGGCTGCGGCGGCTCCGACGCCGGCTCCGCATCGGGCGGCGGCAAGAAGCTGAACGTCTACGCCTGGGCCGGCGAGATCCCCGACTCCGTGGTGAAGAAGTTCGAGCAGGACACCGGAATCGACGTCACCCTCGACACCTTCGACAGCAACGAGACCATGACGGCGAAGCTCAGCTCCGGGTCCGCCGGATACGACCTCGTCGAACCCAGCCAGTACAGCGTGCAGCAGCTCATCGGGCAGAAGCTGATCGAACCCCTGGACCACGCACGCATCAAGGGCCTGGACAACCTCGCGGACAAGTTCCGCAACCCGTCGTACGACCCCGGGAACAAGTACTCCGTGCCCTGGATCTGGGGCACCACCGGCTTCGCGTACAACGACAAGTGCATCTCGTCGGCGACCAGTTGGCAAACGCTCTTCGACGACCAGTACAAGGGCAAGATCTACATGCTCGACAACATGCTGGCCGCCTACATCGCCGGACTCCAGGTCACCGGCGCCCGCGCCACCAGCACCGACAAGGGCGAGATCGAGGCCGCCACCGCGGCCCTGACCAAGCAGAAGAAGGTGCTCGCGGGCTACAACTCCACCAACTACCCGCAGCTGCTGTCCACCGGGCAGGCGTGCGCGGCCCAGGCGTGGAGCGGCACGGCGATGGCGAAGGTCGTCGCCGCCAACCCGAACGTGCACTACGTACTGCCCGAAGAGGGCGGCTCCATCTGGACCGACGGCCTCGCCATCCCCAAGGGCGCCAAGAACACGGACGCCGCGTACCAGTTCATCAACTTCCTGCTGCGCCCCGAGATCGCCGCCATGGCGACCGACGACGGCGGCAGCGCCAGCACCAACGCCAAGGCCCGGGACTTCGTCAAGGACAAGAAGGCGCTGGAGAACCCGGCCGTGTACGCCTCCGACGCGGCCATCGAGAAGGCGGACTTCCTGCTCGACCCGGGCACCGCGATGAAGCACTTCCAGCAGGGCTGGACCAAGGTGAAGGCGTCCTGACATGACCGCTGGCACGAAGACCGCCCCCGTGGCGGCGACCCCCGCGACCGACGCTCCGGCCGTCCGCCTCACCGGCGTGGGCAAGGCGTTCGGCGCCACCCGGGCCGTCGACGACGTCACCCTGGACATCCGACGCAACGAGTTCTTCTCCATCCTCGGACCGTCCGGCTGCGGCAAGACCACCCTGATGCGGATGATCACCGGCTTCGAGACGCCCAGCGAGGGCACGGTCGAGCTCGGCGGCGTCCCCGCCAACACCATTCCGCCGCACAAGCGCGACCTGAACATGCTCTTCCAGAGCTACGCCCTCTTCCCGCACCTGTCCGTCGCCGACAACGTCGCCTTCGAACTGAAGGTGCGCAAGTCCCGCCCCAAGTCCGAGATCGGCGACGCGGTGCGCGAGGCCCTGGCCCTCGTACGGCTCACCGGGTACGGGGACCGCTCCATCGCCCAGCTCTCCGGCGGCCAGCGACAGCGCGTCGCCATCGCCCGCGCCCTGATCGGACGCCCTTCCCTGCTGCTGCTCGACGAACCCCTCGGCGCACTCGACCAGAAGCTGCGGGCCGAGATGCAACTGGAGCTGAAGAAGATCCAGCGGGAGGTCGGGGTGACCTTCGTGACCGTCACCCACGACCAGGAGGAAGCACTCACCATGTCCGACCGCATCGCGGTGATGGACGGCGGCCGGGTGCTCCAGGTCGACAGCCCCGAAGCGATCTACGAACGACCGGCGACCCGCTTCGTGGCGGACTTCATCGGCACCTCCAACTTCCTCACCGGCACCCTGGACGCCACCGGCCTCGCCGTCCCCGGCCTCGGCCACCTCCCCGTCCCGGCCGGCCACGACCTCGCCCCGGGCACCGAGGCGCACCTCGCGGTGCGGCCGGAGAACGTCCACCTGGCCGGCGCCGACGAACCGTCGCCGCAGGCGGACCTCCTCGACGGCACGCTCCAGCAGATCGTCTATCTCGGCAACGCCACCCGCTACCACCTCACCCTCGCCGACGGCACGGACCTGATCGCCGAGTCACGCGGCCGAGGCCGCGACGGACTCGCCGTCGGCGCCGGAGTCCGGGCCGGCTGGGACCCCGCCGGGTCCCGGCTCCTCGCCGAGTGACCGCCGCCGCCCCGGACCCGTTCCGGGCCGCCAACGGCAGTGCACCCCGCACCCGCCGCACCCCGCCCCACCCGCACAAGGAGACACGGCCGTGAAGGTCGCCGCAGCACAGTTCGCCCCCACCGCAGACCCGGCGGCCAACCTCGCCGTCATCGAGGAGATGACCGCCGAGGCCGCCGCCGCGGGCGCCGAACTCGTCGTCTTCCCCGAGGAGTCGATGATCCCCTCCGACGCCCTGGACGAGAGCGCCGTCCCGCTCGGGGAGTTCGCCGTCACCCACTGGGGGCCCTTCCTCGAAGGGATCTCCCGCACCGCCCGCACCCACGGCGTCGCACTCGTCGCCGCCGGGTACGAGGACAGCGGCACGGCACTGCCGTACAACACCATGGCCGCCGTCGACGCCGGCGGCGAAGTCCTCGGCCTCTACCGCAAGATGCACCTGTACGACGCCTTCGACTACCGGGAGTCGCGGCACATCCAGCGCGGCGACACGGGCCCCGTCGTCGTCCGCATCGGCGACTTCAACGTCGGCCTGGTGAACTGCTACGACGTCCGCTTCCCCGAGTTCACCCGCTCCCTGGTCGAGATGGGCGCCGACCTGCTGGCGGTGTCGGCGGCCTGGGTGAAGGGACCGCTGAAGGAGGACCACTGGCGCACCCTGCTGCGCACCCGGGCCATCGAGAACACCTGCTGGGTCGTCGCGTCCTCGCTCACCACCCCCGACTGCATCGGCACGTCCATGGCCGTGGATCCGCTGGGCGTGGTGCGCGCCGCCCTCGGCGAGGAGGAGCGCTCGCTGCTCGTCGTCGACGCCGACAAGGACCGGATCGACCGGGCCCGCACGGTCCTGCCCGTGCTCCGCAACCGCCGCATCATCATCGGACCGAGGTGACCCCGCCGTGCCCCTGGACATCCGCGAACTGCCCGCCCCGCTGGACACCGCACTCGCCGAACGGCTGCGGACCGTCGACTTCCCCACCCTCGGCCACTACTTGGAGGAGGGGTTCTGCCACCCCGGGCTGCAACGCGTCGCCGGCCGCGGCAAGTTGGTCGGCCGCGCCGTGACGGTGCGCACCACCGCCACCGACTCCACCATGCTGCACCACGCCGCCGGCCTCGTCGGCCCCGGTGACGTGCTGGTCGTCGACACCGGCGGCGACCGCCGCCACGCTCCCCTGGGCGAGGTGCTGGCCAACGCCCTCGTCGGGCGCGGTGCGGCCGGCGCCGTGGTCGACGGCCTCGCCACCGACGTCGACGCCCTGCGGGAGGTCGGACTGCCGGTGTACGCCTTCGGGCGCACCGCGCTGACGACCAAGCTGCACGGCCTCGCCGACGGCTCGCTGTGCGCCCCCGTCACCTGCGGCGGCGTCCCCGTGCACCCGGGCGACCTGGTGCTCGGCGACGCCAACGGCGTGATCATCGCCCCGGCCGGTCGGCTCGCCGCCGTACTGGAGGACGCGATCGACGACGACGCGCAGGAACCCTCGCTCGTGGCCGAAGTGCGGCGCGGTGCGCCGCTGGGGTCGCTCACCGGCGCCACCGGCATGCTCCGAGGGCTGGGCGCGTTCGACTGAGCCGGCGCACCCGCCCGATTCTTTACCACCCCCGCACCCCCGAAAGGACCACCGTGTTCCTGAAAGCCGCCGTCAACGGCGGGCGCTCCCAGGCCGAGCACCCCACCGTCCCGGTCACCGCCGAGGAGATCGCCGCCGACACCGTCGCGGTCCTCGCCGCGGGAGCGGACGTCGTCCACTTCCACGTCCGCACCCCCGACGGCGGACAGACCATCCGCCCCGACGCCCTCGCCGAGGTGCTGAACGCCATCCGGGCCGTCGCCCCCGACGCCGTGGTCGGCACCACCACCGGCCTGTGGACCTGCTCAGGACCCGAGGAGCGCTACGCCCTGGTCGAGGCGTGGGACGTGCTGCCCGACTTCGCCTCGGTCGCCTTCAGCGAGCAGGGCGCGGCCCAGACCGCCGAACTCGTACGGGCGCGGGGCATGGTGCTGGAGAGCGCCGTGTGGACGATGGACGACGTCCCCGCCCTGCTCGCCTCGCCGACCCTGCACGACAACGTCCGCATCCTGATCGAACCCGTGGAGGAGGACCCCGTCGAGGCGGTGGCAGCAGCGCGCGCCATGGCGGAGCGCGTCCGCGCCGCCGGCGTCCGGTGCCCGATCCTCTACCACGGCGACGGCCCGACGGTGTGGCCGCTGGTCCGTGCCGCGGCCGAGGACGGGCACCAGGCCCGGATCGGCTTCGAGGACGGCACCACCCTGCCCGACGGCAGCGCAGCCCCCGACAACGCGGCGCTGGTATGGGCGGTGCACGAGCTGACGGCCGACTGAGCCAGGCCGTCGGCTCGCGCACGACGCGCGCCCCCGCGCCGGGGCGCAGCACAGCCCTCCCCGCCTTGGAACATATTCCGGAGGGAACGAGAATGCATCGATCACATGGCTGCTTTCCGGGGCGGGGTATCGGGATGATCCGGTATGCGGTATCCCTTTTCGATCCTGGGCGATGATAGGACTTGAGTGGCACGGGCTTCCGTGCCGCTCAATTTTCCGTTTGTGTCACTTTCTGAATCTTCGTTGACTTGTAGCTGTAGCGGGAAATAGCTTGCCAATAGTCGCTTTCTCGACTCTGGTACGGCCCGCCCATCGTGTGCGAACAAGCCGCGAGCCTTCCGGCGGGCCGATGGAATCCGGAGCTCGATCTCACTCCAGAACGCATGAAGGGGTGTTGGCATGCTGAAAAACAGAAGCCCGCGGTGGTCTCCGCGCGCGGTGGTCTTCGACTGTGACGGAACGCTGCTGGACAGCGAGAAACACTGGATGGACGCTCGACGGCATGTGCTCCAGGGTCATGGAGTGGCCCTGGACGAGAAGTTCGCCGAACTGGCACAGGGCGTCCACTACACGGAGTGCGGCCGACTGATGGCCACCTTGGTGGGCCGGCCCCGGCTCGCCGCCACCATGACCGACGAGCTGCTGCAAGCCTTCCGGGTCTTCGCCTCGGCCAGCCCCGTCACCTGCCCCGGGGCGCCCGCCCTCGTCGCGTCCGCGGCCAGCCGGGTGCCGCTCGCGGTCGCCAGCAACTGCCCCCAGGACGTGGTCGAGACCTGCCTGGAGTCCGCCGGGCTGCTGGGGCACTTCCGCCATGTGGTCGTGCCCGGGGGCGACGTCCGACCGAAGCCCGACCCCGACGTGTACGCGGAGGCGGCGTCCCGGTGCGCCGTCGCCCCCGCCTCCTGCCTCGCCCTTGAGGACTCGCTCTGCGGAATCCAATCGGCGGTCAGCGCCGGCATTCCGGTCATCGGCGTCGGCGAGAACCCCTCGCCGGAACACCTGCGACTCGCGGACGGCTGGGTCCCGTCCCTCGCGGACACGGAACTCATCGCCTGGGTCAGCGGCTGGGAGCAGTACGGCCCGTCCGGTGTGAACTGACCCGACGTGAACTGACCGTCACGGGAAAAGAAACAAACGGGGGACCGGGCGGAAACGCGCCGCCCTTCTTCGGCGAATGTCGCTTGCGGTCGAATTTCCCGCACGGCTCGCCCCGAATTTCCTAGAAAACTTCTTCGCGCTCATCTGGAATCGGCAGGAACGCCGATCCCATGCCTTTGTGCACTCAACCGCTTCCACCACCTCGGGGCACCCGTTCGGGCCCGTTCGACCCGTACGCCTCGCTCGTCGACCGGCCGTCGACCGCCGTCGATCCCCGCCCCGGTCCCATCCCGGGACGGGACCCGCCAGTCGACTTACGATCGCCTCGTGGAGGAGGAGCGCGGGCCCCGGCACCGCCTCGCCCGCCTTCGGCGAGCGTTGCGCCGGCCGCCCGCGCGGGCGGCCCCGCGCACCCGTGGTCGCGCGGGCGGGCAGCGGCGCTTTCGCGCCGGTGCCGTCACCCGGTTGGAGGCACGATGAGTCACTTCCTACCCGAAGAAGAGGTCGTCCTGACGGCGTGCCAAGGGCTGGCCCTCACCTATCCGGGGATCGGCCTGTGCGTCGAGCCGCTGTACCTGCTGGCCACCCGACCGGCCCCACAGCGCCGCGTCGCCCTGGTGGCCGGCGGCGGCGCCGGCCACGAACCCCTGCACACCGGTCTGCTGGGCCGGGGCGGGCTGGACGCCGTCGTCCCCGGCGCGGTCTTCACCTCGCCGGGCAGCGCACAGATAGCCGCGGCCACCCTGGCCGCCGCCCTGCTGGGCCAGCGCGACGGCGTCCTGCACATCGTGAAGAACTACACCGGCGACCGGATCAACTTCGCCCTCGCCGCCGACCAGATACGAGCCGCCGGCATCCCCGTCGCCGAGGTTGTCGTCGACGACGACCTCGCCACCGACCGAGCCGCAGCGGGGCGGCGCGGCACCGGAGCCACCGTCGTGGTGGAAAAGCTCCTCGGCGCACTGGCCGACCAGGGCACCGACCTCGACCAACTCGCCGAACTCGGCGCCCAGGTCGCCGCGGCCTCCCGCAGCCTCGCCGTCTGCGCCCGCGCCCACACCTCGCCCGCCGACCGCGCACCCGCCTTCCACCTGCAACCCAGAGAGCTCGACTACGGCATCGGCATCCACGGCGAGCGCGCCGCGCACACCCTCGCCGGACGCCCCTCCGTGGACCTGGTCGTCACCCGCATGCTCGACGAACTCCTCGCCAGCGTCCCCACCGGCCCCTACGGCGTCATCGCCGTCATCTCCAGCCTCGGCGGCACCAGCGACCTGGAACTGCGCATCATCAGCGCCCTCGTACACCAGGACCTCACTTCGCGCGGCATCCACGTCCACGCGCTGGCCGCCGGCACCTACGTCACCGCCCTCGACATGGCCGGCTTCAGCATCACCCTCACCGGCCTCGCCCCCGGCTGGGCCGGCCTGTGGGACCTGCCCACCGACACCCCGCTGCGCCTGCCGGGCTCCGCCGCGTCCACGACCACGACCCTCGCGCCGCCCACCCACACCCCGTCCACCACGGCCCGCACCGGGACGCCCCAGCCGGCGCGCAACGGCGGTCGCGCCTTCCTCGACGAACTCCACAAGATCGCCACCCACGCCCACGTCGACCTCACCCGACTCGACCAGGCCACTGGAGACGGCGACTTCGGCGACAACTTCTGCGGCGGCGTCACGGCGGCCGTTGCCCTGGCCGACCGTGCCGGCCTCGCCGGGACCACCGCACTGGCCGACACCTTCCGCGACCACGTCGGCGGCTCCAGCGGCCCCCTCTTCGGCATGCTCTTCACCGCCCTGGCCCCCAGCGCCGACCACGTCCCGGCAGACATCCCCGCCCTCGCCGCCGCCCTGCGCCGCGCCCTGACCCGCATCACCGCCATCGGCGGCGCCCGCCCCGGCGACTGCACCCTCGTCGACGCCCTCGCCCCCGCCGCCGACGCCCTCGCCGTCACCCCACCGGCCGAACCCGGACGCGCCCTGACCGCCGCCGCACATGCCGCGATCGACGGCGCCCGGCGCACCGCGGCGCTCACCGCCCGCCGCGGCCGGGCGAGCTACACCGGTTCCCACTCCGAGGGGCTGCCCGACCCCGGCGCCGTCGCGATCGCCCTCGTCCTCACCGCCCTCGCGCACGTCCACGAACCCCGACTCGCCGGGGACCTGCCCGCCCTCCCCGACATCATCCGGTGCTGAAGCCGGTGTCGACGGATCGCCAAACGGACCCGTCACCCCGGGTGTCACCACCCGCGTCCGGCGCATTCCGTGATCCCATGGACACCTGATGTGACAACCAGTCAGGAGCGTCGGTCCGGGGGACGTAGGGAAGGTCTCGGGATGGAGCAGCCGGCACGCCCCACGCGCCCCCGCCCGCCCGGCGAACGGCTGGTCGACTGGGCCGACGGACGCCTGCCGCTGTACGAAGCGGCCCGCGCCGCCCTGCGCAAGGCGTTCCCCAACCACTGGTCCTTCCTGCTGGGGGAGCTGGCCCTGTACAGCTTCGTCGTGCTGGTGCTGACCGGGGTCTTCCTCACCTTCTTCTTCGACCCGTCCATGGAACCCTCGGTGTACGAGGGCTCCTACCGGCCGCTGCAAGGCGTGGTGATGTCACAGGCGTACGCCACCACGCTGGAGCTCAGCTTCGACGTCCGCGGCGGGCTGCTGGCCCGCCAGATCCACCACTGGGCCGCGCTGCTCTTCCTGGCGTCCATCGCGGCCCATCTGCTGAGGGTGTTCGTGACCGGCGCCTTCCGCCGCCCCCGCGAGCTGAACTGGGTCGTCGGGGTGACGATGTTCCTGCTCGCCATGGTCGAGGGGTTCGCGGGCTACTCCCTCCCCGACGACCTGCTGTCCGGCACGGGCCTGCGCACCGCGCAGGGCATCATGCTGTCCGTGCCGATCGTCGGCACGTACCTCTCCTTCCTCGTCTTCGGCGGGCAGTTCCCCGGCGACGACATCGTGCCCCGGCTCTACGCCGTCCACATCCTGCTCGTCCCCGCGCTGCTGGTCGCACTGATCGCCGTGCACCTGGCGCTGATCGTGTACCTCAAGCACACCCAGTGGGCCGGCCGGGGCAGGACCGCACGGAACTCCGTCGGCGAACCCGTCCTTCCGCGCTACCTGGCGAAGTCGGGCGCGCTGTTCTTCCTCGTCTTCGCGATCCTCGCGGTGCTCGGGGCGATCGCGCAGATCAACCCCGTCTGGGCGTACGGCCCCTACCGCGCCGACCAGGTGTCCACCGGCTCCCAACCGGACTGGTACGTCGGTTTCCTCGAAGGAGCCCTGCGACTGATGCCCGGGGTGGAGACCCGTCTGTGGGGCCACACCCTGTCCTGGAACCCGCTGCTGCCCGGAGTGGTGCTGCCGGGACTGCTGTTCCTGGTGCTGTACGCCTATCCCTTCTTCGAACGGTGGATCACCCCCGGCACGGGCGAGCGGCACCTGTGCGACCGGCCGCGCGACCGACCCGTACGGACCGGGCTGTGCACGGGGGGCGTCGCGGCGTACGCGGTGCTGCTGCTCGCCGGTGCGCAGGACGTGATCGCCTTCGTCTTCGACGTCCCGGTCCACGCGCTGACCTGGACGCTGCGGGTGGGCCTGGTGGTCCTGCCGCTGCTGGCGTTCTGGCTGGCCAGACGGCTGTGTTTGGGGCTACAGGAACGCGAGGGGCGGCGGCTGGTAAGCGGCGACGGCACCGGCGGCGTACGGCAGTCCGCCGACGGCGGATACCACCCGGAACACCGTTCCGTCCCGCCCGAGCAGCGGTACGCGGCACTGGTCAGGGAACTCCCCGCGCCGCTGCCGGCGCCCGACTCCCTGCCGGCCGAACGCCCCTGGCAGCGCTGGACCCGAAGGCTGCGGCGTGGGCTCAGCACCTGGTACTACGGCGACGCTGCCGGCCGGATCGCCCCGCAGGAGGAGAGGGAACGGGTCCTGGTCGGCCCGACGCGCCATGACGGACGGGAGTGACCCGAGAATCGGGAGCGATCCGACGGCCGGAGCGACGAGTCACACGGCAGCGGCCCGACGGCGGCACCGTTCAGTCCGCTTCGTCGTGGCCGCCGAAGACGAAGCCGTAGACCCCGGGCACCAGGACGCCGACCCCGATCAGGAAGATCCACAACCCCTTGACCACCCCGAGTCCGAGGAGGGCGAACCCGGCAGCCGCGGTCACCGGCGCGTAGCTGTGCGGCCGGGGGAAGGAGAACCGGCGCCCCGCCGTGTCCTGGACCTGGGCGTCTTTGCGGTCCTCCGGGCGGGGCTGCGTCCGCAGCCGCTGCCGCCACAGGAAGGCCGAGATCAGGGCGGTCATCGCGAAGGACACCAGCAGCGCCGACAGGCCGGCCGGCTCGTGGGCGAAGACCCCGTAGACCACCGCGACGCCGAGGAAGAAGCCGGCCGTCGCGGTGAACAACCACGCCTCGCCCCTCACTGCACGCCCTCCTCGGCGCCCGACCGTGCCCCCGCGCCGGACGCTTCGGGATGGTGCAGGTCGAAGGCGGGCGAGTCCGAGCGGATGCGGGGCAGTGCGTGGAAGTTGTGGCGCGGCGGGGGAGAGCCCGTCGCCCACTCCAGGGAACGCCCCCACCCCCACGGGTCATCCAGGGTGACGCGCACGCCGCGGGCGGCCGTCCGCCAGACGTTGTAGAGGAAGACCAGCGTCGACAGCCCGAGGACGAAGGACCCGATGGTGGAGAGGGTGTTCAGGGCGGTGAAGCCGTCGCCCGCCAGGTAGTCGGCGTAGCGGCGGGGCATGCCCTGCTCCCCGAGCCAGTGCTGGACCAGGAAGGTGAGCTGGAACCCGACGAACAGCGTCCAGAAGTGGACCGCGCCCAACCGCTCGTCCAGCATCCGACCGGTGAGCTTGGGCCACCAGAAGTAGAAGCCGCCGAAGGTCGCGAAGGCGATGGTCCCGAACAGCACGTAGTGCAGGTGCGCCACGACGAAGAAGCTGTCCGTCAGATGGAAGTCCAGCGGGGGCGAGGCCACCAGGACCCCGGTCAGCCCGCCGAGGAGGAAGGTCACCAGGAAGCCGATGGCCCACAGCATCGGCGTTTCGAAGGAGAGGGACCCCTGCCACATCGTGCCGATCCAGTTGAAGAACTTCACCCCCGTCGGCACGGCGATCAGGAACGACATCAGGGAGAAGAAGGGCAGCAGCACCGCGCCCGTGGCGAACATGTGGTGCGCCCAGACCACGGCGGACAGACCCGTGATGGCGATCGTGGCGCCCACCAGCCCCACGTAGCCGAAGATCGGCTTGCGGCAGAAGACCGGCAGGATCTCCGAGACGATCCCGAAGAACGGCAGCGCCACGATGTAGACCTCCGGATGGCCGAAGAACCAGAACAGGTGCTGCCACAGCAGGGCGCCGCCGCTCGCCGCGTCGAAGACCTGGGCCCCGAACTTGCGGTCGGCCTCCAGCACCAGCAGGGCGGCGGTCAGCACGGGGAAGGCGAGCAGGGCCAGCACCGAGGTGAAGAGCACGTTCCAGGTGAAGATCGGCATGCGGAACAGGGTCATGCCCGGGGCCCGGAGGCAGATGACCGTGGTGATGAAGTTGACCGAGCCGAGGATCGTGCTCAGCCCGGACACGGCGAGCCCCATCACCCACAGGTCGGCGCCGACGCCGGGCGTGTGGTCGGCGCTGTTCAGCGGCGCGTAGGCGAACCAACCGAACGACGCGGCCCCGCCGGTGGTGAGGAACCCGGCGACCACCAGCAGCCCGCCGAAGAGGTACACCCAGTAGGTGAAGGCGTTCAGCCGGGGGAACGCCACGTCGGGGGCGCCGATCTGCAAGGGCATGATCACATTGGCGAAGCCGGTGAAGGTCGGCGTCGCGAACAGCAGCATCATCACGGTGCCGTGCACGGTGAACAGTTGGTTGTACTGCTCGGCCGAGACGATCTGGAGCCCGGGCCTCGCCAACTCCGCCCGCATCACCAGCGCCAGGGCGCCGGCGAACAAGAAGAACGCGAACGAGGTCGTCAGGTACATCCGGCCGATGGTCTTGTGGTCCGTCGTCGACAGCAGGTCGAGGAACCGAACGCCGCGGGCCGCGCGCCGGTGCGTCCCTTCGGTCGCGACCCCGCCCGGTGGCCGGCGGTCCACCTCGGTCATCCGTCCTCCCGGGCTCGGCACGCGTACGACGACGTCCGGGCCCATGAGACACCGCGGGTCCCTCCGTGCGCCGGACGACGTGCCGCAGTGCGCCGCCGTCACCCGGCTGACCGCGTCGAAGCATGCCGCCGGGGGGGGGGGCTTACGGATCAGTCGGACTCCGCCTGCTCGTCCCCCTCGTTGAAGAGCGTGAGCATCTGGCCCAGCACCTTGACGCACGCCGCGATCTCGGCGTCGGTGAGGTCGCCGCCGGTGCGGCGCAGCACCTGCTTCTCCCGGTCGGTGACGGCCGTGATCGCCGCCAGCCCCTCGTCGGTGAGCCGGATCAGGGGGGAGCGCCGATGGGCCGGGTTCGCCACGGTCTCCACCCACTGCCCGGCCGCCGCGTCGTGCACCATCCGCTGGACGAACTGCCTGCTCAGCTCCTGCGTACGGCTCATCTGAGGAACGGTCAGGGGGCCCTGCTCCCGCAGCAGGTCGAGGACGGCCCGCACCCCGACCGACAGGCCCTGGGACGGGGCGGTCTGCTCCACCTTGCGCAGCACCCGTCGGTAGAGGAGTCCGACCAGGCCCAGCACTTCCACGAGGTGGTCGGCGAGGTCGTCGGGCGGCAAGGGCTCTGAGGTCTTGGGCACCCGACCATCATGACACCTCGGTTGTCATTCTTCGACCGTCATGACACCTTGGTTGTCATGACTGACGTACCCGCGAACACCGGCATGCAGGAGTTCCGCACCGAGGACGGCGTGCTCTCCTACCGCGACTGCGGCACGGGCGACGCCCTCGTGCTGCTGCACGGCGGCTTCCTGGACCACACCATGTGGGAGGCGCAGATCGACTTCTTCGCCCGCTCCCACCGGGTGATCGCACCGGACGCCCGGGGGCACGGCGGCTCCGCCAACGCCACCCGGCCCTTCCGCCACACCGACGACGTCGCCGCCCTGCTGCGCCACCTCGGCTGCGCACCCGCGGTCGTGGTCGGGCTGTCGATGGGCGGCGGGATCGCCACCGACACCGCCCTCGAACACCCCGACGTGGTGCGGGCCCTGGTGGTCAGCGGGGTGGGCACCAGCGAGCCCGACTTCAAGGACCCCTGGACGATGGGCGTGCTGGCGGACTTCCAACGGGCGCTCGCCGAGGGCGATGCCGCGGGCGGCATCGAGCGCTTCCTCGACTTCGCCGCCGGCCCCCACCGCACGCTCGCCGACGTCGCGCCCGAGGTCGTCCACGCCCTGCGGCAGATGGCGTGGCGCACCCTGGCCAAGCACAGCGGCGGGGAGTCGGTGCCCATGGTGGCGGTGACCCGGACCTGGGAACGGCTGCCCGGGATCGCGGTTCCCACGCTCGCGCTCAACGGCGGCATGGACTCCTACGACCACCTGCGGATGGCCGGCCGGCTCGCCCGTGAGGTCGCGAACGGCCGGACGGCGGTGGTCGAACGGACGGCCCACTACCCGAACATGGAGCGGCCCGAGGTCTTCAACGAGGTCCTCGCCGAGTTCCTCAAGGAGCTGCCCGACGCCCCGTGACCTCGCGAAGGGCGGGCCCCTGCCGTACGCGAAGCGGCCGGTGCCCACCCCCGACCGAAGGGGGAGCACCGACCGCTTCGCCGACTCACCTGCGGGCGGCCGGCTCCGGCGGCCGGACGCCGGGGACCCTCGCGGCTGCGGCCTCGGCCCGTACCGCCCTGCGGAACTCACCGCTGCGGCCGGCGCAGTCCGCGCAGATCGCGGGGGAGCCCGCCGCGGACGGGTCCCGGTCCATCTCGGCCGCGATGTACGAGTGGTCGCACCGGTGGCAGCGGATCCGGGCCTCCCAGATGTCGGCCACCTCATCCCTCGGGTCCGAGCCGCGGTCGAGCACCGGGGAGCGCGTCAGCCGCAGCGCGAGCAGGTACAGCCCGATGCTCAGGACGAACGTCAGCGGCGAGGACCACGTCGTGCCGAACGTGCCGGTGAACTCCAGCACCAGGATGCCGGTGAGGGAGGACACCAGCCAGACCGCGGCGCCCGGGGCGATGGACCTCACCCGGCCCGGCCGGAACTCCGGCAGGCCGTCCCGGTCCCCGTTGCGGTGCAGCGCGAGGTGCGTGAGCACGATGCCGACCCAGCCCACGACGAAGGCGCCCTGCCAGGCCAGCGCGGTGAGGACGTAGCTGAGCACGTCGGTGAGCATGATCAGGTAGGTCACGACGCTGGCCAGCGCGAGGGCCACCACGCGCGGCACCCGGACGTGGAACAGCCGGGCGACGGCGGCCTCCAGGTTCGTCGACGCCACGTAGTAGTTCGCGGTGTTGATGCGGGACTGCGTCAGCCAGACGACGCCGAGGCCCCACACCCCCATCAGCGCGACGACGGTGTCGCCGATCGCGGTCTCGGTCGGCATGCCGACGGCTCCGGCCGCGAGCACCAGGAAGATGCCGATGAGGCCGTTGACGAAGTAGCAGAAGAAGTAGAAGACCGGGCCGAACGTGACGACGCCGTGGAACTTCGCGTCCTCGCGCTTGCCGAAGCGGCCGAAGTCGATCGTGTACATCATGAACACGAACACGCCCATGTACACGAAGAACGCGTACAACCAGCCCGGGGCGCCGAGGTCGGGCATGACGTCCGGGGTGTGGGTGAGCCAGCCCGAGGGCTTGTACTCGCGGGCGGCGAGGATCACCACGATGATCAGGCCGGTCCAGTACAGCGGCAGCAGGGCGCCGTTGAACTTGTCGAGCCAGCGGCGCACCCCGCCGATGACCATGGGGACGTTGCTCAGGATCGAGATGGCGTACCAGACCTCGATCGTGAAGGCGCCGGTGTAGGCGTGCAGCGCGTGCGCGATGACGGAGCCCTCGAACACCGCGTAGTAGATCGCGGTTGCGGCCAGCACGAGCGGCGCCAGCACCGAGCCGATCGAGCCGAAGATCCGCTGCGACAGCAGGGCCACCGTCAGCCCGGTGCGGGCGGCGTAGCGGGAGAAGACGTAGTTCACCGTGCCGAACACGGCGACCGCGAGCAGGATGCCGATCAGGGTGTTGACGGTGCCCACGGTCACCGCCAGGGTCGCCGCGGTGACGAGGTAGAACATCCCGCTGACCAGGGCGTACCAGGTCATGGCCAGGGACAGCCGCCCGCTGCGCCAGGTCAGCGGGACGATGTGGGTCGAGTAGTCCTCGTTGGCGGCCTCCTTGACGACCCGGGGGTCGTCGGTGAAGGACACGTCCAAGGGGGCGGGCGGGGCGGAGACGTCCGGGCGTGGTGAGGTCACGGGGAGTCCTTGGGAGACGGCCGCCTTTGGGGGAGAGCGGGTGCGGGGCGCCGGGTGCCGGCGGGCGGGCGAAGCGGTGAACCCGGTTCGCCCGCCCCGCGGCGAGCGCGGCGCGGGGGCGGCTTGGTCGGCCCCGGGGCCCTCCGGCAGGGCGGGCCTCGTGCGGCCAAAGGTGTGGCCCGATACCGCTGCTTGTCAACGACCTCGCAGTAAAATGGGGGTCAGACAACGGAAAACATTAGTTGATCTCGCATTCAACTACGGATTTCGTCGCACGGAGTGGAGGCGGGCGCCCAGTGTGAGTGTCACCGCGACGAGCGCCGGAGCGATCAGGGCTGCGGCCGTGGGGGAGTGCCGCAGGGCCAGCGCGCCCGCCAGGGCGCCGAGAACCAGGGCCAGCAGGACGCCGAGCCGACGCGGAAGGTGCGCCGCCGAGCCGTGCGAAGCGGCTTCCGCGACCGAGGTCAGGGTCCCGGTGACGAACGTGGTGGTGATCCCGCCGAGCGCCACGCGCCGGGCGCACGCCGTCTGCACCCCCATCGCCAGCGCCGACAGGCTGACCAGGCCGACGTCCGCCACTTCGCCCGGCCGGCCGTCCACGGCTGCCCACCCGGCGAGGAAGGCCAGCTGGCACACGAGGCTCACCGCCAGCGCGGCCGTGATGCGGGGCGGCCACACCGCGTCCTTCGGCAGGTCGCGGGTCATCAAGAAGGCCACCACCAGCCCGGCGGTGAAGGCCGCGGTCGCCGCGGCGGCGCGCGCCACGTGCAGATCCACGCCGTGGGACCCCGCGATGCCGAGCAGGACGAGGTTGCCCGTCATGTTGGCGGTGAAGACCCCGCCGAGGCCGAGGTAGGCCACCGCGTCGGTGGCTCCGGCCGCGACGGTCAGCAGGAGCGGAAGGACGTCGGCGAGGCGCCGCACCGCACGGTCGCGAGGGTCTCCGAGCCGGTCCGCTGGCTGATTTTGCATGGTGCCGTTCCTCGGGGTCTGGGGCCGTCGTCGACGACGTGCCGACGACGACGGGGGTTGACATGGGGGAAAACGTGACCAAACAATAAACCCACTTGGTCGGACCATCTGACTATCTTGGCCCACCGGCAGGGCCAACACGATCCCGAAGGCACGATCTCCATGGCTCAAAACGATCCCGAGACCCGCGTTCGCGAACTGGGACTCGTCATCCCCGACTTCTCCGCCCGGCCCTACTACGGCGCCGAGTACGGGTCCATGAAGCCCCACCACATCAGCGGCAACCTGCTCTTCCTCGGCGGCCACACCGCCGACGACGCGGACGGCAACGTCCGCCACCCCGGACGGCTCGGCGCCGACGTCACCGTCGAAGAGGGCTACGAGGCCGCCCGCCTCACCGCGCTCAACTGCCTGGGCGGCATCCGCTACGCCCTCGGCTCGCTGAACCGCGTCAGCTCCCTTGTACGCTCACTGTGTTTCGTCGTCAGCACGCCGGAGTTCGAGGACGTGCACAAGGTGTCATCGGGCGCGACGGACCTCTTCCGCGAGGTCTTCGGACCCGAGGCGGGCCTCGGCGGCCGGGCCACCATCGGCGTGATGAGCCTGGCCCGCCGCAGCTGCTTCGAGAACTGGCTCACCGTCGAGATCGACGACTGACCGCGTCCGTGCCGCGGCCCGCGCAACCGCCGCCCGGCGGACGCGCGGCCGTGTGCCCGGGCAACACCCCGCCCGCACCCGGCGGCGCCCACCCCGCGCCGTACGGCCCCGACCGGAAAGGCCCCCCGGTGCCCCTCGACTGGACCCTCATCGCCCCCGAGGCCGCGCTCGGCCCCGACCGGCTCGCCGGACGCCTCCAGGGACTCATCGAGGACGGCCGGCTGGCCCCGGGCACCCGCATCCCGTCCGAGCGCGAACTCGCCGAGAAGCTCCGGATCTCCCGGGCCTCGGTACGCGAAGCGCTGCGGGAGCTGGAGCTGCGCGGGCTCGTCGACCGCAAACCGGGCCGGGGCACCATCGTCACCGGCGCCGAACGACCCGATCTGCACGCCCGCCAACTCGGCGACATGGACGACGCGGCCCGGCTCGTCCACGAAGTCATGGACCTGCGCTCCGCCGTCGAGCCGCCCGTCGCCGCGCGCGCCGCGGTCCGGGCCACCCACGGGGACCTCCAACACCTCGCCGACCTGCTGTCCCGCGCGGAGGCCGAGCGCGAACGCGACAACCTCACCGCGCTGATCGAACTGGACGGCGCCTTCCACGTCGCCGTCGCGAAGGCCGCGCACAACCCCATGCTCACCCGGCTCCTCGAAGCCACCAACGAATGGGTCGGCCCCTCCCGCGACCCCCAGTACCAGTCCACCGAACGCCTCGCGACCTCCCTGCGCGCCCACCGCCGCATCCTCGCCGCGATCATCAGCCACGACAGCGAGGCCGCGGCCCAGGCCATGGCCGACCACCTCGTCGAGGTGCAGGGAATGATCATCGACACGCTGGAGCACGGCGGCCCCGCGCCCGCGCACCCGGGGACCTGACCGGACCCATCGCCCGCCGCCCCCTCAGGAAGCCATCCACATGCCCGTCGCACCTCCTTCCCCCGTCCACCCTGCGTCCCCCGGCGGGGCCGGCCCCGCACCGTACGGACTGGCCGCCCCGCACGCCCTGGCGACCGAAGCGGGGGCCGCCGTACGCCGGGCGGGCGGCAACGCCGTGGACGCCGCCGTCGCCGCCGCCGTCGCCCTCACCGTCGTCTACCCGCACCAGTGCGCCGTCGGCGGCGACCTCGTCGCCCTGGTCGCGCTGCCCGACGGACGCGTCGTCTCCGTCAACGGCAGCGGCGCGGCAGCCGCGGCTGCCGACCCCACGGCCGTGACCGGCCCGCGGATGCCCGTCACCGGACCGCTCACCGTGACCGTCCCCGGCGTCGTCGCCGGCTGGGCCACCCTCCACCGCATCGCCGGACGGCTGCCGTGGGAGCGGCTGTTCGCCGACGCGATCGACTACGCCCGCCAAGGGGTGCCGACCGCACCCGGAGTCGCGACCGCACTGCGCTCAGAAGCACCGCTGCTGACGGCCGACCCGGGGATGCGCGCGGTGTTCTTCCCCGACGGCACGCCCCTCGCCGAAGGCAGCCCACTGCGCCAACCCGCGCTCGCCGACACCCTCGCCCGGCTCGCGAGCGAGGGACCGGCCGCCCTGTACGAAGGCGAACTCGGCGCACGACTCGTCGCCACGCTGCGCGCCATCGGCTCCCCGCTCACCCCCGACGACTTCGCCCGCCACGCCACCGAGACCGGCGAGCCCCTGTCCGCGGTCTTCCACGGCGAGGAGTACCTGACCGCGCCGCCCAACTCGCAGGGCCTGCACCTGCTGCAAGCCCTCGGGATCGTGGCCCGCCTCCCCATGGACGCCCAACTGCTCGGCGCGGACGCCGATCTGACGGCCCGTATCTTCGACGCGGTCACCCGTGACCGGGACCGGCACCTGGCCGACCCGCGGCACGTGGACGTGCCCGTCGCCGAACTGCTGGGCGGGGCGCACCTGGACCGGCTCGCCGCCGAGGTGCGCAGCGCCCCGCGCCCCACCGCTGCCGAACTCGGCGCCGTACGCCGCAACGAAGCCGTCCGGCCCAGCGGCGACACGGTCGCCGTGGTCGCCGCGGACGACGAGGGGTACGCGGTCTCGCTGATCCAGAGCCTCTTCCACAGCTTCGGCTCCGGCATCCTCGACCCGACGACCGGGATCGTGCTGCACAACCGGGGCTCCTTCTTCGACCTCGCACCCGACGCCCCGAACCGACTGGCGGGCGGCAAGCGCCCCGCCCACACCCTGATGCCGGTCCTGACCCGCCGCGACGGCGCGGTCACCGGCGCCCACGGCACCATGGGCGGCAAGGCGCAGCCGCAGATCCACACCCAACTGGCGCTGCGGATCGCCGCCGGCGACGGCCCGGCCGAAGCCCTCGGCCGACCCCGCTGGGTCATCGGCGGCCTCGGCGTCGACGAGCCGGCACAGGTGGCCTCCGTCGAAGGCGCCGTACCTCAGGACGTCGTCACGGCACTGACCAGGGGCGGCTACCGGGTGGACGTCTGCGCTGACCAGGACGAGCAGGTCGGCCACGGCCAACTGGTTCGCCGCAGCCCCTCGGGAACCGGCTTCGACGCCGGGACGGACCCGCGCAGCGACGGTTCCGTGAGCGTGGCCTGACGCGCCCGTCGCTCGGTCCGGGCGTGCGGTTGGTCCGGACGGAGCGGCAGGGGTCTCATCCGCGACCGTGGACGACCATCACCGGGCAGGCCGCGCGGTGCAGCGCCGCGTGCGCGACGTGCCCGATGCGTGCCGCGTGCCGCCGCCCAGTCGAGCGCCGCCAGGGCAGCGTCCGAGCCGTCGACACCCACGACGATCGGATCGCTCACCGCTCGTCCCTCTCGTCGCACCTCTCGCACCCTTCGTATCCCGTACGAATTTTATCCACGAAGGCCGCGCCGCAGCCAGAGAGCCCGCCACGGAATGACGTCCGCCTACCACGCACGGTGAGCAGGCCCCTGGTAATGAAGGGGACTTCACGGGCATCCTGGACGGATCGGGAGGCCGTGAGGTGCCTGCCGCGCACCAGGAGGGGGCATCACATGGCCAGCAGAACCGTCAGGACACTCGTCGCCCTGGGAACGATCACGGCGCTCGGCGCCGCCGTGACACCGAACGCCCACGCGGCGACGGGACAGTTCACCTATCACACCCAGCCCGGGAACGCGGCGCGGACCCTGACCGACCCCATGGACGACAACTGCTACCCGGTCGGTCGCAACGCCCGGGGACAGGTGGTCAACAACACCGACCGCAGGGCGATCCTGTACGTCGAGAAGAACTGCCGCCTGGCGACGGCGGAGGAACTCGATCCCGGCCAGTGGGTCATCGACACCACCTTCCAGTCGGTGAAGTTCACCCCTTGACGTCACGGCGCGGGCCGTCACCGCGGCGCTCCGGCGGTGCGGTCGGCACGCGCCGGGGTGGCGGAAACGTACCTGCTACGGTGGCCGGACGAGGCCCCGGATCGCACTCTTCGTGCGGTAGGTCCGGCGTGTTGCTCTGTCGACGTCCTGCACGTCGAGTGCCGCGCCTCAGTCGACCGGGTCTCGCGTGCCCTGCACCCACACGCGAAGGATTTGTCTTGCCGCAGGAGCAGAACGCCGTCCTTGGACCGCCCGATCTGCACACGGTGACGAGACGTCAGGCCGCTCCGGCCGAGGAAAGGGATGCCTTCCTGGACAATGCCAAATACCTGTTGATCCTCCTGGTGGCGGTCGCGCACGCCTGGGAGGTCGTGGAGACCACCCGGGCCACCAAAGCGCTGTACGTGCTCGTCTACGCGTTCCACATGCCCGCGTTCATCATCCTCTCCGGCTACCTGTCGCGGAGCTTCGCAGGACGGCCGCGTCAACTCCGGCGCCTCGTCTCCGGCATCGTGGTGCCCTACATCGTCTTCGAGACGGCGTACTCGCTGTTCAAACGGTACGCGGGAGGCGCTCCGGACCATCCGATCAGCCTCCTCGACCCGTGGTTCTTGACCTGGTTCCTGGGCGCGCTGTTCATCTGGCGCGTCACGACCCCGCTGTGGCAGTGGCTGCGACAGCCCCTGCCGCTCGCCCTGGGCGTCGCCGCGCTGGCCTCCGCGTCACCGGCCATCGGGGAGGACCTCAACCTCCAACGGGTCCTCCAGTTCCTGCCGTACTTCGTCCTCGGACTGTGCCTGAAGCCCGAACACCTGGCCCTCGTACGACACCGCCGCGTGCGGCAGTTGGCCGTACCTGCGTTCGTCGTCGCCGGTGGCTTCGCGTACTGGGCCGCCACCCGCGTGGAGACCGGTTGGGTGTTCCGCAACAGCAGCGCACAGGAACTCGGCGCGTCCTGGTGGGTCGGCCCGCTGATGACGGCCGCCCTGTTCGGCGGCGCACTGCTGCTGACGGCCGCGTTCCTGGCCCTGGTTCCGACGCGGCACATGTGGTTCACGGCGCTGGGGGCCGGCACGATCTGCGGCTACCTGTTGCACGGCTTCCTCATCAAGGGGGCCGAGTACGCAGGTGTCTTCGAAACGGTCGGCTGGCTGCACGAACCTCTGGGCAAGGTCGTGCTGTCCGTGGTCGTCGCGATCGCCGTCACTCTGATGTGCACCCCGCTGGTCCGCCGAGTGCTCAAACCGGTGACCGAGCCGGACCTGTCCTGGGCCTTCCACCGGGAGCCGGCCCGCGACCGCGTACCGCCCGCGGTGTCCGTCGCCCGGGCGGCACCGCGACCGTGACCGAGGGATTCCGTACGTTCGGACGGCCCGTCTGCCCGAGCGTACGGAATCCGAGTGCGCTGCGCCCGCCCCGACGGCGGCGGCACGGCCGGAACGCGGTGACCGGGAACACCGTCCCGCCCACGATGTGGCGTGCACTCAGCAGGCAATGACGGGACATCAGGCAACCCGAGCGCTGGATTTCCGCTCTACGCCATGGGCGTCGTCATCGCCTGGCGCAAGTCCATGGCCGCGGCGACGACGGACGCCCGCACCCCCAGGAGCACCACGCTCCGTCCTCCCGTCCGCCGCTCACCGAGGTTGCCGTGTCCACCCACTCGTCTGGACGTCCCGATCGCCCCGCCAAGGGCGCCGACACAGTCCGGAGCCGCCCGTGAACCCCGCGGCTCCCACCGGGGCACCCGCTCTCGCGCTTCCCCTGCCCGACCAGCGGTCCTCGTTCGTCCTCGCGGGCATGGCCGTCGTCCTGGTCGGGCTGATCTGGCTGCTGATCCGGGCGATCCGGCGCCAGGGCGGCTTCCGTCCCGCGTGCCGTCGCCTGGCCTGGGAAGCGCGGATGACCTGCCGCGCCTTCGCCGAACCCGTCCGCGTACGCAACGCACACCGGCGCCGCATCCGTACCCTGACCGCGTTCCTCGCCGATCCCGCCGCGCCCGTCCTGGTCGACCGTGTCCTGAACGGCGCACGGCAGTCGGCGGGTCAGGGGTGCGAGGCGCCGGCGGTGCTGGTCGCCGCCGACCGCCGGGAGTGCACCGCCGTCATCGCCGGGCGTGACCCCCGGCCCGTCGACTCGCCCTGGCGCGAGGACTCCCCGGGGAACGGGCTTCGCACCCGTTCGGTGACCGCGGGCGAGATCTCCACCGTGCCGCCCGGAGCACCGTCCCGCCCGACCCTCCCGCTGGTCCTCGGCACCGACAGGCTCTCCGGGGCGACCGTCGTCGCCGACTGGGCGTGCGGCCCGTCGGTGATCAGTCTGGAGGGCGACACACGGCTGGTGCGTAGCGTCCTCCAGGCGTTGGCGGCCCAACTCGACCTCGCAGCACACGGTCCGCGGGTCGAGATCGCCCGAGGGGTCCACCCCCGCTGGCCCGGCCGCGATCTCGACGCGGTCCTCGACGCATGGGAGACCGCCGCTCCCTCGGGGGAAGCGGAGGAGGCCGCGCCGCCGGTCCTCGTCTGTTGGACGCCGACCGGGAGTCAGCGGGCGCGACTGGCCGCCCTGGCCGCCCGAGGCCGGGTCCGCGCCCTCGTCGGAGGCCGCTTCCCAGGGGCCTGCTGGAGCCTGCACGCCGAAACAGGCGGGCGGCTCATCGGCCCGGGACTCGGCGTCGACGCGGAGGCAGCCGCGCTCGGCCAGGCGGTGGCAGCCGGCATCAGACGGTACCGGCGTCGGAACGCCGGGTGGTGGGACGCGCGTCCCGAACCCCCCTCGCTCGCCGAAGAGTTGGACGACGGCGACGGACCCGGCCCCGACGCTCCCGCCCCGGGTCCCCCGGCTCGACCCGAGCCGGAACCCCCTGCCGTCGTCGGGGAAGGCCCTGGTGCGACGGCGGCGGGCGTCGACGCAGCGGCAGCCCGGCAAGAGGCCGGCGGGCGCGCGGCGGAGTCCCCGGCCTCATCCGCGTACCTCCCAGCCGCCGGCGCCGACGACTTCAGCGAACCCGACACCGGGCCGGCCCCCTCGGCCGCCCCGGCGAGCGAACCCGGGCCGCAGCCCCCGGTCCGGATCGACCTCCCGGCCGAGCCCGCCCAGACGCCCGCAGGCGCAACCCGGCGCCCCGGTGTATCCGCCGCCTCCCGCACCCCGTTGGAACGGACACCCGAACACCCGTGAGACTCTTCGTCAGCCTCCATGACCCGGCGTCGGGACACCCCGACCGGGACCGAGAGATCCTGCTGGACGCCCCCGGCGCCACCAGCGTCGCCACCCTGGCCGCCGGACTCGGCGGCACGGACGGCACGGCCACCCCGGACGGCCCTGTCGGCGCTCCGGTGCTCCACCTCGGTGACCGTGCCCTCCCCGCGGACCTCCCGCTCGCCGCCACCGGCATCCGCGACGGCGCCCGGCTCGGGCTCGGAGCCCCCGCCCCCGCCGTACCGGCCGACTACGGCGCGGACCGCGGCGAGCTTCCGCCGCCCTCCCGCACCCCGGACGGCGAACGCCTGCCGCGCGCCCCGCACGTCGAACTGCAACTCGTCGGCGGACGCGGAGCAGGACGCTCCTGGCGCCTCGCCCCGGGCACCCACGGCATCGGCCCGCTCCCCGGCAGCTCCGTCCCCCTCGAAGGGCGCGACGTCCCCCCGACCGGGGCGCGGATCACCGTCTGCCCCGACGGCTCCGTGCTCCTGCACGCCGGAGCCGGTGAAGAGCACGCCGTGCTCTCGCTGCCCGAGCCCCCGCCGGACCGACCGCGCGCCGACGCCGTACCCCTGCCGCCCGAGCCGCCGGAACCGCTGCCCGACCCCGCGGCCGACACCGCCGACCCCCTCCCGCCGGGCTGGTGCCGCTGGCCCCTGGGCGGCGAACTGGTCCTCGGCGAGTTCCTCCTGAGGGTCGCGCGGCCCACCGAGGCGGACGCCGCCGTCGCCACCTCCGCCGACGGCGCCCACCTTGACTTCAACCGTCCACCGAGGATCGTCCCGCCGCTGCTGCCGGAGCGCTTCGCCCTGCCGGCACCGCCCGTCCCGCCCAAACACCGGCCGATGCCCCTGCTGATGATCCTGGCGCCCCTGGTGCTCGGCATCTGCATGGTGGTGTTCCTGAAGTCCTACTTCTTCCTGATCTTCGCGCTCTTCAGCCCGGTCCTGGCCCTCGCGGGCCATCTCAACACCAAGCGCAGCGGCTGGCTCGACTACGTCGAGGGCGCCGCCGGCTACCGGGCCCGGCGCTCCTCCCTCGAAGAGGACGTACGGGCCAAGGTGCACCGCGAACGCACCCTGCGCGGCGAGGCCGCACCCGACCCGGCCACCGCCGGACTGTGGGCCGTCGGCCCCGGCGCCCGGCTCTGGGAACGCCAGCGCAGCCACCCCGACCACCTCCACCTCCGCGTCGGCACCGTACGACAGCCCTCCCTCCTCACCGTCGACGACGCCGCCCGCGAGGAGAACCACCGGTCCGTCAACTGGGACGTCCCCGACGCCCCGATGGCCGTGGACCTCGCCGCCGACGGCGTCCTCGGCATCACCGGCGAACACGATTCGGCCGCAGCCCTCGCCCGCTGGACCGTCGCCCAAGCCGCGATCCTGCACTCCCCGCGCGACGTCCGGATCACCGTCCTCACCGACGCGGCCGGCGCCCCCGGCTGGGAGTGGGTCCGCTGGCTGCCCCACGCCCGCCCCGGCAAGGGCGGCGCCGGCGCACCCCCCGGCGGCGGACCCGCGGTCACCCTCGGCAACGACCCCGAGACCGTCGCCAACCGGGTCACCGAACTCGTCTCCACCGTACGGGCCCGGATCCGCGCCCGGGGCTCCGCCATGAGCGGCGCCCTCCTCAGCGAACCCGACGTCCTGGTCGTCCTCGACGGCGCCCGGCGGCTGCGCGACGCACCCGGAATGATCCAGGTCCTCAAGGAGGGGCCCGCCGTCCGGGTCTTCCTGATCTGCGTGGACCGCGAGGAACGGATGCTCCCCGAGGAGTGCGTGTCCGTCTGCTCCGTGGGCGCGCGGGAACTCACCCTGCGCCGCACCGGGAAGGCCGACGTCACCACCGCCCGGCCCGACCTCGTCGACACCCAGTGGTGCGAACGGATCGCCCGCGCCCTCGCCCCGGTCCGGGACGTCACCCCCGACGGCACCGACGGCCTGCCCCCCACCGTGGGGCTGCTCCAACTGCTCGACCTCGAACCGCCCACCGGAGCGGATCTGGTACGCCGCTGGGAACAGCGCCCCGCCTCCACCGGCATCCGACTCGGCACCGGCTACTCCGGACCCGTCACCTTCGACCTGGTCAAGGACGGCCCGCACGCCCTGGTCGCCGGCACGACCGGAGCCGGCAAGTCGGAACTCCTCCAAGCCCTGGTCGCCTCACTCGCGGCGGTCAACCGCCCCGACGAGATGACGTTCGTCCTCGTCGACTACAAGGGCGGCAGCGCCTTCAAGGACTGCGTACGGCTGCCCCACACCCTCGGCATGGTCACCGACCTCGACAGCCATCTGGTGGAACGCGCACTGACCTCCCTCGGCGCCGAACTCACCCGCCGCGAGCACGTGCTGGCCGCCGCGTCGGCCAAGGACCACTCCGAGTACCGGGCCCTGCGCCGCCGCAACCCCTCCCTGGCACCGCTGCCCCGGCTGCTGCTCATCATCGACGAATTCGCCACCCTCGCCCGCGACGTCGAAGAGTTCATCCCCGGCCTCGTCTCGATCGCCCAGCGCGGACGCTCGCTCGGCATCCACCTCGTCCTCGCCACCCAGCGCCCCGCCGGAGTCGTCACCGCCGACATCCGCGCCAACACCAACCTGCGGATCGCGCTGCGCGTCACCGACGCCGGAGACAGCCTGGACGTCCTGGAGGCCAACGACGCCGTCACCATCTCCGCCGACACCCCCGGCCGGGCGCTCGCCCGGATCGGGCACCGCTCCGTGCTCCCCTTCCAGACCGCCTACGCGGGCACCCTGCGACCCGGCAGCGGGTCGCAGCCCGACGAACCGCAGCCGCGCACCGTCGCTGTGGGCGAGATCTGGACCGCCGACGTCGACTGGTCCCGGCTCGGCCGCACCGCCCCCGAACCAGGGCCGGGGCACGCGGTCGAAGACGAGGCCGACGTGACCGACGATCCGCACGCCCCCACCGATCTGACCGCCCTCGTGGACGCCGTGTGCGAGGCCACGAACACCCTCGGCATCGAGCCCCGGCCCAGCCCCTGGCTGCCCCCGCTGCCGCACCGGCTCACCCTGGACGACCTGCCCGAACGACCGGACCGGCCCGCAGGATCGCTCGCCCCCGTGCCGTGGGCGCTCGCCGACCTCCCCGACGGTCAGTGCCAACAGCCGCTGGAACTCGACCTCGACTCCTTCGGACACCTCTACGTACTGGGCACCCCGCGCTCCGGGCGCTCCCAGGTGCTGCGCACCATCGCCGGCGCCCTGGCCCGGCGACACTCCACCGCTGACGTCCACCTGTACGGGATCGACGCCGCCGGCGGTGCCCTCACCGCCCTCACTTCGCTGCCGCACTGCGGCGCCGTCGTCCCCCGCACCGATCTGGAACGGCTGGGCCGGCTGCTCAGCCGGCTGATCGCCGAGACCGCACGGCGCCAAGAACTCCTCACCGCCCGCGGCGTCGCCACCCTCGCCGAGCTGCGCTCCCTCATCCCGGTGGCGGAGCGTCCCCCGCACGTCCTCGTCCTCGTCGACGGCTGGGACTCGCTGGTCGCCCTCCTCGGCGAGCAGGACGGCGGCCGGCCGGTGCAGGAGCTGACCGCGCTGATCCGCGAGGGCGCCCCGCTGGGCGTCCACGTCGCCGCCACGTCGGAACGCGCCCTGCTCGCCGGGAAGGTCGCCGCCCTCAACGACGAGCGGATCCTGCTGCGGATGACCGACCGCAGCGAGTACACCCTCGCCGGCATCCCCGCCAAACAGGTCCCCGCCGCGGTGCCGCCGGGACGCGGCTGGCGCGGCGGCAGCGGCACGGAAGTCCAGGTCGCCCTGTTGAGCGCGCCTTCCGGCGGCGCCCCGGTGGGCGGACGCGACCAGACGACGGCCCTGGCGGAGATAGGCGACCGGGCCGCACGGCGCGACCGCGCCCTGCCCGACGCACTGCGCCCCGCCAAGGTGCTCACCCTCCCCAGGGAGGTCTCCTTCACCGACGCCTACGACCGGCTGGACGACGCCAGGCGCCGCCCCCTGTGGGGCCTACTTGGCATCGGCGGAGACGAACTCGACCCGCTGGGCGTGGACTTCGCCGCCGACGCACCGTCCTTCCTCATCAGCGGACCGCCCGGCACGGGGCGGTCGACCGCGCTGGCCTCACTCGCCGTCTCCCTGCTGGCGAGCGGCACCCGGGTGGTCGTCCTCACCCCGCGCGAGTCCCCGCTGCGAGCCCTGGCCCGCCACCCCCAGGTGACCGTCCTGGACCACCCCGACCCCCTCGAAGACGAGGTGCGGGCCGCACTGGAGGCGGGCGGCGGGCCCGCCGTGGTGATGGTCGACGACGCCGACCTCCTCGCCCAACTCCCCGCCGCGGACCAGGTCCTGCGGGAGACCGTGGCCACCGGCCGGGACCGGGCCATCGGACTGGTCGCCGCGGGCACCCCGGAGACCCTGACGTCCGCCGGCATCGGCTGGCTGGGGCAGGCCCGCCGGCTGCGCAAGGGCATGCTGCTGGCGCCGCAGTCCCCGAGCGAGGGCGACCTGCTCGGTCTGCGGGTGCCGTACGACCTGCTGCGGTCCAGGCCGGTCCCGGGGCGCGGACTCACCGTCGACCCGGCGACGGGCACCCTGGTGTCGGTCCTGGTGCCGCGCACCGAACTGCGGTCGGAAGGATGACCAAGGGCGGTGCCCCGGACCGTGATCCACGGTCCGGGGCACCGCCCCTCTTTCTGCCTCGGATCAGGAGCCGCCGACGTTCTTGGCGACCGCGGCGTCCAGCGCCTCCACCTGCTTCCTGATCTCCTCGAACTGCGTGGAGAAGACCGTGATCCCGCTCATCGCCTGCGTCAGCGAGACCGTCAACTTCTCGTAGGACGCCTTGATCGCCGGGCTGCTCTGCTCCATGAAGAGTCCGTTGTCCATCAGACCCTCGACCGAGGTCTTCGTGCTCTGCAGCATGGGCACGATGTTCTCGACGGCCTGCTTCATCACTCCGGACACCCGGACGATCTCGCTGTAGTTGATGTTGACGTTGCCTGCGGGCACGAGGGCTCCTCGTCGTGGTCGAACAGTGCGCCCCGGGCGGGGCGACCGGGTGGAAAAAGCCGATGGGGCACGGGAAAGATGCCGGGATACGGGACGGCGCGGGCGCGCCGGGGGAGTGGGGAGGGGAGTCAGGGCGCGAGGCGCCAGCCGGTGTCCTCGTCGGCGCTGTCGCTGACCCACTTCTCCGTACGACCGTCCGGGGTCTCGATCGTCCGGGTACCGCTCCCGTCCTCCTTGACCTCGGTGGTCGTGGTGGTCTCGTTGCCCCGCGGGTCGACGGACGACTCGATGGTCCCCTTCACCGTCCGCACGACGTCGTTCTCGTCGGGCCCGGTGGTGGTGTAGGTGCTGTGGGAGGTGCGCTGCCCCGTGCCCGCGTCGTAGACCGACGTGGTCTTCCCCGTGGTGACGGTCTTCGAGTCGTCCGTGCCGGTGGTCGTGCTGGTGAAGTTGTTCGTCGTCGTCTTCACGTTGCCGTTCTGCGTCGTGGTGACGTCGCCCTCGGAGACGGTGACGTTGCCGTGGGCGTCGGTGGCCCTGGAGTCGTAGGTGCCGTCCGGCCGGTAGTTCACCGTCTCGGTGCTCGTCAGCCCGGAGGAGTTGGTGACCTTGGTGGTGATCGACTGGGGCTTCCCGTCCGGACCGTAGGTGTAGGTCGTCGTGGTGGAGTTGCCGTTGCCGTCCTGTGCGGTGAAGGTCGTCGGACGCTCGCCCGGATCCTGCGGCGCGTCGGGGTCGTTCGGATCGACCTTGCCCTCGGCGACCAACTGCTGCCACTGGTCGTACCGCGCCTTTTGGATGCTCCACAACTCCGCGGTGATCGCGGCTGCCTGCTTGTTCGCCTCGACGGCCAGTTTGAAGTCCCAACTCGCCCAGCCCTTGGCGACTCCCTCGTACAGCTTCGCCAGACCCTCCAACTTCTCCTCGGAGCGGCGGAAAGCGCTGTGCCACTGCCAGTAGAAGGACCGCACCGCGCCGTACGCCTCGGTGGAACCCATCTGCGCCGATTCCACAGGAGTGTTGGTCCGGGCCTCGTTGACCTGGTCCTTCAACGAGCGCGCCTTGGTCGCCACGCTGTTGAGCAACGTGTAGTCCATGGCGATGTCGGGCACGGTCCGCTCCTCGCGGTCGCAGAGATCTGTCGCTCTTGCAGAGCGCCTTTCGGGGCGATCGGTTCACTCCCGGAGCCCGAATTCTTCAGCTCGTCAGGTGTGAGTCTTGCCACGGGGAAATGGAGCCGGATCCAGTGCTATGCATTAAAGGGACCGCGCGCCGCTGCGGACGTGCGGCGCGGCGAAACCCTTCTGGAGGAGACGTAGTTGGCAGCGCGTCCCGGTGACTGGAGCCCGCTCGGGCTCAGCGCGGACCCGGCCCCCGGTGACCCCACCGCCGTCCTGGAGGTCGCCGAAACCATGAAGCGCCTCGCCGAGACGGCGGGCACGGTCCACGGTGGACTGCGGGAACTCCAGAACACCTCCGGCGACGGACAGCGGTTCGTCGGCAAGACCGCCGACGCGCTCCGCGAGAAGGTCGACGAACACCTCCACCGGTTCGCCGGGGCGGTCCAGGAGTCCTTCCTGATGGCCGAGGCCGCGCTGCGGACCTACGCCGCCTCCCTCTCCGACGCCCAGGCCCGCACCCTCACGGAGTTCCAAGGGGTACAAGGGCTCACCGAGGACGACCCGCAGCGTCAGGCGTACGTCCAACGCGCAGAAGCGATACGCGGTGAACTGGCTGCTGCCGTCAGCCTGTTGAGCCGCGAGCTGACCGCCGCAGGGCAGCGGATGAAGATGCCCGTCAGCGACTGCGAGATCTTCTGGGAAGTCTTCGAGATCTTCACGATCATCTTCTCCGTCCTGGCCATCTTCACCGGAGGGCTGCTCGGCATCGTCGCCTGGGCGATGAACGCCGTGCACCTGGTCAAGGTGGCGGTGGACTTCAGCCAGGGCAAGGCGAACGGGCTCCAACTGGGCCTCGCCTTCCTCGGGGTCCTCTTCCCCTCGACCAAGGGCATCGGCGGCACCCTCAAGGCGATCGGCAAGGGACTGAAGGCGGGCGGCACTTCCTTCCTCGACGACGCCGCACGACTCGCCCGCCTCACCGGCACCAGCAAGCTGCTGGTGGTGCCCGTGATGCTCGTGATCAAGACCGGAGCAGGGCTCCGCGCTCTGCCCTTCGTGCTCTGGAGCGGCGCGAAGTTCCTCGGTAGAGCGCCGGGGAAGGACTGGACCAAGATCACCGGACAGCTCACCGGCGGCTCCGCGAAGTTCGCCGCCTACGGAAAGGTCACCGCGCAGCGGCTCGGCCGGTTCACCACGGCGATGTTCCTTCCGCTCAACATGGCCGAGATCGGCGTGGTCGGCTACCGCGGCGCCGCCGCCCTCGCCTTCGCGGACCGGGTGCTGGGCATCCCCCAGCACTCGCTGCGGCAGATGATGGCCAAGGCGGGCGACCTGGAGTACCTGGCCAAGGTCGGCAAGCCGGGAGCCGGCGTCGGCCCCGGTCTCGCCGGTGCCGGCCGTACCGGACTCTTCGGCGCCAACCCCCCTTCCGGCGCCTTCTCCACCGATCTCTACCACCTCTCGCTGACCGGGACGCCCGTCCTCAACTTCACCGACCTGGGCTTCGCCAAGCTCGGCGATCTACTGCTGTCCCGGCCGGGCGCGGCGACCCCCGCCTTCACCGGTGCGTTCACCCCGCCCACCCCGGGCGCGCTGACCGGCACCGTCCCCCTCGGCACTTCCGGACTGGTCGCCCCCGATCTGCCGGGGCACCTGACCGCCGGCCCCGGGGGACTGGTGCTGCCGACGTCCGTCGCGGGGGACTCCGCACTGAATCCGCTCACCCGCCTGGACGCCTCGATCGGCCAGTTCCGGCTGGACAGCAATCTGGTGCTCCCCGCCGACACCGCCCTCGGCATCGTCGACGGTGCACGCCACCCGGCCGGGCTGTCCCTGGTCACCGAAGCGCCCGGTGCCTCGCGCGCCGCGGAGCCACCGGGCGCCTTCACGGGGACCGGCAGCGTCTTCGAGGAGTCCACCGCCCAGGCCCGCGGCGCCGTCGCCCACGCCGAGGACCTGACCCAGCTCAAGCTCCCCGAGCTGATCGCCCTCCAGCAGGGTGACGTCGCGGTCCGCGGAGTGAGCGCGGACGGCATCTCCTTCCGGATCGGCGAAAACACCGACGTCACGCTCAACGCGGAAACCCTCACTTCCCTCGCCTTCACTTCGCGCGGCGCCGCGCAGGGCCCGGTCGGACTGCCCGGCGGGACGGTCGGCGCCGCGCCCGGGCCGGCGCCGGTCCTCCACGTCGGTACGCCGCAGGCGAGCCCGGCCGTCGCGACGCCCCCCGCGGCGACTTCGGCGCCGAGCTCCGTTCCGCTGCGTGCCACCGTGGTCGCGCCCGTGCGCACCACCGCCGTGTCGGCGGTGCCGACCGCGGTGCCGCCCCCCGCCGCCGTCGGCTCCGGTACGGCGGTGAGCGGGGCCGCCGACGCGATGACGCCGCCGGCCGCGAGCCCGGCCGCGAGCAGCCGCGAACTCGCCCTCGCGCTCATCCGAGGCGACGGCAAGCCGACCGGCACCCCTGCTGGACTGAGCGCCGCCACCCCCGGCGGCGGGGGAGTCTCGTCCCGTACGGCCCTGGACGCGGCGGGGGTCGCGACCGCCGGCGCGGACGCCCGGCTGGCCCTGGACCTGGTCGCCGGTCCGGGGACCGGACGGTCCGTCACCCCGCCCGCCGTCCCGGCAGGCCAGCTCGTACCGCAGGCACCCGTCCCCGTCCCCGTCCCCGTCGCCGTGCGCGGGCCCGCGACCCCCGCGGACACCGGGGCGCCCGTCCCGCCACCGGCCGCCGGGCGAACCGTCCCGGACGCCGTCCTCGGGGCACCGACCCCCGTACCGACGAGGATCGAGGGCCATGCCGCGGCGACGGTCCGCAACCAACTGAGGGTGGCCATCGGCGACGTCGTCACCGGCGGCACCTCGGACCGCGCCCTGGCCGGCCTGCGAACCGACCGCTACGTGGCGTATGAAACCGCACTCGCCGAGCTGAACGCAGCCCGGCGGAGCGTACGGGAGACGGCCCCCTCCACCCCCGGCGCCGGGTCCTCCACCGGCCCCACCCGGGCCCAGACCGAGGCGTCGGCCCGGCTGCAAACGGCCCTCGCCCAGGTCACCGAGGCCCGCAAGGGGCTGCGCGAGGCCGGCATGGACCCGGACGGCCTGATCGGCGAGGTCCGCTCCCTCAACACCCGCACCGTTTCCGACCGCGGCGGACTCCCGGGCGGCAGCAACGGGGGCGACGAGGAGCTGGCCCGACTGCAGAGGCTCATGGAGCAGGACGCGTCCGAGGAGGAGATCGACTCGGACTTGATGGCAGAACTCCTCGGCCCGAACGCAGCGGGCCCGAGTACGCCCTTTGGCGTCCACGCTCCCTTCAATGTCCACGCACCGGCCACCGGGACGGGAACCGCAGCCCCGCCGCCCGTCCCCACCCTGACGCGACAGGGCACCTCCGGCCTCACCGGCCTCACCGCTCAGTTCGACGGGCTGCGGATGAACCCCGCGCAGCACACCGGACCGCCGAGCGGTTCCGGCAAGGCACGCGTTCCCCACGACGGCGACGGCGACGGCGACGGCGCGGGCGCGCCGCCGCGCGAGCAGTTGCTGGCACGGGCGCGGGACATCGGCAGCCGGGCCCTGTCGCCCGAACAGTTCGCCGCGCTGGGCGGGGCCTGGAGCAGGTACGACAACGAGTTCACCGCACTGCAACGACTGCGCGAAGAGCCCGCGCCGGCGAGTTGGACGGGCTCCAGCAGCAGACCCAACGCGGCCCGGGAGAACAGGAACCACACCATCGAGTGGCGGGAGCGGCGCACCGAGGAAGCCGCCGACGACCTGAGCACCGTCCTGGACGACATCGAGAGCCCGGGCAGCCAGGGCGCCATCCGCGCCCTGCCCCACCAGCACACCCCGCACCTCACGGCTGGCCAATCCCTCGCCAACCGAGTCCATCCGAACGACGCCGTGCCGTGGGCAGCACCCCCCGGCTGGCGCCACCCCAAGGGGTCGGGCGCGACCTGGGCCAACGGTCGCTTCCACGACATGGCGAACCATGCCCCGAGCGGACCGATGACCGTCGAGGAGTACACCGGCTACGTACGAAGCCTCGGCGACGGACCGCACCGGCCGCCGGCCTTCGTCGTCAACGCGATCGCACGAGCCGACAGCCTCGACTTCCCGCCACGCTTCCAGGCGTTCCTGGAGGGCATCGCCCATCGACTCGACGGGAACTCCTTCCAGCACCGCGTCGCCGTGGTCCTGGGAGTCAACAGCGAAGGGGCCGGGCGCGCCGACTGGGAACACGTGATCAGGGCGGTGCTCGCCGACGACCGGTTCCCGTACCCGTTGGCCGTCGTGGAGATCAACACGCGATCCGCCCCGGCCTCGGACTTCCGCTTCGGGACCGCCCGCAACCAGACCTTGGAGAGCTCCGCCACGCAGCACGCCGTCCGAACGATGATCGAACGCGGACACCACCCCTACGTGTCCATCATGGACTTCGACGCCTATCCGCATCTCGTCCCCGGCGGCCAGCACGTCTTCTCCCACTTCGAACGGATCGTCGACGAGAGCGGCAGCTACCCCCTGATGATGGGCGGCGGATACCGGACGGTCGAACCGACCGACGTCGCCGAGCTCTCCACCAACCCGCTCGCACACCGCCACTCGGACGACCTCGTCCGGCGCGTCAGGCGGGACATGGCGGCACGAGCGGAGGCGGCCCTCACCCACCCGTTGATTCCCTACGTGCCCGAGCCCAACCTCTTCGTCGACGGCGCCGCGGCGCTCACCGACGTCCCCGTGTACCGGGGCGCCCGCAACACGCAAGGAGAGCAGAGGGACGTACTGCGGACCCCGCGGTTCGGTGACGCCGGCGCCGAGTACACCGCTCTGGGACGACGACTGAACCTGCACTACGCCTGGGAGCTCGACCGGAGCCTGCCGCTGCCGACGCTGCAAGGAATCCGCAGCGCGGAAGTGCCCGCAGCGCTCGACCGCCTCCTCGGGCCGCAGCCGTCCGCGGTACGCGCGAGCGACCAGCAGACGCGCACCGCCCCCGTGACGGTCACCGCACTGAACGGCGAGGACGCGATCAGGACGCGGCGGCTCCTCCACGAGCTGTCCCGAACCTTCCACAGCCACAACACACCGGGCATCCTGAGCGAGCTCTCCCAGCGTCTTTGGGAGGCCAACTCCGTAGCCGTGGCGCGGCACGTGAGCGAGCAGATCGACCAACTCGGCAGGGGCCTGCCGCATCCGGCCGCGCCCTTGAGTTCGGCGACGGCGAACGCGCTGGACGACCTGGCCGACAGGTTGGTGAGCGCGTCCCGGTTGACCCGAGTCGTGGATCCGGAAACGGGACCTTCGCGGGGCCCGCAGCCCGGGATCGCGCACGAGCCCGAGAACGTCGCCCGGTATCTGTCGACCTCGGACGCCAGGCAGCAGATCGCCGCCCTTCGCGCCGCCGCCGGCGACCTGAGGACCGCCCAAGCCCCCAACACCCTGTGGCAACTGGCCGAGGGGCTGCGCCAGGGCGTCGTGTCGCCCGACGTCGCCCGGACGAGGCTGACGGCCCTGGCGGACGGACTCACCCGGGCCCTGCCGAAACTCGACGCACCGGACCTGCTCAAGAAGCTGACCACGCCCGGCAGCGGCTCCGCATCCGAACGACTGCGCTCCCTGGCCGACCAGTTGACCGTGGCCGAACCGGCACGGGTCGCCCCCCAGATCGACGCGCTGACCCGTGAGCTGGCCACGGCTCTCCAAAGCGAGCAGCCCACACTGGCCGCACTCGCGCGGAGTGCGTACGAGAGGGGACTGAGCGGAACCCAGTGGGCCGGGAACGTGCTGGGGGCCCTTCCACACTGGGGAAACCGACAGGTGGCGCGACTGGCCCAGACGGCCGCCGGCACGGGAACCGTCACCCTGCTGGCCTCCGAGCGCCGGGTGCTGGACACGATCCGGGAGCTGTACCAGGCGCGCCTGGCCGCACGCGAGGTCCACGCGGGCAACCTGACCCTGCCGAACCGGGGCGCCGCGTTCGTCGTCGACTTCGAGGACGCCGCGATCCCGACCGACCTCGATCGACTCCAGCGCGAACTCGACCGCAGGGGCGCACTGCCGCAGGACCACGCGTCGGCCGACGCGCGCATGTCCCGGTTCCTCGGAATCAACGACGCCCAGACAAATCAGCGGACCGCGCGGAGCGGGGTCCAAGTCGAGCAGTACATCAACGAGTGGATCACCCGGACCTTCCCCGACCCGCCCGGCCCCGACGCCCGGCTCGGGGCCGCCAGGAACCTGAGCCACGGCGTCTCGACCAGAGTGCCGGGCGGCGGCCAGGACGGTGCCCTCACGGCCGGCCTCGACCCACGGCACTACCGGGAACACGCCGAGCGGCTCGTCCTCTCCGACGACGGCCCGCGTCTCCTCGCCCATCTTCGACACTTCCGCGACCGGCTCCTTCCCCAGCACGGACTGGGCCACCGGGAGGGCTCGCTCCCGGTGGAACTCAAGCGGGCACTGGGACGGGGCAACGAAGAAGTCGAGAACATGTTCCGACGCATCGCCGACCACTTCGACCCGCGGGCACGCGGCGCCACCGCGGAGAGCCTGACCGCGTCCGTCGCCGACGTGCTGTCGCGGGGCATCACCGTGCGGGACTACTTCGTCAGGACGGTCTCCGGGCAGGTGCACCCCCCGTCCGGGCCCCAGCTACTCCTGGACCCGGGCAGCGAACTCATCCTGCGGCACTACGCGGAAGGGTTGAACCGGCCCATCACCATCTACGGCCCGGACGGCTTCCGCACGGTGGGGGAGGCCCTTCCCGGACGACCGCTGGAGATCGGCCGGGTGGCCTTCCCCGAATCCCAAGGCTTCCGATGGGTCGCCCGGTTGGTCCCGAACCCCGGTGAAGGCATGTCCTTCCCGGCATGGACCTCCTTCCGGACGAGGGAGTTCACCGAGCGCCAGGCCGGATGGAGCAGGGCTGACCCCAAGCAGTGGTACAAGAACGCCGTCCGATCGTCCCGGGAATCGGCACAAGGAGGCGACGAGGCCGCGGACTTCCTCGACGACTCGACCTCCTCGCTGCTCCGGTCGCAGGGCGAGGGCGGACGCGCACTCACGAACGCGAGGCAGGCCGAAGCTGCCTTGCACGCGTACGGGGCAGGGGGCGGCGGACTCCCGCTGGCACAACGCGTTCAGCAGGAGTACCAGGACGCCCTCGCCGCACGTCCAGGCATTCCGGAGGCACTGCACAACCTTCGCGCGCACGCAGGGAACCCGCCGTCCGCTCCCTCTGCCGCGCCGTCGCCGTACCCCGGACAAGGACACGTCCCGCCCGGGGCGGGCTCCTCGCAGCCCGCCCCGGGCGGAACACAGGGCCACCAGGGAGCAGCGCAACTCCAGCCAGCAGACATGCTCAGGCAGTTGACGCAGCAGAGGGACGCGCACTTGGCGGAGGGGAATCGGCTCTCCCGGGAGGTGAACCAATGGCTCAACCGTGGAGGGGACCCGCAGGCGATCGTCGGCCTGCAACAGCAGATAGCGGCCCACAACGCGGAAGCGAACGCCCTGGGCAGATCGATAGCAACACTGCGCCAGCAGATCGCGGACAGAGCACGTGGGTGACCCGATTGCCTCCTCCCGCCCCGCCCCCCACCCCAGGTCCGATGGAGAACCCGTGACACCGCCCCGTGCCCCCGCCGCTCCCGCCGTCCACCGCGTGGGCGGCGGCCCCGGCCAACACCCCACGCTCGCCGCCGCGCTGGACGCGGCTGCCGAGGGGGACGAGATCCTGATCGACCCCGGAACGTACCGGGAGACACTGCGGATCTCCCGCGGCATCACCCTGCGCGCCCACGACGACGGGGACCGGGCGCGGACCGGCAGCGTGGTCCTGGCCGCCCCCCGGGGCGAGGAACCCGCACTGGAAGTCCACCGGGGAGCCCGGGTCGTCGTCGCCGGCCTGACGGTGGAGGGCCCCTCCGCCGAACTGCCCGCCGTGGTGTTGGGCGGCGGACACACCGAGTGGCACGGCGGCGGCATCGGCACCGGCCGCCTGGAGGCCCACGGCGATGCCGGGCTCGCCATGACCGGCGCCGTCATGGACGGTGCCGCGCTCGCCGGCGTACTGCTGCGCACCAGCGGACCCGTCACCCTCACCGACTGCCGGCTGCGCGGCACCGACGGCACGGGGCTGGTCGCCGGCGGAGGAACGAGCGTCGTCCTGCTGCGCACCGAGGTGCGGGACACGACCGGGTCCGCCGTCAGGGTCAGGGAGAACGCACAGGTCACACTACGGGACTGCCTCGTCAGCGGTGCCGGACGGAGCGGAGTGCTGGTGGAGGACGAAGGGTCCGCGCTGCTCGCCGACTGCCGCGTGCGGGAGTGCGCCGGGACCGCCGTGAACGTCCTGAGCAGTTCGGCTGCCGCGGACTTCGGGAACGTCCCCGCGACCCCCGGGGAAGCCGACGGCGGAGTACGCCTGCACGGATGCGACGTCGTCGGCAGCGGCGCGGACGCCGTGCACGCCGAGGGCCCCGGCGAGGTGTCCCTGGCCCACTGCGTGCTGCGTGACACCGGCGGCTCGGGCATCAGCGCCGTCGGCGGTGCCCGGGTCCACGTCACCGACACCCGGATCACGCGCACCGCCGCCGTGGCCGTCGCCGTCCACGACACCGCCGCCCTCACCGCCCGGGACGTGGTGGTCCGCGAATCGGCCTCCAACGGCCTGGTCGCCACCGGCAGCGCCGTCGTCCGGATCGAGGACAGCGCGCTCGGCGCATGCGCCTTCAGCCCCGTCCACGTGGGTGACGGCGCCGAGGTCCGGCTCAGCGGGCTGCGCATCGGCAGGACCCCCGAGCACGGAGTCCACCTGGTCGCCGGGGCGCGGGTGGAACTGGACGACAGTTGGATCACGGACTGCGGCATGTCCGGCGTCGACCTCGCCGACGAGTCCGCCGCCGAACTGCGCGCCGTGACCGTCCACCGCGTACGCAACGGGGTCACCGCCGCCACCCGGGGCACCGTCCGGCTGACCGACTGCGAGACGGCCGACAGCGAGCGCGCCGCACTCGTCATCGGCGGCGGGGCCCCGCAGATCACCGGCGGCAGGGTGCTGCGGGCGGGCACGGCAGGGCTGGTGGTCGGCTCCGGGGCCGCACCCCGGATCTCCGGGACGGAGATCCGGGACGTCGCCGGATCCGGCGTGGTGGTCGCGGACGGAGCCGATCCCGTGGTGACCGGGGTGCGGGTGGTGCGCCCGGCGAAGAACGGGCTGATCGTGGACGCCGGTGGGGTGGGAACCTTCGAGGAGTGCGAGTTCGTCGAGCCGGGGTTCCCCGCCGTGCACGTCGCCGCCTCGTCGGCTCCGGTGCTGCGGCGGCTGCGGGTACAGGACGCCGCTGAGGACCTGAGCACCGAGAGCGGGGCCGCGCCGGTCGTGGAGGACTGCGTCTCGCTGCGGGTGGAGTCGCCCCGTTGGCCCGGAGCCGGGACGCCGGAACCCGCCACCGGGGACGGGTCAACGACGGGCCCGGGCACACACGCGGAGCCCGCAGGGCACACCGAGCACGCAGAGAAGGCAGATAGCGCAGAGAAGGCAGAGAACCTGGACGACCTGCTGGCCGAACTGCACGAGCTGATCGGCCTGTCCCGGGTGAAGCAGGACGTCGCGTCACTGGTGAAGCTGATGCGGATGGTGCAGCGGCGGGAGGCCGCCGGTCTTGCCGCCCCGCCGCTCAGCCGCCACCTCGTCTTCGCCGGGAATCCGGGTACGGGCAAGACCACGGTGGCCCGGCTCTACGGACGCATCCTCGCGGCGGTCGGCCTGTTGGAGCGCGGCCACCTGGTCGAGGCGGACCGCTCCTCGCTGGTGGGCGAGTACGTCGGGCACACCGGCCCCAAGACCCAGCGCGTCTTCCAGGAGGCGATGGGCGGCGTGCTCTTCATCGACGAGGCGTACTCCCTCGCACCGGTCCACGGCGGCGGGGGCAACGACTTCGCCCAGGAGGCGGTGGCCACCTTGGTGAAGCTGATGGAGGACCACCGGGACGAGGTGGTGGTGATCGTGGCCGGCTACCCGGGGGAGATGGAGCACTTCGTCGACTCCAACCCGGGACTTGCCTCCCGGTTCAACCGCACCTTGCTGTTCGAGGACTACAACGACGCCGAACTCGTGCGGATCGTGGCCCAGCACGCCTCGTCCCACCAGTACGAACTGACCGATGAGGCCCTGCAAGACCTCGGGGGCTTCTTCGCCCGGATCCCGCGCGACAACAGGTTCGGCAACGGCCGCACCGCGCGCCAGACCTTCCAGACGATGACCGAGCGCCAGGCCTACCGGGTCGCCGAGATGGCGTCCCCCTCGGAAGGAGACCTGGTCACCCTGCACGCCGGGGACGTGCCGCAGGCGACTTTGACGCTCACCGCGGGCACGAGCTGAGCTGCGGGCCGGGGGCTGAGCTGCCGGCCCGAGCTGAGCTGTGGGCACGGGCCGGGTGGCGAGGGGACCTCACTCGCCACCCGGCCCGACCGCGGTGGAGAGTTCAGCCGATCTGCCACTTCTGGTTCTTCGCGCCGTCACAGGTGTGCAGCTGGAGCCGGAACTTTCGGGAGTCCACCTCCACCGCCTCCACGCACTTGTTCGACCGGGGGTTCACCAGCGATCCGTCCTTCTGGATGCGGAACACCTGGGTCTGACTGCCGTTGCAGTTGACGATCTTGATGGCGGTGCCGTCCGCGGTGGCCCCCGACCGCAGGTCCATGCACGTCTTGCGCTCGTACAGGGTCCACACCTGGCCGTCCGGGCGGAACTCGAAACGCTGGCGCCGCTCGCCCGAACAGGTGGCGAGCATCAGCGATGCGCCGCTGGTGACCTTGCCGCCGACGACGTCGATGCAGAGCTTGGCGGCGAAGCCGAGCACCGGCCCCTTGATCTTCCCGTCGTCCAGCTTCGGCGGGCGCGGGACCTCGACCGGTACGTTCCTGGCCGAACTCGGCGACCCCGCGGGCGGCTTGGCGGGACCCTTCGGGCCTCCGCCCGCGGGGGCAGGAGCAGTGGCCGACCGGCCGCCGGGGTTCCCGCTGCCGCCGCCGGTGCCGGCGCCCCGCGGCGGTGTCGAGCCCGAGCCGAGCCCAGCGCCGCCGGAGGTGGTGCCGCCCGAGGCTGCCGCCCAGGGATTGAACTCGCCTGATGCGTCGTACCGTCGCTGAGCGGCGCCCGGTCCCGTCCCGGAGGGCGGGGCGGCGGAGCCACCGGCCTGCTTCTCGGCCGGTTCCTTCTGGCTGGTGGAACCCGCCGTCGACCCGGTCTCCGTCCCGGTGCCGAGCCGGCCCCCGGTGCGACCGTCGGCCGCCGCTGCCTCGGCGGCGCGGGCCTTTTCGCCGTCGGAACCGAACTCCAACGAGCCGACCAGAGGAACGGTCACCATCACCAGCCCGGTCACGGCCGCTGCCGACGCGATGGCGATCCACACCCGCTTCCCCGGGAGCAGCCCCCGCCGGTACGCGCCGGGGCCCTTGGCGAAGGTGCCCGAGAAGCCGCCGTCGCGTAGCCCTGAGTCCTCAGCGGACTCAGCAGGATCGGCAGGATCGGCGGCCTCGGAAGGACGGTGGGTGGGCTCGGGCGGCACATCAACTCCCTGGGGACGGGAACCGGAGCGGTGCACGGTGAGCTGCCCGGATGCGGACCGGTGCCCTCTCGCAGCACAGCGCTTGACGCCATCTCAGATGGGTTTTCCCGGAGGGAGGTTCGCCCCGCACTGCATCGAATTTCCGGCGAGGTTCGCCAGCGTCGATGCAGAGCCCACAACCGCTCAGCCCACGACCGCTCAGCCCTCGCCCGGCTGAGCGCCGAGTTCGTCGTCACGGACCCAGTTGCCGTGGAATCCGAAGGGGACGCGGCGCGGCAGGTGCACGCGTGCGAGCGGGGCGGCCCCGACGTCGGCGGCGTCGAGCACCACCAGCTCGCTGCGGTCGGTGTTGCCGTCGTAGACCACCGACAGGATCCAGCCGTCCTCCTCCCTCTCGGCCCCCGGCCGTGCCACGAACACCGGCTCCTGTGTCACCCGGCCGGCTCCGAAGTGGTGGGCCGTGACCTCGCCGGTCACGGTGTCGAACTTGACCAGCGGACCGGGTTCGAAGGCGCCGCCGCGGTCCCGGCTGACGTCGTCGGACAGCCGCAGGCTCTGCGGCCCGACACCCCCGAGCCAGCCGTAGCGGTGGGGGCGTCCCGCCCGATCCTGGTTGATCCGGGGCCATTCGACGCCGTAGTCGGACATGACCTGCTCGGAGACGGTGCCCCGGTGCGGAGCGATCGTCCACCGGGCAAGGGCGGGCAGCCCGTCGGCGGGACCGCGGAACGCGTCGCGGAACACCGTGTCGTAGCGGACCACGTCCATGACGATCGAGCCGTCCGGTGCGTCGTACGCGTTGAGGACGTGGAACACGTAGGCGCGCGGCGCGTCGAACCACCTGATCTGCTCCGCCGTGCCGCCCCGCGGCAGCACCCCCACCCGCGACGGATGCCCCTCGTCCCAGCGCATCGGAAGGGCGTCGCCGCTCTGCGGCGCTCCCGCCGCCAGCCGGTCGACGGCCTGCGTCGACAGGGTCACCGGAAGGTCGAGCACCACGATCCGGGTGGCCGTCATCGCCATGTCGTGGACCATGGGCACCCCGGGAACGGGCAGATCAGCGGTGTGCGTCACCTTCCCGGTGGCGTCCATGACGGCGTAACGCAGGTTTTCCGCGCCGGGGCTGATCCGATAGCTGATGGAGTGCATCTCGCCGGTGGCCGGATCGATCTTCGGATGGGCGGTGAAGCCGCGGCTCAAAGCTCCTTCGGAGTCCCAGGTCGACATCCTGGCCAGGTCGGGGGAGATCGCCACCGGCGTCCCGCCGCCCTCGACGAGCGCGAGGAGCCGTCCCCCGTGGGCGAGGACGTTCGTGTTGGGCGAGTTCGCGGGATCGCCGCCGTCGACGAACCGGTTGCGGTACCACTCTGCCCGCCCGTCGCGCAGCCGCACGCCGTGCACCATGCCCTGCCCGACGAACCAGTGGTGGCCCGGGCCGGTTTCGTCGCTCCCCCGGGGATTGGGACCGATCCGCAGGTAGCGGCCGTTCAGCTCGGGCGGCAGGGCGCCGGTCACCGGCAGGTCGTCGACGCTCACCTCCTCCGATACGGGGGCGAAGTTGCCCGACAGATAGGGATTGCGGATTGCCGTGGCCATCGATGGCTCCGATCACCGGTTGGAACGTGCAGCCTGTACGGTCTTCGATACTCCGACGTCGAAATCGGGCGTGCAACGCCGAGGTTCAGACCGTCCAGACCGGGAGATGCCATGCCAACGTTCTCCGCCAGCGCCTTCGTCGTGCTCGGCCTCCTCGAACAGTCGGGCTCCACCACTCCGTACGCACTCGACCGCGCGATCCAGCAGAGCATCGGACACTTCTGGGCCTTCCCCCGGTCCCAGATCTACGCGGAGGCCGCCCGCCTCGTGCGCCACGGGCTGGTCACCGAGGACCGGGAGGGGGCCGGTCGCAGGCGGCGCACGCTGTCGCTGACCCAGGCCGGCCGGGACACGCTCGCCCAGTGGCTCACCGGCCCCGCCGAACACACCACCGACGTCCGCGACGAGGGCCTGCTGCGCCTCTACTTCCAGCAGGACGGTTCCTCCGGCGCGGCTCAGGTGCACCGCCTCGCCGTGGACCAACTGGCGGCCCACCGCCGCCAGCTAGCGGAGTACGAGAAGGTGCTCGCGTCCGCCTGCACCCCGGAGCCCGCCGACCCCGTCACCGCCGGCGACGGCCTGCGCTTCGAGACGCCGCAGGCCGCCTCCCTCGCCTTCGGCCTGCGGTTCGAGGAGCTGGCCGTCGCCTTCTGGACCGAAGTCGCCGAGCACGGCGCGAGCGCGGTGGACCCACGCCCACAGGAATGACCGCGAATCCATCCGAGAGGGAACCGCTTACCGTGGCGGGCATCCCGTCGAGCGTCTTGAGCGGGCGGCTGCTGAGTTCGGCAACCGGTAGGGCAGTCCGATGGCGCACCGTCATGGCAAGCGCTGTCTGCTGAGGTGGAGCATCGATGCGTCTGATTCGCCCGACTGCGGTGACATCGAGGCATGTTGGAATGACTTCCGACTGCCGGGAGTCGCGGGTTTGCCGGCTGGGAGCAGGTGGGCATGTCTTGGAGGAATGAAGGGGCGAGCGAAGCAGCAGGGGACAGGAGTATTGAACGGGGTGCTTTGGCGCGTCGCCACTCTCTGCGTGCTTCGATCAGGTCTGATGCGTCGGATGTAATTTCCGCGTGATAATTGGTGTTCCGGGAGGCGTCCATCGCTCGCTCGTCGTGCTGACTGCGTTTGGCGCGGAGCAGCGGTTGGCATGATTGCGCTAGTAATGAGTTCGCGGGCGGGCCGCGCCGTGTGACGATTATGGAATGAGATTCTACGTTCTGGGGTCGTTGAGGGTTGCGAACGAGCAAGGCGAATTGGCGACGCTGCCAGGGCGAAAGGACAGGGCATTCCTGGCCGAATTGCTGGCCCATGTCGGAAATGTGGTCTCGGTCGACCATCTTGTTGAATCGGTGTGGCCTGCTGACGCACCGGTAAAACGCATTAACGCGGTGCACGTCAGAGTTTCGCGCCTGAGATCGCTGTTCCGCTCTCTTGCCGGTCCGGGGAGAGAGGGGGAAGTGATGCTGACCGAGTCGGGTGCCTACCGGCTGGCGCCGTCCGAGGTGGACGCCAACCAATTCGAGATGCTTCTGGCAGCTGGCGTACGGGAACGGGAGAAGGGCTTCCTCGACAAGGCCGCCGACAGGCTCGACCGTGCATTGGCCCTGTGGGAAGGGGAGGCGTTCACCGACGTCACGGCGGGGGACTGCGTTTCCGCCGAGGCCGAGAGGCTGACGGAGCTGCGGCTGACGGCCCTGGAGCAGCAGGCCGAGGTGCGTTTGGCGATGGGAGCGTGCTCCTGGGTGGTCAGCACGCTGAAGCCGTTGGTCGAAAGACATCCGCTGCGTGAGACGTTGCACGGACACCTCATGACGGCCCTGCACCGGTCGAACCGGTCTGCGGAGGCCCTCGCCGTCTATGCCGACCTGCGGTCAAGGCTGGCCGACGAGCTCGGGGCGGACCCCACGTCGGACCTGAGGAACCTGCATCGCTCCATCCTGGCGCACGACCCGGGAGATCACCGCCCCGCTGCGCCGCCGGCCGCTGCTGCGCAGGTCGCGCCGCCCGCCCGCCGGGAGTGGAGTTTCCCCTTTCAACTTCCGGCTGCCACGGCGGACTTCGTACCACGCCGGGCCGTGGCAGCCGTGCTGGACGCCATGACGGTGCCCGACCCCTCCACCACGACCTTCGCCGTGGTCACCGGGCACGGAGGAGTGGGGAAGACGGCGGTCGCCGTCCACGTGGCGCACCGACTTCGCTCCCTGTTTCCGGACGGGCAGTTCTACGTCGACCTGGGGGGCAGCACCGAGAGGCCCGCGGACCCCCGGGTGGCGCTCGCTCGGATGCTCAGCACGACGGCCTGCCCCGCCTCGTGGTTGCAGCAGGACGTCGGAGCGATGGCCACCCGCTTCCGGGACAGCTTGAAGGACCGGCGAGTTCTCATCGTGCTGGACGACGCGGCCGACGAAGCCCAGTTGCACCATCTCCTGCCCGGAAACGCGGAAAGCGCAGTTCTGATCACCAGCAGGTCACGGCTCACCGCCTTGCCCGTCACGGCCCGCGTGGAGCTGGCCGAGATGAACCAGCGTCAAGCCCTGACGCTCTTCGAGCGCGTGGTGGGCGCTGCGAGGGTGGGCTGTGAGCCGACCGCGGCACGGGAAGTCGCCCGCTTGTGCCACTACCTGCCGCTCGCGCTCCGGGTCGCTGCGGCGAGGCTCGCGGCCAGGCCCCACTGGCGCTTCGCCGATCTCGCTGCGCGGATGGCTCTGCGACCTGGCCTCATGACCGAGCTGACCTGGGACGCACTCAGCGTCCGCCGCTGCTTCGCCCCCGCCTATGGTCGCCTCAACGACGATGACCAGCGACTGTACCGAGTGATCGGAATGTCCGGTGTCAGCGTCTTCTCGGCGCACTCCGCGAGTGCTGTCACCGCGCTACCCCCCTCCGACATCGTCGATGCGCTGGAACGCCTCGTGGACGGTGGGCTCCTGAGCGTCGTCCACGGGGACTCCGCGCTGTTTCGGATGTACGGCCTCGCGGCTGCGTACGCCAGGGAAGCCGCTGAGTGCGACGCGTCGGTGACCGAACGGGAGGCGGCCGAGGAGTTGTGGAGTCTCCAGGACCGCATCGTCAAAGTCCACGGTGGTGCGGGCGCGGTGACCGGTGCGAATGCCTCCGCTCGGCGCGACGCGAGTTCCGCCGTGCGCATGTGCTGAGCTCGGACGGCCCAGTTCGTCCTGCTCACCGCCTTGCGGACGGGTCTTTCGACTACCGCGGTCCCGCGAAAGGGAAACGAAACCGGAACGGCAGCGGCACTTGCCACGATGCATGCCGAGGAAGATCGAGGAAGATCTGGGATGCTGCGGTACGGGGTTGCCGACCCCGGGCCGGCGGCTGGACGAAGTCTGACGGGGGCCATGTCACCAATCACAGCCGACCGATTCCGTGGAGCATGGTTGCTCCGTCGCCCTCAGGAGACGGCGACGCATCGAATCTTCTGTTTCCCGTACTCCGGCGTCGGAGCCTCCATGTATGCGCGTTGGCCGCACTGGGCAGGCCCCGCGGAGGTGTGCCCGATCCAACCGCCGGGTCGGGAGAACCGGCTCGCCGAGGCCCACTACGACACCTTTGACGCCCTCGCCGAACAACTGGTCCCCGTACTGGAACCCCATCTGGACCGGCCGTTCGCGTTCTTCGGGCACTGCAGCTCGGCCCTCGCCGGCTTCGCGGTGGCCCGTCGACTCGCCGAGGTCGGCCTGCCCGTGCCGCAGCGGCTCTTCGTGTCATCGCAGCTGGCACCGCACGAGCCGCCCTACGGACGTTTCCTCGCCATGGACGACGAGGCGCTGACCACCGAACTCGCCGAACTGACACGGTCGATGGGCGGAGAGCCGATGCCGGAGATGCTCGATCTGGGCCTGTCGGTCATGAAGGCCGACATAGCCGCGCACAAGCAGTACCGGATACCCGAACCCGTGGAGCTGCCCTGTGGCGTCACCGTGATCGGCTGGGACCAGGATCAGGAGGTGCGGCCCGAGCTGATGGACGGCTGGCGCCACTACTCCGAGGACGTCCGCTTCCTCACCCTACGCGGCTCGCACCACACCTTCCTCCAGGCACCCCTCGCGCTGATGGCCGAGCTGTCCCACGACGTTCAGCGGGACGCGGCCAGATGAACACGATCCACGAGGCTCTGGCCGGGCGGATCGCGGCCACCCCGCACAAGGTCGCCGTACGCGGCGGTGATCACGCAGTGACCTACGCGCAGTTGGACGTGCGGGCCGACGAGGTCGCGAAGCGGCTGTGGGACCTCGGGATCGGTGCGGAGTCGACGGTTGGCGTCCTCGCACGACGCTCCACCGACCTCGTCGTGACCCTGGTCGGCATCCTGCGGGCCGGCGCCGCCTACGTGCCGGTCGACCCCCGACAGCCGGCGGCATGGCGCGCCACCGCGCTGCGCTCCGCCGGCGTGCGGCTGATCCTGGACGAGTGCGCCGAGGTGCTCACCGAGTGCGATCCGCCGGGCCCGGCGACGGACACCTCCCGAGCGATGCGCATGGCGGGCGGAAACCTCGCCTACGTCGCGTTCACCTCGGGCTCCACCGGCACGCCGCGCGGCGTCGCGGTCCCTCACGAGGGGGTGCTGCGCCTGGCACGCGACCGCACCTGTGCTCCCCTCGACCCCCATGACCGCTATCTGCAGTTCGCGCCCGTGGCGTTCGACGCGTCCACCTTCGAGATCTGGCCGGCGTTGCTGGGCGGGGCCGAACTGGTGGTGCACCCGGCGGGCGACCCGTCCCTGGCCGAACTCGCCGGCTTCATCCACGACCAGCGGATCACCACCCTCTGGCTGACTTCCGGCCTCTTCCAACAGATTGTCGACCTGCACATTGACCGGCTCGTGCAGGTACGGCGGTTGTTCGTCGGCGGAGACGTGGTGCCCCCGCGGCACGCCGCGGACGCCCTGGCACGGGTGCCCGGCCTACGGCTCGTCAACGGCTACGGACCGACGGAGAACACGACCTTCAGCTGTTGCCATCAGATCAGCCCCGGTGCGTCCGGCCCGGTGCCCATCGGACGACCGATCACGGGCAGTGACGTGCGGATCCTGGACGAAGGGCTCACACCGTCCGCGCAGGGCGAGCTGTACGTGACGGGGACCGGGCTGGCCCGCGGATACGCGGGCGCTCCCGGACCGACCGCGCAACGGTTCGTGTGCGATCCGTGGAGCCCGACGCCCGGTGGCCGGATGTACCGCACCGGTGACCGGGTGCGGGTCGGTGGGGACGGCGTGATCGAGTTCTTGGGGCGCATCGACCGACAGGTCAAGATCAACGGATTTCGGGTGGAGCCCGGCGAGGTGGAGGCCGTCCTGGCGGGCCGACCGGCCGTGCGTGCGGCTGCCGTGGTGCCCCGGCCCGACAGCAGCGGGACGCCTCGGCTCACCGCCTTCGTCGTACCGCACCGGGGCCGGACGGTGTCCGTGCTCAAGCTGCGCAAGGACGTGGCCGAGGCACTTCCCGACTACGCGCGACCCGCGTCCTACCGGGTCGTCGACGAACTGCCCCTGACGGACAACGGCAAGGTCGACCGTGCCGCCCTCGTCGCGCTCGGCTCCCGGGAACGTCCCGAACTCTTCACCGACTACCTCGCGCCGCGCACCCCGCTGGAAGCTCAGCTCACCGGACTGTGGTCCGACCTCCTGGGAGTCGACCGGATCGGGGTCGAGGACGACTTCATCGCCCTGGGCGGCTACTCCCTGCTCGGCATGCGGATGACCGCGGACATCGCCGCCGAGTACGGAGTGACGATCACTCCGCGCGACTTCTACCTCGGCCCCACGGTGGCGGGGCTGGCGGCGCTGATCGAGGAGCGGTCCCGATGAGGCTCTCACCCGGCGAACCCCACCCGCCGGTGGACCTCGATCGGATCGACCTGTGGGACGCACGGCTCTACAGCGAAGGACGCCCTCACGCGGTGTGGCGCGCGCTGCGGCAGCAGGCACCCGTACACCGGCAGGAACTGGCCGACGGCCGACGGTTCTGGTCCGTGGTGCGGTACGCCGACGTCTGTCGCGTCCTGCGCGACCACGAGGACTTCACGTCGGAGCGCGGAACGCTGCTGACCGCCCTGGACACGGGAGACCCCGCGGGCGGCAGGATGATGGCGGCGACCGACCCGCCGCGCCACGGCGTTCTGCGGGAGTCGCTCAACCGGGTGCTGTCCATGAAGGCGGTCGAAGCCCGGCGCGATGCGCTGCTCAAACCGATCGACCGACTGCTCGCCCCCCTGCTGACCGGCGAGCCAACCGATCTCGCCGCTGCCGCGATGGACTTCCCGATGGACTTCATCGGGACGTTCATGGGCCTGCCCGAAGCAGACTGGCCCCGACTGGCGAAGCTCACCACGATGGCGGTCGCACCGGAGGACGCGGACTTCCAGGAGGGATCCGCCCCCCTCACGTTGGTCTCGGCACACCACGAACTCTTCGAGTACTTCTCGCACCAACTCTCCGCCCGCGGCACGACCCCCACGGACGACCTCATCGGGCAGCTGATGACGACCCGCCTGGACGGCAGCCCTCTGGACCACGAGACGATCGTCTACAACTGCTACAGCCTCATCCTCGGCGCCAACGTCACCACGCCGCACACCATCACCGGCCTCGTCCAGGCACTGATGGACCACCCGACCGCCTACGCCGAAGCCGCCGCGGATCCCTCCCTGCTCGCCGGATGCATCGAGGAGGGGCTGCGCTGGTCGTCGCCGGCCAGCCACTTCATGCGCTACGCCACCCGCGACGTCGACCTCGGCGGACAGCGCATCCGCGCGGGCCAAGCGGTGGCCGCCTGGCTGGGCTCGGCCAACCGCGACGAGGACGTCTTCACCGACCCTTACGTCTTCGACATCGAACGCAGGCCCAATCGACATGTCGCCTTCGGCTTCGGCCCCCACTACTGCGTCGGCGGCGCGCTGGCCCGGATCTCGCTGCGCATGCTCTTCGAGCGGATCTTCACGACGATCGAACGGATCGAGCCGGCCGGTGACGTACGCCATCTCGCCTCCAACTTCGTAGCCGGGGTGACGTCGATGCCGGTGCGGGCCGTACCCCGCGACGAGCCATAGGCGTCCGTCCCGTGGATCGGGCGAGCCCGGCGAGATCCACGAGACCGGCCCCGGCGCCCGCGCCCGCCGTCACCGACACGCAGGGCCACGGCCTGCCCGCGCCCCAGGGAACCGAGGGATTGTTGTGAATCTCCCCCACACCGACGCCGCGACACCGATGCCCCTGACACCGACCCAGCACGCCATCTGGGTGGCCTGCCGGGCGGACCCCCACACCCCGGTCTACCGGGTGGCCGAATGTGCGGAGATCAAGGGCGCGCTCGACCGCGCCCCCTTCGAGGAGGCCCTGCGCCAGGTCGTGACGGACGTGGACTCCCTACGGGCCACGTTCAGCGAGACCGCCGACGGACCCCGCCAGGTCATCGGCGACGCAACCCCCTGGCAGCCCACTTGGGTCGACCTGAGGTCCCTTCCGGACCCCCGGGCCGCCGCCGAAGCCCGTATCCGCGAAGACCTCGCCCGGCCGATCGACCTGGCCGTCGACCGACTGTTCTCCTACGCGGTCTTCCAGGTGGCCGACGACACCCACCTCTGGTACCAGGGCTACCACCACATCGTCATCGACGGCGTCAGCTTCGCCCTGCTCAACGAGCGCTTCGCCGAGGTCTACAACGCGCTCGTCGCCGGTACGGCCGTGCCCCCCTGCCGGATCACATCGGTTCGCTCCCTCGTCGACGACTGCGAGCACTACGCCCGCTCGCCCGAGTTCCTGCAGGACCGGGCGTACTGGTGGGACCGCTTCGCCGACCTGCCCGAGCCCGGACGGCTGGCCGGCGAGCCCCCGGTGGGCTGGCCCGTGCCCGTACGGCGGCGCGCCGCCCTGCCGCAACACGCCCTCAGCGCGCTCGACCGGGCGCGCCGGCACCACGGAGCCCGAACGTCGCGCATCCTGTTCGCCGCTGCCGCGGTGCTGGTCCACCGGCAGTCCGGGGCCGACGACATCGTGCTCGGCCTGCCCGTCACCGCCCGGACGACGAAGCCGGCGAAGGAAGCGGCGGGCCCCGTGGTCAACGTGCTGCCGCTCCGGCTGTCGATCCGTCCCGGGACCCCCGTCAGGGACCTGTTGGGCCACATGGACGACGAGATCACGGCGGCACTGGCCCACCAGCGCTATCCCGGCGATCGGCTCCGCCGCGAGCTGGCGGAACGAGGCATGACCCGGTCCGTCCTCGGCCCCGCGGTGAACGTCATCCCGTTCCACTACGGCGCGCGCCTCGGCGCAGCGCACCTGGTGACCTCCCGGAACATGTCGGCACGTCACATCAACGACGTCAACTTCAGCGCGTACCGGCGCTCCGACGGCGGGCTCGACGTCGACCTCGACGCCGACCTGCGCCTGTACACCGAAGACGAGCTCACCGGTCACCACCAGGCGTTCGTCCACCTCGTCGGGGAAGTCGCCGCAGGGCTCGACCGGCCCGGAGCCACCGTCGCCGACTTGTCCACGGTGGCTCCGGAGCACCGACGGGCCCTCAAGGAGTGGGGCAGCCCGACGCAGCCGCCCGCACCCGCGCGCACCTTCCCCGACCTCTTCGCGGACGCCGTGGCGCGCCACGGCGACCGACCGGCGGTGGAGCTGGCCGGCACGTCATCCGTCAGTTACGCGGAACTCGACGCCCGGGTCGACGCCCTGGCCGCCCTGCTGGTGGCCCGTGGCGTGCGGCCCGAGGCCGTCGTCGCCGTCGCCCTGCCCCGCAGCGTCGACCTCGTGGCAGCCGTGCTCGCCGTGATGCGGGCCGGCGGCGCCTACCTCCCCGTCGATCCGACGTACCCCGCGGACCGGATCGCCCACCTGCTCTCCGACGCCCGGCCGAACTGCCTGATCACGGCGGGTTCACTGGCCGCGACGGCGCACCTGGCCGACGAGGCAGGGGTGCCCACCGTGCTCCTGGACGCGCCCGACGTGCGCCGCCGGCTCGCCGTGGCGCCCGACCGCACGACCCGCGGGCGCGCGCTGCCGACCCCGCTCGACGTGCGCAATGCGGCCTACGTGCTCTACACCTCCGGCTCCACCGGACGCCCCAAGGGCGTCACCGTCACCCACGAGGGCGTCGAGGCCCTGGCGCGGGCCGCACACCGGCTCTGCGCCGCCGAGCCGGGGACGCGCGTACTCCAGTTCGCCTCGATCAGCTTCGACGTCGCCTTCGTGGAGTTGGTCCTGGCCCTGCTCAGCGGCGGGACACTCGTCCTGGCACCCGACACCCACCACCTCTCCACGGCGGAGTTCGCAGGCTTCGTCACCGAACACGGGATCACCCACGCCATCCTGCCGCCTGCGCTGCTCGCCGCCCTGCCCGACGGCGCGGTGCCCGAGGACACCACCGTCATCCTCGCCGGTGAGGCCAGCTCGCCCGAACTCGTCGCCCGATGGGCACCGGGCCGCGCCCTGTTCAACGGCTACGGCCCCACCGAGACGACCGCCTGCTGCACCGCCAGCGCGCCGCTGACCGCCGGCATCGACGGGACCGTGCCGATCGGCACGCCCTTCGCGTCCGCCGGCGTCCTCGTCCTGGACCACGCCCTGCGACCGGTGCAGCCCGGAGTTCCCGGAGAGCTGTACGTGACGGGACCGGGGCTGGCCCGCGGCTACCTCGACCGGGCCGGGCTCACCGCCGAACGGTTCGTGGCGAGTCCGTTCTCGTCGTCCGGTGCACGCATGTACCGCACGGGCGACCGCGTCCGATGGCGCCACGACGGCCAGTTGGAATTCATCGGACGCCTGGACCAACAGGTCAAGATCCGCGGCTTCCGGGTGGAGCTGGGGGAGGTCGAGTCCGCGCTGTCGTCCTTCGAGGGTGTCCGACAGGCCGTTGCCCAACTGCGCACCGACGGCACGCCGGAGCCACGACTGGTGGCCTACCTCGTGCCCGATGACCCCGGTGCCCTCGACGTCGACGCGGTCCGCGCACACCTCACGAGGGTGCTGCCAGCGCCCATGCGCCCCCATGCGGTCGTCGTCCTCGACGCACTGCCGGTCACCGTGCAGGGCAAGGTGGATCGGGCGGCACTGCCGGCACCCGACGCGCCGGCCGCCGGCCAGCGGCCCCTCACCGGTCCCCGCACGGTCCGCGAGGAAAAGCTGTGCACCCTCTTCGCGGAGGTCCTGGACGTCGACGTCGACGCGGTCGGGATCGACCGGAGCTTCTTCGAACTGGGCGGGCACTCCCTGTTGGCCGGCCGCCTGGTCCTACGGATCCGCGCCGAACTCGGCTTCCGCTGCGGCATGGACACCGTCTTCCTCGCCCCCACCGTCCGTGAACTGGCCGAGCGCCTCGGGGAGAACGGACCCGACGGCGCCGTGGACGCCCTCGTCCGCAAGGGCCCCGTACCCCTGCCCCGCGACGCCGAGCCGGAGCTGTCGCCCGCCCAGCGCAGGCTCTGGTTCCTGCACCGGCTGGAGGGGCCGAACCCGGCGTACAACATCCCGCTCGTCCTCACCCTGGACGGGGAACTCGACCCGGGTGCACTCACCGCGGCACTCGGCGACGTCGCCGATCGCCACGAGACCCTGCGCACCCTGTACGAGGACCGTGCCGGCGTACCCGTGCAGCGGATCCTGACTCCCGGGCCCGCCGCGCGCCCCGAGCTCACCGTCGTCGCCGTCGACGAGGAGCGGCTGGGCGACGAGGTGGCCGCAGCCGCTGCCCACTGCATCGACCTGTCCACCGAACCGCCCCTACGCACCGTGCTGTTCGCCGTCGCCCCGAGGCGGCACGTGCTGCTGCTCCTGCTGCATCACATAGCAGCGGACGCCGAGTCGTTGCATCCGCTGATGCGCGACCTCGTCGCCGCCTACGAACGGCGGCGCGCCGGAGACGCTTCCCCCCTCGCCCCGCTGCCCGTGCAGTACGCCGATCACACGGCCTGGCAGCGTCAGCTGCTCGGGGACGAGGCCGACCCGAACAGCCTCGTCGCCCGACAGACCGGCTTCTGGACCGAGGAGCTGGCCGGTCTCCCGGACCACCTCGACCTGCCCTTCGACCACCCGCACCCGGTCGGCGCCGGCACCGCACCCGCTGCCGTCACCGCGACGGACCTCGATCCGGCACTCCACGCCCGGCTCGCCCGGCTCGCCCGGTCCGCCGACGGCAGCACCTTCATGGTGCTCCAGGCCGCCCTGGCCGCCCTGCTGACCCGACTGGGGGCCGGTGAGGACATCGTCATCGGCGCACCCGTCGCGGGCCGCGGCCACGAATCGCTCCAGGACCTGGTCGGTCTGTTCGTCAACACGGTGGTGCTGCGCACCGACACCTCCGGCAACCCCGCGTTCAGCGTCCTCCTCCACCGGGTCCGCGAGGCCAACACCGCTGCCTACGCCCATCAGGACCTGCCGTTCGAGCAGTTGGTGGAAGCGCTGGCGCCCGCCCGCTCGACGTCCCGCCACCCCCTGTTCCAGGTCATGCTCGCCATGGACAGCTCCCGACGTGTGCCGCCGTCCGCGGCCGGTCTGGAGCTGGACCTGACGGCCGTGCACACCGGCGCCGCCAAGTTCGACCTGTCGTTCAACGCCCGGGAAACCGTCACCGACGACGGCGCCGCCGACGGGATCGCCCTCAGCCTGGAGTACCGCAGCGATGTGTTCGCGGCGGACACCGCGAAGGCCCTGCTCCAGCGTTACGTCCGGCTGCTGGAGGCGGTGGCCGCCGACCCCGGTACCCGCATCGGGGACGTCCGCATCCTCACCGAGGACGAGTACCGGCAGATCCTGCACGATTGGAACCGGACCGCCGTAGCACAGCCCTGGGACGACGTGGTGGCCCGTGTCCGGTCCGTGGCGGGCGAACGACCGGACGCCGTGGCCGTCACCGACCACGACGGCGACCTCACCTACCGAGACCTGCTCGCGCACGTCGACCACCTGTCCGGGCGGCTGCGTGCCCTCGGCGCGCACGAAGAGTCCGTGGTCGGCGTACTGGCCGACCGGGGCCGCTGGGCGGTGACCGCGTTCCTGGGCGTTCTCGCGGCCGGCGCCGCCTACCTGCCGCTGGAGACGGGCGCCCCCGTCGGCCGGTCGGCCGCCCTGGTGGGCGAGGCGGGTGCCCGCTGGCTGCTGGCCGACCCGGGGTACGGGGACCTGGCGGCGGCCGTCGCCAGTGACGCGCCCGACCCGGTCGCCGTGGTGGAACTCGCCGCGCCGGCCGGGGCCGTGCCCGGCGCACAGCACCGTGAGTCCGTCGCGTCCCCGGCGGCCGACCAACTGGCGTACGTCATCTTCACCTCGGGCTCGACCGGCCGCCCCAAGGGCGCGATGGTGCACCACCGAGGAATGAACAACCACCTGTTGGCCAAGGTGGCGGACCTGCGGCTCGACGCCGAGGACACCGTCGTCCTCAACGCACCCCTCACCTTCGACATCTCGCTGTGGCAGATGATCACCGCCCTCCTCGTCGGAGGCCGCACCCTCGCCGTCGACCAGGCGCTGGCGGCGGACGCGCCCGGACTGTTCCAACTGGCGCGACAGGAGGACGTCACCGTTTTGGAAGTGGTGCCCTCGCTGCTGCGGGCCGCGCTGGAGACGTGGGAGGACGGAACCCCGGTGCCGTCGCTGCCGCACTTGCGGTGGCTGGTCGTCACCGGCGAGGAACTACCAGGTGACCTGTGCCGACGCTGGCTCGCCCGCTTCCCGAAGATTCCGGTCGTCAACGCCTACGGCCCGACCGAGTGCTCCGACGACGTCACCCACGCCGTCATCGACCGGCCGCCGCAGCGCACCACCGCCCCCATCGGCAGGGCCGTCCGCAACACTCGGCTGTACGTGCTCGGCGACGAACTCCAGCCCGTACCCGTGGGAGTGGTCGCAGACCTGTACGTGGCCGGCACCGGCGTCGGCCGCGGCTACCTGGACGATCCCGCCAAGACGGCTGGCACCTTCGTGGCCGACCCCTGGGCGGCCGACGGCACGCGCATGTACCGCACGGGCGACCGCGTGCGCTATCTGCCCGGCGGCCACCTGGAGTTCCTCGGCCGTCGCGACACCCAGGTCAAGATCCGGGGGCGCCGCATCGAACTGGGCGAGGTGGAGGCGTCGTTGCGCGCCCAACAGGGGGTGACGGACGCCGTGGCGTCCGTGGTAGCCGGCCCCGAGGGACATCCGCGCCTCGTCGGCTACGTGGTGGGCGGCAGCGGCGCACGCGTCGTGCGGGACGCGCTCGCCGCGGAGCTCCCCGACCACCTGGTGCCGTCCGTGGTGGTCGAACTCGACGTCATCCCCCTCACCCCCCACGGCAAGACCGACCGCAAGGCGCTGCCCGTTCCGGAACCCGCCGCTGTGGCGAGCCGCGCGCCGGGCACCGAGGACGAGGAGGCCCTGTGCGAACTCTTCGCGGACGTCCTGGGCGTGGAGCGGGTCTCGGTCGACGACAACTTCTTCGACCTGGGGGGCCACTCGCTGCTGGCCACCCGGCTGGCGTCCCGCATCCGCAGCCGGCTCGGCGTCGAGGTGGCCCTCGCGGCCTTCTTCGAGTCACCGACCGTCTCCGGTCTCGCCCGACGGCTCCGGACCGCCGCACCGGCACACAGCGCTCCGCAGCGCCATGAACGCCCGGCCGTGCTGCCGCTGTCCCCGGGGCAGCGCCGGCTGTGGTTTCTGCACCAACTGCGGCCGGACTCCGCCGAGTACCACGTGCCCGTCGTGCTCGACGTCCGGGGCGCCCTCGACGTCCCGGCCCTCACCGCTGCCCTGACGGACGTCGTCCAGCGGCACGACGTCCTGCGCACGATCTATCCGCTCGCCGGATCCGAGCCCCACCAGCAGATTCAGGACGAGGCTCCGCCGTGGCTGGAGGTGCGGGCGGCCACCGTCGACGAGCACGCCGCAGCGGTGCGGACGTGCGTCGAGACACCGTTCGACCTGGCGGTCGAACCGCCCCGGCGCGCACTGCTTTTGACGGAGCACGACGACACCAGCACCCTCGTCCTCGTCCTGCACCACATCGCCCTCGACGGCTGGTCCCTCGACGTCCTCCTGCGGGACCTGAACGCGGCGTACCGATCGCGCCTCGCCGGGCGGCCCCCCGGCTGGTCACCGCTGCCGACCCAGTACGCGGACTGGGCGCTGGCGCAACGTCGCCGGCTGGCGGACGCCCCGGGCCGGGAGTCCGGCCTCGTCGACCAACTGGCCTTCTGGCGCCGGACCCTGGCGGACCTGCCCGACGAGGTGACCCTGCACACCGATCGGCCGCGGCCCGCCGCACCCGACCTCACCGGTGACGTCGTCCCCTTCGACCTGTCGGCCGAACAGTGGGACGGGGTGCGCGGCCTCGCTCGGGCCAACGGGGCGAGCGTCTTCATGGTGCTGCACGCCGCCGTGGCCGCGCTGCTGTCACGGCTCGGCGCCGGGGTCGACGTGCCGGTCGGCACCGTCGTCGCCGGGCGCGGGGACGACGGGCTCGACGACGTGATCGGCTTCTTCGTCAACACCGTGGTGCTGCGCCTGTCCACCGCGGGCGACCCGACCTTCGTCGAGTTGGTCGCACGCGCCCGGGAGGCGGACCTCGCCGCCTTCGCGCACCAGGACGTGCCGTTCGAGCAGGTCGTGGAGGAGGTCAACCCGGCGAGGTCCGTGGCGCACCACCCGCTGTTCCAGGTGATGCTCACCCTGCAGAACGCCCCGGCGACCCGGCCGGCACTGGATGAACTGACCGTCGAACGGCGCGACGCGGGGATCGGGCGCGCGAAGTTCGACTTGTCCTTCCTGCTGCGCGCCACGGACGACGCCCTGACCGGAGGCGTCGAGTACGCGACCGAGATGTACGACCGGTCCACCGCGGAGCGCGTGGTGACGATGCTGCGCCAGGTCCTGACGGCGGCGGTCGCCGACCCCGCCGTACGGCTCGGTGACATCGACCTGCTGGAACCCTCCGCACGTGCCCGCATCGCCCGCCACCAGGACGGGCCCCGAAACCGCCCGGCGTACGACACCGTCGTGGAGGCGTTCAGGGCCCAGGCGCAGCGGACGCCCGACGCGGTCGCCGTCAGCGCGGACGACGACGAGCTGACCTACCGGGCCCTGGACGAGCGGACGGACCGTCTGGCACGGGCGCTCGTGGACCGGGGCGCAGGTCCCGAACGGTACGTGGCGATCCTGCTGCCGCGCGGCGCGAAGCAGATCGTGGCGGTACTGGCAATCCTGAAGTCCGGCGCCGGCTACCTGCCGCTCGACGTGGACCACCCCGCGGCACGGACCGCAGCCGTCGTCGACGGCGCCGCGTCGGCGTTGGCGGTGACCACCACCGAACTGGCGCACCGACTGCCGATCGAGTCGCTGCTGCTGGACCGGGACCTGCCGGAGCCGACGTCGGCGCCGCTCGCACCGCCCGACCCCCGCCAGCCGGCGTACGTGATCCACACCTCCGGATCCACGGGCACGCCCAAGGGGGTCGTGGTCGAGCACCGTGCCCTCGCGCACTACGTGGCGTGGGCGGTGGCGTCCTACCCCGGTGCGGGCGGTCGCACGCTGCTGCACTCGCCGATCACTTTCGACATGCCCGTGACCACGGTCTTCGCACCGCTCGTCAGCGGCGGCCGGATCGACGTCGGACCGTTGGAAGGCTCGCACGCGCCCGACGGCGGGTACAGCCTGCTGAAGGTCACCCCGACGCATCTGGCGCTGCTGGACGGCACGGGCCCCGCGCTCGCCGACCCCTGCGATCTGGTGGTCGGTGGTGAGCGGCTGTCCACGGACCTGGTCGAGAAGTGGCTGGCGCGCACGCCGGGCACGACCGTCCACAACGAGTACGGTCCCACCGAGACGACCGTCGGGTGCGTGCTCCACTCGATCGCCGCGGCGGCCGACCTCCCCGCGCCCGACGTCCCGATCGGACGGCCCGGCTCGAACATTTCCGTACGGGTGCTGGACGCCTGGCTCAATCCGACGCCCGTCGGCGTCACGGGGGAGCTGTACGTCTGCGGGGCACAACTCGCGCGCGGCTACCTCGGCGCCCCGGGCGCGACCGCACAGGGATTCGTGGCCGACCCCCTCGGTCCTCCGGGCAGCCGCATGTACCGCACCGGGGACCTCGTGCGGTGGACGGCCGACGGTCTGCTCACCTTCCACGGCCGGGCCGACGACCAGCTGAAGATCCGTGGCTTCCGCGTGGAACCAGGAGAGGTGGAGACGGTCGTCAGCCGTCATCCCGCGGTGTCCAGGGCCGTCGTGGTCGCGCGCGAGCAGGGCCTGGTGGCCTACGTGACCCTGACGCAGACGCAGACTGGGTGCGAGCCGGGCACCGGCCAGGACGATCCCCCCACGACACCCGAAGAACTGCGCATCTGGACCAGCCGGTTGCTGCCCGCACACCTCGTACCGGCCGTCTTCGTCGTCCTCGCAGAGCTGCCGCTCACCAGCAGCGGCAAGGTGGATCGCCGGGCCCTGCCGCAGGCCACCGCCCACGGCAGCGGAACCGTACTCGCCGAAGGCGCCGAGCAGGTGCTGGCCGCCCTGTTCACCGACGTGCTCGGCGCCGAGAGGATCGGCCCCGACGACGACTTCTTCGCCCTCGGCGGACACTCCCTGTCACTGATGCGGCTGGTCAACCGGATCCGCTCGGTCTTCGGCCGGGACCTGCCCGCACGTACCGTCTTCGAACACCCGACGGTACGCGCGCTCGCCGGAGAGCTCGCCAGTGCCCGCCGACGGCGGACCCCCCTGCGCCGCGGGCACCGACCGTCGCGCATCCCCCTGTCCCCGGCTCAGCGCCGGCTGTGGTTCCTCAACCGGCTGGACCCCGACTCCTCGACCTACAACGTCCCCCTCGTCCTCGACGTGACCGGCCCCCTGTCCCGGTCCGCCCTGGACGCGGCCCTGATCGACCTCGTCCAACGGCACGAACCGCTGCGGACCGTGCTTCCGGGCGACGACGGGGAACCGCGCCAGGAGATCCTCGCCGGGCCCGCCTCCCGACCCGGGGGCGTGGTCCGTGACGTCACCGAGCGGGAGCTGACCCACCACACCGAGGCGGCGCAGCGGTACGCCTTCGACCTGACCCGCGAACCTCCGATGCGGACGTGGCTGCTGCGCACCGCGCCCGAGCGCCATCGCCTCGTGCTGCTCTTCCACCACGTCGCCGTGGACGGTCTGTCCTTCGGCCCGCTGCTGCGCGACCTCGACACCGCCTACCGCGCCCGCCTTGCCGGGCACGCGCCGCCGTGGCAGCCGCTCGCCGTCAAATACGCGGACTACGCGCTGTGGCAGCAGGCGCTCGGGGGTGGCGGCGACGCGGACGACGCACCGGACGAGGGCATTGCCTTCTGGGCGTCCGCACTCGCCGACCTGCCGGGCGAGCTGCCACTGCCCGCGGACCGGCCCCGTCCGGCCGTACCGAGTCATGCCGCGGACGTGGTGGCCTTCGCCATCGACCCCGGGCCGTGGAACGGGATCAGGGCCCTGGCGCGCCGCTGCGGCGCAACGCCGTTCATGGTGCTGCACGCGGCGGTCACCGCCCTGCTGAGCCGGCTGGGCGCCGGACACGACGTTCCGGTGGGCACACCCGTCGCCGGCCGCGGCGACGAGGCGCTGGACGACGTCGTGGGCTTCTTCGTCAACACCGTGGTGCTGCGCCTGTCCACCGCGGGCGACCCGACCTTCGTCGAGTTGGTCGCACGCGCCCGGGAGGCGGACCTCGCCGCCTTCGCGCACCAGGACGTGCCGTTCGAGCAGGTCGTGGAGGAGGTCAACCCGGCGAGGTCATCGAGCCACCATCCGTTGTTCCAGGTGATGGTCACCCTGCAGAACGCCCCCGCACCCCTGCCCGGCCTCGGGGAGCTCACCGTCACCCGTACCCTTCCCGACGCCAGCGCCGCCAAGGCGGACCTGTCGTTCGCCTTCGTCGACGACGGCGCCGAGGGGTGCCGGGCCGCCGTGCAGTACGCCACGGATCTGTTCGACCGCCCCACCGTCGAGCGGCTCGCAGCGATGGTGGACCGGCTGTTGCGGGCGGTGGTGGCCGACCCCGATCACCGGATCGTGGACGTCGACTTGCTCGGCCCGGACGCCCGCGCACTGGTCACCCGCCATGGCACCGGGGCCCGACGCGACGACCCGGACCTCGCGATCACCGACGCCTTCGCCGCACAACGCGCCCGTACCCCCGAAGCCGTCGCCGTCGTCGACGGCGAACTCACCCTCACCTACCGCGAACTCGACGAGCAGGCCGAGGCGCTCGCCGACCGGCTCGTGGAAGAGGGGGTCACCCCCGAGGCGCGGGTGGCGCTGCTCCAAGAGCGCTCGCGGGACCTCGTCGTCTCCGCCCTTGCCGTCCTCAAGGCCGGTGGCGCGTACGTCCCCTTCGACCCGGACGACGCCCCGGCCCGGGTGAGCGCCCTGGCCGAGCGGGTCGGCGCGGTGCTGCTGCTGACCCACGCCCGACTGCGCGACCACGACGCGGTCGAGAGCTCCCGGGTCCCGGTCGTGTTCGCCGACGACCACGCGCCGGCAAGCGCACCGCGAAGGCGCCGACCCCGGCACGCAGCTCAACTCGCCTACGTGATGCACACCTCCGGATCGACGGGCACCCCCAAGGGGGTCGGGATCAGCGACGCCTCGGTGGTGAACCTGGCGGCCGACCGGTGGTGGTCCACCGGCGCCCCCGCACGCACCCTGATGCACACCTCCATCGCCTTCGACCCCGCCACCTTCGAACTGTGGGTGCCCGTCCTCACCGGCGGCAGCGCCGTCGTCGCGCCCTGGCGACGCCATCCCGAGCCGCACCTGTTCGCCGGCGCGGTGGCGGCACACGGCATCACCGGGGTGGCGCTGACGGCCGCCGTGTTCCAGGCGCTGGCCGCCGCGGACCCCGGCTGCTTCGACGGCGTGCACGAGGTGTGGACCGGTGGCGAGCGGATGTCACCGCAGGCCACCGAGCGCGTACGGCAAGCGGCGCCGGGCGTGCTGCTCACCAACAGCTACGGTCCGACGGAGACGACCTTCGCGGCGGTGCAGCACACGGTACGCGCCGACGACCCGGCCGCCTCGCTCCCCATCGGACGCCCTCTGGACAACGTCCGCTGCCACGTCCTCGACGACCGGCTGCGACCCGTCCCCCTCGGCGTACCGGGCGAGTTGTACCTCGCCGGCCCCGGGCTGGCCCGCGGCTACCTCGGCAGGTCCGGACAGACGGCGGAGCGGTTCGTCGCCGACCCCTTCGGCGCGGCGGGGGAGCGGCTCTACCGCACGGGCGACCTCGTGCGCCATCGGACGGACGGCGCACTGGAGTTCCTGGGCCGCGCCGACGACCAGGTGAAGGTTCGGGGGCACCGGGTGGAGCCCGGCGAGATCGAGGCGGCGCTCACCGACTGCCCCGGTGTGGCGCGCGCCGTGGTCGTCCTGCGCGAGGACCGGCCGGGCGTGTCGGCCCTCATCGGCTACGTCGTTCCGGCGTCCGGCGGGCCGGCGCCGACGGACGACGCACTCCGCGCCCACCTCACGCAGCGGGTGCCGGCGCACATGCTGCCGAGCGCGTTCGTCCTTCTCCACGAACTGCCGCTCACTCGCAACGGCAAGGTCGACCGGGCGGCCCTGCCCGCGCCCGCGACGTTGCGGACGACGGCCGCCCGCGCGCCCCGAGACCGCACCGAGGCCCTGCTGTGCACGGCCGTCGCCGACCTGCTGCGGCTCGACTCCGTCGGGATCGACGACAACTTCTTCGACCTCGGCGGCGACAGCATCGTCTTCATCCAACTCGTCAGCCGCATGCGGGACGCAGGTCTGCTGCTGAGCGTCCGTGACGTGTTCACCCACCAGACGGTCGCCGACCTCGCCCGGGTGGCACGACCGGCCACCGACGGCGCCCACCGCGCACAAGGGGTCCCCGACGGCGCGACCGGAGTCGTGCCGGCCACGCCGATCGTGCACTGGCTACGCGAACTCGGCGGTCCCGTTGAGGCGTTCAACCAGTCAGCCACGGTGCGCGTACCCGCAGCGACCGACCACGACGCCCTGGTCGCCGCTCTGCAAGCACTGCTCGACACCCACGACATGCTCCGGGCGGCCCTGCGCCCCGACTGGTCCCTGGAGGTGCGCGAGCAGGGCGCCGTCGACGCCGCCACCGTGTTGCGCCGGATCGACGCCACCGCCACGGACGCGGCGACCCCGGCCGAGGAAGGCACCGCCGCCGCAGCCCGACTGGACCCGTGGAAGGGCTCCATGCTGCAGGCCGTGTGGTTCGACGCCGGCGCACACCGTCCGGGGCGGCTCCTGATCGTCGTGCACCACCTCGCCGTCGACGGCGTCTCGTGGCGCATCCTGCTGCCGGACCTCGCCGCGGCCTACCGGTCCGCGGCGGCGGGCCGCGCCGTGGAGCTCGCGCCCGTCCCGGTCCCCTACCGGGCCTGGGCGAAACGACTGTCCGGCGCAGCGGCCGATCCGCGCCGGCGCGAGGAACTGGCTTGGTGGCGCCGTACCCTGGCCGCCGAACCCACGGTGTTCGGCGCGGCGGAACCCCGTCCCGAACGGGACACCTTCGCCGACCTCGACCACCTGCACACCCGCGTACCCGCCGAGCTGACCCGGGCGGCCCTCGGCGAGGCCGGCCAAGCACTGCAGCTGCGCGTCGACGAGGTCCTGCTGTCCGCACTGGCCCTCGCCACCGGCGAGTGGCGCCGCCGACGGCGCATCCCCGGCCACGGCGTGCTCGTCGACGTCGAAGCCCACGGCCGCGACCTGACGTGGGACGATGCCGTCGACCTGTCCCGTACGGTCGGCTGGTTCACCCGCATGCACCCCGTACGCCTGGACCCCGGCACGGTGTCGCCGGACGCCCTGCGCGGGGGCGAAGCGGTCGAGCGCGTCGCCCGACGCGTGCGGGAGCAGCTCCGCGGATGCCCCGAAGGCGGAACCGGCTACGGGCTGCTGCGGTACCTGGCACCCGAGGGCGCCGGTGAACCGCTCACCGGCCAGCGCGCCGAGATCGGCTTCAACTACCTGGGCCGCGTCGAGGTCTCCGACGGGACCGACTGGATGCCCGTCGCCGAACCCGTGCCCGTACCGCCCGCCGATCCGCTCATGCCCGTGCCCCACCTCCTGGAGCTGGCCGTGGTCTGCCGCGACCTGCCCCACGGCCCCGAGTTCTCGGTCACCTGGAGCTGGGCGCGCGCCCTCGTCGACGAACGCGAGGTCGCCGACTTCGCGGCCCTGTGGCAGGAGGCGCTGGCCGCGCTGTGCACCCGGGCCCGCTCGGGCGCCCGCGCCGTCCATACCCCTTCCGATGTGCCCCTGGTCTCGCTCAACCAGGACGAACTGGACCAGCTCGAAGAGGAGTGGAGCCTGTGATGGACCGTTCCGCAGTCGCCGACGTACTGCCGCTGTCCCCCCTCCAGGAGGGCCTGCTCTTCCACGCCCAACTGGGGGTCGGGCAGCCGGACCCCTACGTGGTCCAGCTCGTCCTGGCGCTCGACGGACCGCTCCGCGCCGACGGCCTGCGCCGGGCGGCGGAGCGGATCTTGACGCGACACCAGAACCTGCGAGCCGGCTTCCACAGCCAGCGCGAGGGCACCCCCATCCAAGTCGTCCCGCGCCGCGTGGACGTGGCCTGGGAGGAACGGGACCTCGGCGGCCTGCCGAGCGGGCAGCGGGAAGCCGAACTGGCCCGTCTGCTGCAAGCGGACCGCGAAGCCGGGTTCGACCTCGCCCGACCGCCGCTGATCAGGTTCGCCCTGGTCCGACTCGGCCCCGGGGCCCACCGGCTGGTGGTGACCAACCACCACATCCTCCTCGACGGCTGGTCCGGCCCGCTGCTGCTGCGCGAGCTGTTCTCCGTGTACGCCGCGGACGGCGACGACGGCCACCTGCCCGCCGTCACGCCCTATCGGGAGTACCTGCGGTGGTTGTCCGAACGCGACCGCGAGGCGTCCCGACGGGTGTGGGCCGACGTGCTGGCCGGGCTGGACGGCGGCACCCTCGTCGGGGCACCGGGCGGGAGCCAGTCGCCCACCGGGGCGTCCCGTCACGCGTACGTCACCGTGAGGTTGAGTCCCGGTGCCACCGACGCGCTGCGGCGGACGGCCAGGGACCTGCGCATCACGGTCAGCACCGCCGTGCACGCCGCGTGGGCCCTGCTGCTGGCCCGGCTCACCGGCCGCACCGACGTGGTCTTCGGCTCCGTGGTCTCCGGCCGGCCGCCTGTGCTGCCCGGCATCGAGACCATGGTCGGCCTCCTGATCAACACCGTGCCCGTGCGCGTGCGGCTCGACGCGTCGGAGTCCCTCGGCGACCTCGCCACACGGATCCAGGGCGACCAGTCGGCCCTCGCCGACCACCAGTACCTCAGCCTCGCCGACCTGAACCGGCTCACCGGCGTCGCGGAACTCTTCGACACCGCGGTGGTGTTCGAGAACTACCCCGTCGACCGGGATGACGCACACACCGCCGTCGACGGCCTCCGCGTCCGGGTCGAACACGCCGAAGACGCCATGCACTATCCGCTGAGCCTCGGCGCCTCCCTGCGCGACGACGCCCTGGAACTGCGCGTCATGCACCGCACCGACGCCGTCGACGCCCACCGCGCCCGTCGCGTCGGCGAAGCCCTCGTCACCCTGCTCGACGAACTGGCCACCACCCCGCAGCGGCGCACCGCCCGCACCGCCAGCCCCTTCGACGAGGAGACGCAGCAGGACCTGGCCCATGTCCGCGGCCCCGACCAGGACCTTCCCGCAACCGACCTGCCCACCCTGGTCAGGGCACAGGCCGCGCGCACCCCCGATGCCGTCGCCGTCGTCGGCGAGGACGCCACCCTCACCTACGCCGAACTCGACGCCTGGGCCGACCGGCTCGCCCACCTCCTCGTCCAGCAGGGCGCCGGCCCCGACCGCACAGTGGCCCTCGCCCTGCCCCGCAGCGTCGAACTGGTGGTGGCCTTGTGCGCCGTGCACCGGACGGGAGCCGCCTACCTGCCGATCGACCCGGGCTACCCGGCGGAGCGCACCGCCTTCCTGAGACACGACGCCCGACCCGCGGTCGTCCTCGACGACCCGGCCCAGGTGCACGGGGAGCCGAAGGAAGGTCCCGGGGCGCCGGGCGCGCCGGTCCGGCCCGCGAGCGCCGCGTACGTCATCTACACCTCCGGCTCCACCGGCCGCCCCAAGGGCGTGGTGGTCAGCCACGCGGCGATCGTGAACCGACTGCTGTGGATGCAGCACACCTACCCGCTGACAGCGGGCGACCGGGTGTTGCAGAAGACCCCGTCCAGCTTCGACGTGTCCGTGTGGGAGTTCTTCTGGCCGCTGATCACCGGTGCCACCTTGGTCCTGGCACGGCCCGAAGGCCACAAGGACCCGCGGTACTTGGCCGAGCTGATCCAACGCGAACGGATCACGACGGCCCACTTCGTGCCCGCGATGCTGCAGGTCTTCCTGGAGGAGCCGACGGCGGCCGGCTGTGACGCGCTGCGGCTGGTGGTGTGCAGCGGCGAGGCCCTGCCGGCGGACCTCGCCGCGTCGTTCCGACGACGGCTCGACGCCGACCTGGTCAACTTCTACGGCCCCACCGAGGCGGCGGTGGACGTGACCGCCTGGGACGTCCGGGACGACGGCGCCGTGCCGATCGGCCGCCCCGGTTGGAACACCCAGACCCACGTCCTCGACCCCTACCTGCGGCCCGCGCTGCCCGGCGTGGCGGGTGAGCTCTACCTGTCGGGCGCCCAGCTCGCCCGCGGCTACCTGGACCGGCCCGGGCTGACCGCGCAACGCTTCGTCGCCCACCCCTGGGCCTCGGGGGAGCGGATGTACCGCACCGGCGACCTGGTGCGCCGCAGGCCCGACGGAGCCCTGGAGTTCCTCGGCAGGACCGACGACCAGGTGAAGGTCAGGGGCTTCCGGGTCGAACTCGGTGAGATCGAGGCGGTGCTGACCCGCCACCCGGCCGTCCGCCGGGCCGTGGTCGTCGCCCACGGCCAGGAGCTGGCCGCCTATCTGCTCGCCGCACCCGACGCCGACACCGCCGCCGTGCGGGAGCTGGCCGCCGCGACGCTGCCCGAGTACATGGTGCCCGCCTCCTTCACCACCCTGGCGGAGCTGCCCATCGGCCCGAGCGGCAAGGTCGACCGCCGCGCACTTCCGGAGCCCCACCGCCCCGCCGGTACGGGACGCCGACCGCGCACCCCGCGCGAGGCCATCCTGTGCGACCTGTTCAGCGAGGTGCTGCACCGCCCGGAGACCGGAGTCGACGACGACTTCTTCGCCGTCGGCGGACACTCGCTGCTCGCCACCCGGCTGGTCAACCGGATCCGTGCCACGTTCGGCGTCGAGGTCGCCCTACGGCAGCTGTTCGCCACCCCGACCGTCGCCGGGCTGGCCGCCGCCCTCGACCCGGCAGCGGCCACCCGACCGCTGTTGCGCCCCGGACCGCGCCCCGAACGCGTCCCGCTGTCGTTCGCGCAGCGACGGCTGTGGTTCATCAACCAGCTGGAGGGGCAGGGCCCCACGTACAACATCCCCGTCGTCCTGGACCTCGAAGGCGTCCTGGACACCGACGCACTGCGCGCCGCCCTGGACGACGTGATGCTGCGTCACGAGAGCCTGCGCACCGTCTTCCCCGAACACGACGGCACGCCGCACCAGGTCGTCCTGGGTCCCGGGACCGTCGAGGCCCACCTGACCGCGGCCACCGTGGACCCCGACGGGTTCGACGAAGCAGTGCGCACCGCCGTCGGACACGGCTTCGACCTCGCCGGTGAACCGCCACTGCGGGCCTGGGCGTTCACCTCCCGCAGCCGACCCGAGCAGCACGTCCTCGTCCTGCTCCTGCACCACATCGCCGGTGACGGCTCCTCCCTGAACCCGTTGCTGGGCGACCTCGCCACCGCCTACGCGGCCCGGCGCAGCGGCGCGGAGCCCACCTGGGCACCCCTGCCGGTGCAGTACGCCGACTACGCGCTGTGGCAGCACCGCATGCTCGGGGACGGCCAGGACGCCGAAAGCCTCCTCGGTCGCCAACTCGCCTACTGGACCGCCGCCCTCGACGGCGTCCCGGCGGAGATCGACCTGCCCGTCGACCGACCGCGGCCCGCGGTCGCCAGCTACCGCGGCGCCACCGTCGACTTCGCCCTCGACGCCGACCTCCACGCACACCTCGCCGACCTGGCGCGCACCGGACGGGCCACGCTGTTCATGGTGCTCCAGGCGGCCTTCGCCGCCCTGCTGAGCCGACTGGGCGCGGGCGGTGACATCCCCTTGGGCACACCCGTCGCCGGCCGCACCGACACGGCGCTCGACCGGCTCGTCGGCTTCTTCGTCAACACCCTCGTACTGCGCTGCGACACCTCGGGCAACCCCACCTTCCGCGAACTGCTCGCCCGCGTCCGCGCCACCGACCTCGACGCCTACGCCCACCAGGACCTGCCCTTCGAGCACCTGGTGGAGACGGTCAACCCGGCGCGCTCGCTGTCGCAGAACGCCCTGTTCCAGGTGATGTTCGCGCTCCAGAACGTGGACGGCGTCACCTTCGACCTGCCCGGCCTCGCCGTGAGCCCCCGCCGCGCCCGCGCCAGCAACGCCAAGTTCGACCTGTTCGTCAGCCTGGTCGAACGCCGTACGGACACCGGCGCGGCCGGCGGACTGCACGGCACCGTCGAGTACGCCACCGACCTCTTCGACCACGAAACCGCACAGCGGATCGTCGCCTGGTACGGCAACGTGCTACGGGCCGTGGTGCGGGACTCCGCGACGCCCATCGAGCAGATCGTCCTCCTCGATCCGGCGGAGGAACGCGACCTGCTGGAGACCCGCAACGCCACCGGGCACCCCCTGCCGCCGTCCTTCCTGCACGAGTGCATCCAGCAGCGGGCCGCCGCCACGCCCGACGCACCCGCCGTTCTGTGCGGCGGCAGGGAGCTGAGCTACGAGCAGCTCAACGCCCGCAGCAACCGCCTCGCCCGGGAGCTGATCGCCCGCGGGGTGGGGCCGGAGCGCGTGGTCGCGCTCGCCGTGCCCCGCTCCGTCGACATGGTCGTGGCACTGCTCGCCGTGCAGAAGGCAGGCGGTGCCTACCTGCCCATGGATCCCACCCATCCCGCGGAGCGGCTGGAGTTCCTGATCCGCGACGCCGCCCCGATCCTGCTGATCACCACCGAGGACGTCGCACCCCACATGCCCGCGGTCGACGTCCCCCGCGTCGTGCTCGACGACCCCGCGACCGAGGGCACCCTGGCCGGGCACGACGCCTCCGACGTCGAGGACGGCGACCGCACCGCACCGATCCTGCCCGACCACGCCGCGTACGTCATCTACACCTCCGGCTCCACCGGCCGCCCCAAGGGAGTGGTGATCTCCTACCGGAGCATCATCAACAACCTGACCGGCTTCGCCGCCCGGTTCCCGATGAACGCCAGCGACTGCACGCTGGCCGTCGCCACCGTCGCGTTCGACATCGTCGCGGTCGACGTCTACCTGCCCCTGCTGCACGGCGGCCGGGTCGTCATCGCGGAGCCCCACGAGGTCCGCAACCCCGCAGCGCTCGCCGAACTCGCCACCGCCAGCGCCGCCACCGTGCTGCAGGCCACTCCGTCGCTGTACCGCACCCTGCTCGCCCAAGCCCCCGACGGGCTGCGCGGCATGCGCCTGCTGGTGGGCGGCGAGGCACTCGGCGCCGCGCTCGCCGAGCGGATGCGGGCAGCGGGCCGGGAGGTCGTCAACCTGTACGGGCCCACCGAGACCACCGTGTGGAGCACCCTCGCACCCCTCGACCCCGCCCGAACCGCCGCCGACGGCCCGCCGCCGGTGGGCGCCCAGACCCAGAACGTCCGCATGTACGTCCTCGACGCACGGCTGTCCCCGGTGCCCGTCGGCGTCACCGGCGAGCTCTACATCGCCGGAACGGGCCTGGGCCGCGGCTACCTCGACCGCCGCGCGTTGACCGCGCAGCGCTACGTGGCCGACCCCTTCGACGCGCTGGGCAGCCGCATGTACCGCACCGGCGACCTGATGCGCTGGCGCAGGGCCGGCGGCCTGCACTTCGTCGGCCGCGCCGACGACCAGGTGAAGGTGCGCGGGTTCCGCATCGAACTGGGCGAGGTGGAGGCGGCGCTGTCCCGCCAGGACGACGTCGTCGAGGCCACCGTCCTGGTGCACGAGGCGGACGAGGGCGAACGCCAACTCGTCGGCTACGTCGTCCCAGGTGCCGCCTGGTCCGCCGAACGTGACGCCCATGAGGAGGACGAACAGGTCGACAGCTGGCGCGACCTGTACGACGCGCTCTACGCCGACCAGGTGGCCGACGGCGGCTTCTGGGAGGACTTCACGGTGTGGCAGAGCAGCTACGACGGCCGGCACCTGCCGCTGTCGGAGATGACCCGGTGGCGTGCGGCGGCCGTCGAACAGGTGCTGCGACTGCGGCCCCGACACGTCCTGGAGATCGGCGTCGGCAACGGCCTGCTGCTCTCCCGACTGGCCCCGCACTGCGCCGCGTACTGGGGGACCGACTTCTCCCCGTCGGTCATCGCGCAACTCGGCGAACGTTGGCACACGCACGGCGAGGACGAACCTTCCGTCGAGTTGAGGGTGCAGAGCGCCGATGACACGAGCGGGCTGCCCCGCGACTTCTTCGACACCATCGTGCTCAACTCCGTCGTCCAGTACTTCCCGCACGCCGGCTACCTCGTCGACGTCCTCGACCGGTGCCTGGACCTCCTGGTGCCCGGAGGGTCCGTCGTCCTCGGCGACATCCGCAACCTGCGCCTGCTGCGCTGCCTGCAAACCGCGGTCGCCGTCGCCCGACGCACCGGCGACACCACCGACGCCTCCGCCGTCCGGGCCCTCGTGGAGCAACGCGTGGCGGGGGAGGAGGAACTGCTGCTGGCCCCCGACTTCTTCGTCGCCCTCGCCCGCTCCCGCCCCGACGTCGCAGGAGTGGACATCCGTCTCAAGCGGGGCCGGTTCCACAACGAACTGTCCCGCTACCGCTACGAGGTGGTGCTCACCAAGGCAGGCGCCCCCCTCACCCGGGTCGACCACCTGCCCGAGCGGCCGTGGGCCGCCCTCGGAACGCTCGACGCACTCGCCGGGGCCCTGCGCGAGGCGCCGGAGGGACTGCGTCTCGCCGCAGTGCCCAACGGCCGACTGCTCGCCGAGTACGACGCGCTGCAGGAGGTACGGCGCGGCAGCGGGCTCGCCCGGGTGGTCGCCGCCGCTGCGGCACAGGGCGGGGGAGTCGACCCCGAAGACCTGCACGACCTGGGTGACGACCTGGGGTTCCAGACGGTGACCACCTTCTCGGCGCAGGGCCGCGACGACTGCCTCGACGTGGTCTTCCTCCCCGCACACGCCGACGCTGCAAGGGTCGTCGCCTACCCGGGCGGGCCGGTAGCCGACAGCGCGCACGAACACGCCAACAGCCCCGCCCGCACCCGCCGCCTGCGCACCTTCAGCGACCAACTGCGCACAGGGCTGCGCCGCTGGCTGCCGGACTACATGATCCCCGCCGCCTTCGTCGTCCTCGACGAACTCCCCCTCAACGCCAACGGCAAGCTCGACCGGGCAGCCCTGCCCAAGCCGGACTTCGCGGTCCTCTCCTCCGGCCGCCCGCCCCGCACCCCCCGGGAACAGGTGCTGTGCGAGCTGTTCGCGGAGGTGCTCGCGGTGCCGGCGGTGACCATCGACGACAACTTCTTCGCCCTGGGCGGCCACTCCCTGCTCGCCACCCGACTCGTCAGCCGCATCAGGTCCGTCACCGGCATCGAGATCCCCATTCGACGCGTCTTCGAAGGGGCCACCGTCGCCGCCCTGTGCGAACGGCTCGACGCCGCCGCCCCCGCGCGACCGCCGCTGACCGCGGTGCCGCGTCCCGAGCGCATCCCGCTGTCGTACGCACAACTGCGCCTGTGGTTCCTCAACCGCTTCGAGACCGCCTCGCCGAGCTACAACCTGCCGACGGTGCTGCGCCTGAGCGGACGGATCGACCGACAAGCGCTCCACGCGGCGCTCGGTGACCTCGTCGAGCGGCACGAGGCCCTGCGCACCGTCTTCCCCGACGACGGCGGCGAACCTGCCCAGGTCGTGCTGCCCGTGGCCGAAGCACGGCCCGGGCTTCCCGTCGTCACCACCACGCCGGGCGCCCTGGAGGCGGCCATCGCCGAGGTCAGCCGAGCACCCTTCGACGTGACGAGGGACCTCCCGCTGCGTGCGACGCTGTACGCGCTGGAAGACAGCGAGCACGTACTGCTGTTGGTCCTGCACCACATAGCGGCCGACGGCTGGTCGATCGCGCCGCTCGCCCGCGACCTCACCGAGGCGTACCGCAACCGGGCCGAGGGCCGGGCCCCCGCGTGGACCCCCCTGCCGGTGCAGTACGCCGACTACGCACTCTGGCAGCGAGCGGCGCTCGGCAGCCCCGCAGACCCGGACAGCGCGATGGCGCAGCAACTCGCGTACTGGCGCCGCAACCTCGCCGCGGCCCCCGCCGAGACGCAGTTGCCCACCGACCGACCCAGGACACGCGGGGCCACGCCACGGGGCGAACGGTTGACTTTCGAGCTCGGTGAAGAGCTGCACGCCCGGCTGCTCGACCTGGCACGGGCCCACCGCGCCACCTTGTTCATGGTGCTCCAGAGCGCCGTCGCCGCCCTGCTGACCAGGGTCGGCGCAGGCAGCGACATCCTGCTCGGCAGCGCGATCGCCGGGCGGACGGACACCGCCACCGAGGACCTGGTCGGGTTCTTCGTCAACACCCAGGTCCTGCGGGTGGACACCTCCGGCGACCCCGAGTTCGGCGAACTCGTCGACCGGACCCGCCACGCCGCCCTCGCGGCCTACGACAACCAGGACCTGCCGTTCGAACAGCTCGTGGAGGCGCTGAACCCGGAGCGCTCCCCAGGCCGCCACCCCCTCTTCCAGGTCATGATGGTGCTCCAGAACGCCCCCCGGACCGAGCTGTCCCTCCCGGGCGTACGGATCAGCGGCGAACCGCTCGACGTGGGCGCGGTCAACTTCGACCTCGGCTTCAACCTCGCCGAGCGCACACCGGCCGCGGGCCGCCCCGCCGGCGTCGCCGGAATGGTGGAGTACCGCTCCGACCTCTTCGACCGCATCACGGTGGAGCGGATCGTGGCACGGCTCCAGCGGTTGCTCCAGACCGTGGCGACCGACGGCTCCGTGCGGATCAACGCCGTCGACCTGACAGCCGGGGACGCGCTCGACCGCCACCTCGTCGCGGCGCCCGTCGCACGCGGGATCGACCTCGCCCGGATCGAGGACGTCCTGACCGAGTACGAAGGCGTCCAGCAGGTCGCCGCCGTGGCGCGGCACGACGCCGCGACGGGGGAACCGACGATCGTGGTGCACGCCCTGGCACCCGACGGCACGACGCTGGACGTCGACGCACTGCGCGCGTTCGCCGCCCGGTGGCTGCCGGACCACCTCGTGCCCGCCCAGTACACCCTCACCACCGCCCCCTCGCCCCCCGAACCGGACCCCCGGCCCACAGCCGTTGCGGCGCCGGGCACACCGCGTCAAGAGGCCCTGTGCGCGCTCTTCGCCGAAGTGCTCGAACACCCGTCGGTCGGCGTCGACGACGACTTCTTCGCCCTCGGCGGGCACTCCCTGCTCGCCGTCCGGCTGATCGGGCGGATCCGGGACGAACTGGGGGCGCAGGTCCCCATCCGACAGCTCTTCGAGGCGCCGACGGTACGCGCCCTCGACACGGTGCTCGACCGGGAGGCACCCGTCCGTCCGCGCATCACCGGGGCCACCCGGCCGCAGCGCGTCCCGCTGTCCTTCGCCCAGCAGCGGCTGTGGGTGCTCGACCGGTTGGAGGGGCCGTCGGCGACGTACAACATCCCCTTCGCAGTGCGCCTGGAAGGACCCCTGGACACGACGGCGCTCCAGGCCGCCCTGCGGGACCTCGTGGACCGCCACGAAGTGCTGCGCACCGTCATCGACAGCCACGACGGAGTGCCCCACCAGCGGGTCCTGGCCGTCGACGACATCTGGCCGGGCACGGACCTCCGTGCCGTCACCCCCGCCGCGCTGGCCGCGGAACTGGCCACTGCATCGGCACACGCCTTCGACCTGGCCCAGGAACCCCCCTTCAGGGCGCGCCTGTTCACCCTCGCACCCGACGACCACGTGCTGTCGGTCGTCCTGCACCACATCGCGGGCGACGGGGCGTCCCTCGGACCGCTCGCCGCGGACCTGTCCACCGCCTACGCGGCCCGGAAGCGGTCGAAGGCGCCCCGGTGGGAGCCCCTGCCGGTGCAGTACGCCGACTACGCCCTGTGGCAGCGCGCCGTGCTCGGGGACGAGAGCGACCCCGACAGCCTGGTCGCCCGGCAGCTCCGACACTGGACCGAGACCCTGACCGGGGCGCCCGAGGAACTCGCGCTGCTCACCGACCGCCCGCGCCCGGGCGTCGCCAGCCACCGGGGCGCGCTCGTCGAGTACGCCGTCTCCGCAGGCACCCACCGCTCGCTCGCCCGGCTCGCCGAACGCCGCGGCGTGACGCTCTTCATGGTCCTACACGCGGCCCTGGCGGCGGTCCTCACCCGACACGGCGCCGGCACCGACGTGCCCATCGGCACCCCCGTCGTCGGCCGCGACGACAGCGCCCTGGACCAGCTGATCGGGTTCTTCGCCAACACCCTGGTCCTGCGCACCGACACCAGCGGCGACCCGGAGTTCACCACCCTGTTGGACCGGGTCCGCAGTACCGACCTGGCCGCCTACGCCCACCAGGACGTGCCCTTCGAACGGCTCGTCGATGCCCTCGGCGTCGAACGGTCGATGGCCCGCAGCCCGCTGATGCAGGTCCTGCTGGCGTTCGACCAGTACGGCGACGCCCCGCTGCACCTCGACGGGGTGCGGGTGAGCTCCCACCCCACCGGACATCTCGCCGCGAAGTACGACCTCGCCGTGAACGTCGCCGAACACCGGGGCCCCGACGGGGAGCACGCGGGGCTCACGGGTGCCCTGGAGCTCGCCACGGACCTCTTCGACCCGTCGTCAGGGGAGGAACTGGCGGCGCGGCTGGTGCGCTTCTTGGACCGGGTCGCCGCCGATCCAACCGTGCGCATCGGGGCCGTGGACCTGGAGGCGGGCGCAGACCCGTTCCCCTGGAACGACTCCACCCGCGCCGTACCGCTCGAACACCCACTGGCCGCGTTCGAACGCCAGGCATCGGACCGCCGGGACCACGAGGCCGTCGTCTGCGGCGAACAGCGGGTCAGCTACCGGGAACTCAACGAACGCGCGAACCGGCTGGCCCACCGGCTCATCGCCGTCGGCGTTCGGGCGGAGCAGATCGTCGCGCTCCACCTGCCGCAGTCCGTCGACCTCGTCGTGGCCCTGCTGGCGGTGCTGAAGTCCGGTGCGGCGTACCTGCCGGTGGACCCCGACTATCCCGCCGAGCGGGTGCGCCTGCTGTTCGACCGGGCGGCGCCCGTTCTCGTCTTGACCGCGGGTGGCCCGGGGCCCGTGCCGGTACCCGCACTGGACGTTCGGGAGGGCCTGCCGGAACTTCCCGCCCACGACCCCACCGACGCGGACCGAGCAGGGCCGTGGTCACCCGACCACGCCGCCTACCTGATCCACACCTCGGGGTCGACCGGCACCCCGCGCGGGGTGCTGGTGACCCACCGCGGCCTGCCCCACCTGGCCGCCGGCTCCATCGAGATGTACCCCGTGGAGCCAGACGCCCGCGTCCTGCAATTCGCTTCCCCCGGGTTCGACGCGGCCACCGCGGACCTCCTGTTCACGCTCTCGGCGGGCGCGACCGTGATCCTGCCCGGCACCGACCGGGTCACCGCGGCGGCGAACCTGGCCGACATCGTCTCCGCCCACCGCGTCACCCATGCGACGCTGACCACGACCGTCGCCTCCCGCATCCGCCCCGGCACCCTGCCGGCGGGCTTCGTCCTCGCGCTCGCCGGCGAGCAGGTGCCCGGCGCGCTGGTGGCCCGATGGTCGTCCTCCTGCCGGGTCCTGAACGTCTACGGCCCCACCGAGACCTCGGTGACCGCGACCATCAGCGAGCCGCTGGCCGGCAACGGCCGACCACCCCTCGGCCGACCGATCGCCAACGCCAAGGCCTACGTGCTGGATCCCGGGCTGCGCCCGGTCCTCCCCGGCATGGTCGGCGAGCTCTACCTCGCCGGCCCCGGCCTCGCCCGGGGCTACCGCGGCGAGCCGGCCGTGACCGCGGGCCGCTTCCTCGCCGACCCCCACGGCGCACCGGGCGGGCGCATGTACCGCACCGGCGACCTGGTCCGTCGGCGCCGGGGCGACGAGTTGGAGTTCGTCGGCCGGGCCGACGGGCAGGTGAAGATCCGCGGCAACCGGGTCGAGCTCGGCGAACTCGAACACGTCCTCCTGGAACACCCCGCGGTGCACGCCGCCGCCGCGGCAACCTTCACCACCGGTGACGGACAACGGCTCGCGGGGTACGTCGTCGCCGAGCCGGACGGAGTCGACCTACCGCAACTGCGCAGCTGGCTCGCCGAGCGGGTCCCCGACCACCTCGTGCCGTCCGCGCTGGTCCCCCTCCCGACCCTCCCCGTCACCGCCCACGGCAAGGTGGACCGCGCGAAGCTGCCCGCCCCCGACGCCACCGCAACGGGCGCCGCAGGGGCGTCGGGCCGTCGACCGGTCACCGAGCACGAGCGCGTCCTGTGCCGGCTGAGCGCCGACCTGCTCGGTGCGCACGACGTACCCGCCGACGGGCACTTCTTCGAACTCGGCGGCGACAGCATCCTCGCCATCCAACTGGTCAGCCGGGCGGGCCGGGAAGGGCTCGCCCTGACCGCACGGGACGTCTTCGAACACCCAGTGATCGCGGAACTGGCCGCCGTGGCGGCGTCCGGCCGCCCCGCACCCCGGCAGGTGCCCGACGCGGGAGTGGGCCCGGTTCCGCTGACGCCCGTCATGCACTGGCTGCGGGAACAGGGCGAGGACATCACGGGCTTCGAACAGTCCGTCGCCGTCGAGGTCCCCGCCGGCCTCGACGAAGGGCACGTCACCACCGTCCTGCAGACGCTCCTCGACCACCATGACGCCCTGCGGATGCGCCTGACCCGCGACGCCCACACGCAGCTGTGGGCCCTGGACGTCCCCGCACCGGGAGCCGTCGACGCGCGGGACCTCCTGGTGACCTTGGACGCGGCAACCCTGTCCACCGACGAACGCACGGCGCTCGCGGCCCGCTCGGTGGCCGACGCCCGGGACCGGCTCGACCCCGACGCAGGCGTCATGCTGGCCGCGGTGTGGCTGCCCGGAAGCCCGGGCGCACCGGCGCTGCTCGTCCTCACCGCCCACCACCTCGTCGTCGACGCCGTGTCGTGGCGGATCATCGCAGGGGACTTCGGCGAGGCGTGCACCGCCCTCGTCGAGGGACGAGCGATCGAACTGGCCCCGGTCGGCACCTCCTTCAAACGCTGGGCCGAGTGGCTGGTCGCCGCCGCCGCGGACCGCACCCGGCTCGCCGAAGTCCGCCACTGGACAACCGTCCTGCGCACTCCCGATCCCCGCATCGGCCACCGGGCACTCGACCCCTTCGAGGACACCGTCGCCACCACTCGATCGCTGCTGAGGACGGCTTCGCCGCAGACGACGGCTCCGCTGCTCGCCGAGGTCCCCGCGGCGTTCCACGCACGGATGCCCGACGTGCTGTACACCGCCTTCGCCCTGGCGCTCAACGAGTGGCGGGCCCGTCGGAGCACCCCGTCCACCGGCGCCGTCCTGCTCGACGTGGAGGGGCACGGTCGCATCGAACAGGACGGCATCGACCTGACGCGGACCGTCGGCTGGTTCACCACGATGCACCCCGTCGCCCTCGACCCCGGCGCACCGCGGTGGACGGACGTCCAAAGCGGCGCCCCCGCGGTGGGCTCGGCGGTGAAACGGGTCAAGGAACAGCTCAGGTCGGTGGCGGACGCCGGGCTCGGGTTCGGTCTGCTGCGTTACCTCAACCCCCAGAGCATGCCGCTGTTGGCGCGCTCGGGGGCACCCCAGATCTGCGTCAACTACCTCGGACGGCTGCCCGGCTCCGCCGACACGGCGCCCGACACGGCGCCCGCGGGGGAGCAGTCCACACGCTCCGTGGCCCATGCCCTCGTGCTCAACACCATGGTCAGGGACGCCCCGGACGGGCCCCGGCTGGTCGCACACTGGACGTGGCCGACCGGTGTGCTGGCGGAACAGGACGTCGCAGACCTCGCCGACCTCTGGTTCGAGGCCCTCGAAGGCACCGTCCGCCACGCGCACGGCGCGACTCCCACCCGCACCCCGTCAGACTTCCCCCTCGTCGACCTGACCCAACGGCAGGTGGACTGGATCGAGGAGAGGTGGCCGGACCCGTCGGACGTGCTGCCCGGCACCCCGCTGCAGCAAGGACTGCTCTTCCACGCACTCCTCGACGACCTCGACGACCCCGACGGCGAGCAGGACGACCCGTACGTGGTGCAGACCGTCCTCACCGTCCCCGGCGACCTGGACCCCCGGGCCGTCCACCGGGCGGTCCAGACGGTCGTCGACCGCCACGAGGCGCTGCGTGCTGCGTTCGTCCAGCCACCTGACGGGCCGCCGGTCCAAGTGATTCCCCGACAAACAGCCGTGCCCTGGGAAGAGCGCGAGGTCGCGGACGCCTCAGGGGTGGCCGCCGTGGCGGCGGCGGAACGCCGGGCGGGCTTCGACCTGGCTGAACCACCGCTGATCAGGTTCCTGTGGGTGCGCGTGCCCGAGGAAGCGGCCCGTCTCGTCGTGACCAACCACCACATCCTGCTGGACGGCTGGTCCCTACCGCTGTTGCTGCGCGAGATCGCCGATGCCTACGGGGGCGCGGACGCCGCTCCCCGGCTGCCCGCCGTCACCCCCCTGCGGACCTATGCGTCCTGGCTCGCCCGGCAGGACCGCGCTGCGGCCGAACAGGCTTGGCGCACCGCGCTGTCCGGCGTGGAGGGCTGCCACCTGGCGCGCGGTGCCGCCCACGGCACCGGCGGCCCCCGCCAGGAGGTGAGACGACAAGTGGCCGAGGCAGCGGCGAGCCGCATACGGGCCACCGCCCGCGCGCTCGGCGTCACGACCAGCAGCCTGGTGCACGTCGCCTGGGGGCTCGTCCTCGGGCGTCTCACCGGCCAGCGGGACGTGGTCTTCGGCAGCGTGGTGTCGGGGCGGCCACCGGCCGTACCCGGGATCGAGTCGATGATCGGCTGCTTCATCAACACCGTGCCGGTCCGGTTGAACCCGTCCCCCGGCGAAACCGTCGCGGACCTGCTGCGCCGCTTCCAGGCGGAACAGGCAGCCCTCGGCGAGGCACACCACTTCGGCCTCACCGCGATCCACCGAGTCGCCGGCGTGGATGACCTGTTCGACACGGCAGTGGCGTTCGAGAACTACCCGACGGGTGGCGGCGCCGTCCAACTGGGTTCGAACGAGGGGGCCGTCGGGCTGGAGCAGGCCAGGGACTCGATCCACTACCCGGTCGGTCTCGTGGCGGCTGCCCACCCCGGAGGGATCGGCCTGCGGCTGATCCACCGCGTCGACCTGATCTCCGAGGACCGGGCCCGGCAGATCATGACGTGGGTCCTCGACGTCCTGGAAGCGATGGCGACCGACGCCGACCGGCTCGTCGATCGGGTGGTCGAGCACCGGGAGACTGCTGCGCCGCTTGCTGCGACCGTCGCGGAGGACGTCCGGGACCCGATCGCCGTCTTCGCCGAACACGTGGCGCTGACGCCCGAGGCCCCCGCCGTGACCGGCAGGGGAACGACCGTCACCTACGCCGAACTCGATGCGTGGTCCGACCGGCTGGCGCGGGCGCTGGTGGCCGCGGGTGCGCGAGCAGAGAGCACGGTGGCGGTGCTGCTCGACCGTACGCCCGCGATGGTCGCGGCCCTCCTCGGGGTGCTGAAGGCGGGCGCCGCGTACGTACCGCTCGACCACAGGTTCCCGCCCGAGCGGATGCGCTCAGTCCTCGTCGAGTCCCGGGCGTCCCTGGTGCTGTCCGACGTGGAGACGGCCGTGGCCTTCGGGCTCCCGGTCCTGGACCCGACCACCGCCACGGCGCCGGACGACGGCGACGGTCCGGTGCCGGTGCCGGTGCGGGTGGCCGGATACGTCATGTATACGTCGGGATCCACCGGGCGCCCCAAGGGCGTGGTGATCACCCGGCGCGAGATGGCCTGGCTCGCCCGCACCCCGGCGCTGCGCGGCCCGCGCCGGGTGCTGGTGCACAGTCCCCTCGCCTTCGACGCGTCGACGCTGGAGGTCTGGGGCACCCTGCTCAACGGCGGCACGTTGGTCCTGGCGCCGCCCGGTGACGTCGACCTCGCCGCCCTCACCGAGGTCATCCGCGATGAGCGGGTCACCTGGGTGTGGTTGACCGCCGGCCTGTTCCGGATCCTCGCCGAAGAGGAGCCGTCCTGCTTCGAGGGACTGGACGAGGTGTGGACCGGGGGCGACGTCGTCCCGGCGACCGCCGTCCGTGAGGTCCTGCGCCGACACCCCCACCTGACCCTGGTGAACGGCTACGGTCCGACCGAGACGACGGTGTTCGCCACGGTCCACCCGATGTGCGGCCACGACTCCGTCGAGGGGACCGTCCCCCTCGGTCTGCCTCTGCCGTCCACCCGCGTGCACCTGCTGGACCACCTCCTGCGCCCGGTGCCCCGGGAGACGGTCGGCGAAGTCTACGTCGCGGGTGACGGAGTCGGCCGGGGGTACACGGGGCAGCCTCAGCTCACCGCGAGCCGGTTCGTCGCCGACCCGGGCGGCACCGGGGGCCGCGCGTACCGCACCGGTGACCTCGCACGGCTGAACGCGGACGGCCTGCTGGAGTTCGTCGGCCGTGGCGACGAACAGGTCAAGATCCGCGGGTTCCGCGTCGAGCCGGGCGAAGCCGAGGCGGTCCTGTCCGGGCATCGCAGCGTGGCCCACTGCGTCGTGGTGGTCTCCCACGCCCCGTCGGGGGACCCGCGTCTGGTGGCGCACGTCGTACCGGCCGCCGGCAGCCCACTCGACTCCGACGCACTCCTGCGCCACGCAAAGGCGCTACTCCCCAGGTATCTGGTGCCGGCGTCGGTCGTCGTCCACGACGCCCTGCCCGTCACGGTCAACGGCAAGGTCGACCGCGCCGCACTCACCGCCCCGACGAGCGAGCCGCGCCACCGCGTCGCCCCGACGACCCGTCTGGAAGAAGCGCTCTGCGCTCTCTACGGCGAAGTGCTGGGGGTGCCCGAGGTCGGTGTGCACGACGACTTCTTCGCCCTCGGCGGAGACTCCCTGCTGGCGATCCAGTTGATCGGGCGGATCCGGCGTCGGCTCGGCGGGCAACCGACCATCAGCGACCTGTTCCGCACCCCGACGGTCGCAGAGTTCGCCGCCCAGCACCTCGTGGGCGGCGGGATCGCACGGAGCGCGGCCTTCGACGTCATGCTGCCCCTGCGCGCCCAGGGCACGGCGGCACCGGTCTTCTGCTTCCCCCCGGCCAGTGGGCTCGGCTGGCGGTACGCGGGGCTGCTCCGCGCCCTGCCGCACACCGTTCCGATCCACGCGCTGCAGGCTCCCGGCTGCGACGACGACGGCGCACTGCCGGAATCCCTCACCGAACTCGCCGACGACTACCTGGCCAGGATCCGCAAGGTCTGCGCCGGCCCGTACCGGCTCGTCGGCTGGTCCTTCGGAGGGCTCGTCGCCCACGAGGTCGCCGTACGCCTGCGCGAAGCGGGGGAGGAGGTGGAACTGCTGGCGGTGCTCGACTCGGCACCGCTGACCGGGCTGGTCACCGAAGTGCCCGACCGCGCGACGACCCTGCGTGCGGTGTGGGAGAGCGTCGGCGACCCGGCCGACCGGTCGCCGGACGAACTGACGGCAGACGAGGCGGAGGCCCTGTTGCGCCAACACGACAATCCGATGGTGGCCCTGTTGGGAGAGCGGTCCCAGTGCCTGGTACAGGTCGTCCAGAACTTCGCCCGACTGGCCGTGAAGCACTCGGCGCGCACCTTCGACGGGAACATGATGTTCTTCCCGGCCCTCCGTGGCCCCGCTGAGAGCCGCTTGACCGCGGACCGCTGGCGGCCCCACGTCACCGGCACCATCAGCATCCATCCGATCGACTGCGAGCACCGGCACATGCTCGACAGCGCGCCCCTGCGCGAGATCGGTCGCGTCCTGCGGGCCGCCCTCGGGGTCGAGGACCCCGCATGACCACGCGCCCGATCACAGGTCACGTCGCCTGGGGCGCGGAGGACGCCCCGGTCCGCATGGTGCTGCTGCACTACGCGGGCGGCTCCGCCGCTTCGATGCTGCCGTTGGCTCGGAACCTGCCCCGGACCTGCCACGTCGTCCTCCCGGACCTGAACGACCCTGCCGACCCGGCGCACACCTTCACCGCGGCGGTCACCCGGCTCCTGCCGAGGATCGCGGAGCTCCTCGACCGCCCCACCGTCGTCCTCGGCCACAGCATGGGCGCCCTGATGGCCCACGCGGTCATCGAGGCACTGCCGGACGACCGTCGGCGGCACGTCACCGACGTCGTCCTGTCGGGCTCCCGGTCGCCCGCGACGACGAGCAGCATCGCGACCTTCCCACCGGCCGCGTTCACCACTCGGACGCGGGCCGAGCTGGCGGCCGACATGAGCCGGTACGGCGGCTGCCCGCCGGAACTCTTCACCGACCCCCAACTGCTGCACCTGGCAGTGACGAAACTCGGCCACGACATGCAGCTCATCGACACCTACCGCACACCGGTCGGCCGTGCCGCAGGGGCCGGACCGACCGGCCCCGCGTACCACGTCTGGTACGGCCACGACGACACCGAGGCATCCGAGGCCGAAGCCCGCCGGTGGGCCGGCGCACTACCACGCCCGCCCCACCTGCGGGGATTTCCCGGAGGCCACTTCTACCTGCTGGAACATGCACAGGCCGGCCAGGCACTGCACCATCTCACCACCGCAGGGAATGGATGAACATGCCACAGGACCTCTACGAGCTCGGCTCCATACCTCCGCTGGGCGAGGTGCCGCGCCACATGTACGCAGCGCTCATCCGCCCCGAGCGCTACGGCCTGCCCCAGAACGCGATCAAAGTCGAGGTCGTGGACGTGCCGCCGCTGGGCCCCGGGCAGGTACTGGTGATGATCATGGCTGCCGGCATCAACTACAACGGCATCTGGGCCGGCCTCGGTGCACCGGTGGACGTGATCGCCGCCCGGCAGAAGAAGGGCGACCCGCACGCCTTCCACATCGCCGGTTCCGAGGGGGCGGGCGTGGTGTGGGCGACCGGCGAGGGCGCCACCCGGTTCGGCGTGGGCGAACACGTGGTGCTCGGCAGCCTCAAGTGGGACGAGACGGCCGACGACATCCGGCTCGGCACCGACCCGGCCGTGTCCACCTCCCAGCGGGCCTGGGGCTACGAACTCAACTTCGGCACCTTCGCCCAGTTCGCCGTCGTCGACGAGTACCAACTGCACCCCAAACCGGAACGCCTCACCTGGGAACAGGCCGGTTGCTACATCGCGGGCGGCGCGACCGCCTACCGCCAACTCTGCGGCTGGCCCCCGCACACCGTCCGTCCCGGGGACCCCGTCCTGGTGTGGGGCGGCTCCGGCAGCCTCGGTTCCATGGCGATCCAACTCGTCGACCTGCTCGGCGGCGTACCGATCGCCGTGGTGTCGTCCGACGACAAGGCGGAGCACTGCCTGCGCCTCGGTGCCCGCGGCGTGATCAACCGCTCCGAGTTCGATCACTGGGGCAGACTGCCCGACCACGACGACCACGCCGCCTACCAGGACTGGTTGGGCGGTGCGCGCGCCTTCGGCCGCAGGATCTGGGAGGTCCTCGGGGAGCGCCGCTCGCCCCGCATCGTGTTCGAACACCCCGGCCAGGACACCCTGCCCACCTCGCTCTACGTCTGCGACAACGGTGGGATGGTGGTCACCTGCGCCGGCACCAGCGGCTACAACGGCGACGTGGACCTGCGGTTCCTCTGGATGTTCCAAAAGCGCCTGCAGGGTTCGCACTGCGCCAACGCGCGGGAGACCCGCGAGGTGACCAACCTGATGGCCGCGGGCAAACTGGACCCCTGCCTCAGCCGTACGGCCCCCTTCGCCGACATCGCCGAGCTGCACCAACTCATGTACGAAAACGCCCACCCGCCGGGCAACATGGCCGTACTCGTCAATGCTCCGGAGCCGGGGATGACCACCCTGCCCGTCGGAGCGGGGGCATGACGGGCAGCCCGGGAGCCCCGTGGCTGCCGATGCGCGACCTGCGCGTCCTCGACCTGTCCCGATTGCTGCCGGGAGGCTTCGCCGGTTCACTCCTCGCCGACCTCGGCGCGGACGTCGTCAAGGTCGAGCCGCCCGCGGGAGACCCGCTGCGTCGCATCGCCCCCGAGACGTTCGCGGCGATCCACCGCAACAAGCGCTCGGTGGTGCTGAACCTCGTCGAACCGGAAGGGAAGCGGGCCCTACTGAACTTGCTGCCCGAGTACGACGTGGTCATCGAGAGCCACCGGCCAGGTGTGCTGGACCGGCTCGGCCTAGGCTATGCCGAGTTGCGCAGCGCCCACCCGCGCGTGGTCCTCTGCTCGCTCTCCGGCTTCGGCCAGAGCGGACCTTACGCCTGCCGACCAGGGCACGACGTGAACTTCCTGGCCCTGTCGGGGTTCTTCGCCGTACCGAGCCGGCCGGGCACCCGCGTGGAGCGCCCCGGCGTGCGGATCGCGGACCTCGCAGGTGCCATGTACGCCGCACTGTCGATCACGGTGGCGGTCCAGGACGCCGCCCGGACCGGTACCGGTCAGCACGTCGACGTGTCCCTGCACGAGGCGGCCACGGCGTGGGCCGGGCCACTGGCCCTGCCCTCGCTCCGACTGCCCACACCGGCCGACACCCCGGTGCTCACCGGAGACAACGACGTGTTCACCACCCGCGACGGTCGACGCCTCGCCCTCGCCCTGGTGGAGGACAAGTTCTGGCGCGCCTTCCGGGACCGAATGGCCGGCGAGTTCCCCGAACTGGCCACCGACGTCTACGACCGCCGAGCCGACCGGACGCTCCACAAGGAGACGGTGTCCGACCTCCTCGCCGGCGTCGTCGCCGGCCGCGACCTCGCGTGGTGGGCGGGGGAGTTGGCGGACCTGGACGTCCCCTGGGCACCGGTCCACGAGACGGCAGCGGAACTCCTCGACGACGTGCACGTCCACGCCCGTCGGCTCGTCACCGCCACCCCCGGCTGCGACACGGACCAGCAGTGGCATCAGGTCCGCTTCCCGGTGCTCTTCGGCGCCGGACTCGACTCCCTGCGCACCCCCGCACCAGCCCTCGGCCAGCACACCGGCGAGGTCCTGAGCCGGACACGAACCGCGCACACGACCGGAAAGGCCGCTCCATGACCACCTCCGCACCTGGTGGACCTCGGCTCGACGAGATCCTCTCGTCCGCCGACCGCGACGCCCGGTACGCGCTCTTGTCGGAAGGCTCGACCGTGATCCGCGGGAGCCACTTCGGCGGCGTGGACCTGTGGATCGTCACCGGATACGCCGAGGCCGTCACCGTCCTCACCGACCCCCGCTTCAGCAACGACCTCAGCGGCCAGGACGCCATCCCGCTTCCCGGCGCCAACCTGCCGGAGGACCTCCGCTCGGTCATCACCTCGACGCTCGCCGCCATCGATCCACCGAACCACACCCGACTGCGCCGGCTGGTGGCGCGAGCCTTCACCGCCAGTCGGACGCGGCGACTGCGACCGCGCGTCGCACAGATCGTGGAGGGCCTGCTGGCCGGGCTCACCGACCGAGCAGGCCCCGACGGCACGGTGGACGTCATGGAGCAGTTCGCCCACCAACTGCCCATCCTCGTCATCGGTGAACTGCTGGGGGTGCCGCCCGCCGACCAGGTCCGGTGGCGTTCGTCGGCGGAGGGACTCGCCAGCGGCGACCCCACCAGGATCGAGCCGAGCGCCCGTGCGCTGATCGCCTTCATGCGCGAAGCGATCGCCCTGCGCCGCAGCGGACAGGGCGCCGCGGACGACCTCCTCACCACCTTGACCCGGCCCGCGGAGGACGGCGACCGGCTCACGGAGGACGAACTGGTCTCCATGGCGCTGAGCATCCTCATCGCCGGTCACCGCACCACCGCGTTCCTGGTCAGGACCATGGCGGTACTCGTCCTGAGCGGAGCAGTCGAGTGCTCCGACCCGGCGGGGATCCCCGCCCTGGTGGAGGAGATCCTGCGCCGTCACGGACCCGCCGAGGTCGGCACCGTCCGCATCGCAACGGAACCCGTCGACCTGGCCGGTGCGGCGATTGCGCCGGGCGACCTCGTCCAAGTGGTGCTGGCGAGCGGCAACCGCGACCAGCGGCGGTTCACCGAGCCCTCCGTCATCGATCCCGCTCGGCAGGACAACGCGCACCTGGCGTTCGGGCACGGAATGCACTACTGCCTGGGCGCCGCCCTCGCCCGGACCATGGCACAAGAAGCCCTGGCGGGCCTGTTGCGGTACGCGCCCGCAATGACGCCCACACACACGCCGACGCTCGTGGTCACCAATCCCACTGCGGCACAGCTACCGGTGCGGATCCCGGCACCGGACCGCGACCGCCGGTGCCCCGGGCGGGAAGGCGGGGCACGACCATGACCATCATCACGTCACCGCAGGAGACGTTCGGCTCCGACCTCTACATCGACCTGCGCCCGATGCTGGGGCGCGAACTGTACGTGAAGTGCGAAGGGCTGAACTTCGGCGGCTCGATCAAGATGAAGGCGGCTGCCGCCATGGTCGCCGCAGCCGAATGCGCCGGCTCGATGACCGCGGACTCCGTGCTCGTCGAGTCCTCCTCGGGAAACCTCGGCGTCGCCCTCAGCGTCATCGCGGCGAGCAAGGGATTCCCCTTCACCTGCGTGACCGACCGCCGGTGCAACGACCTCACCGCCGCGACCATGCGCGCCCTGGGCGCCACGGTCCTCGTCGTCGACGAACCACACCCCGAAGGCGGCTTCCTCAAGACCCGTCTGGACCTCGTCCGTCGACTGTGCGCCGAGGACGAACGCTACGTCTGGCTGAACCAGTACGCCAACGTGGAGAACTGGCGGGCACACTACGAGACGACCGCGCCCGAGATACTGAAGACCTTCCCCAACGTCGACGTGGTGTTCATCGGGGTCGGTACATCGGGCACCGCGACGGGATGCGCGCGCTACTTCCGGGACAGCGGGAGCACCGCACGGACCGTCGCCGTCGACGCGGAAGGATCCGTGAGCTTCGATCGCCCAGCGGGCCCGCGTCTCATACCGGGACTGGGCGCGGGAGTACGGCCGCCCATGCTCGACGTCGCCCTGTTCGACGACGTGGTCCACGTGCCCGAGAGCGACGCCGTCCGGATGTGCCGCGTGCTGTCCGCGCGGGGCATGCTCTTCGGCGGCTCCACCGGAACCGTCGTCAGCGGGGCCCTGGCATGGCTCGCCCGGCACGACGCGAAGAGGTCGCTGCAAGCCGTGTGCGTCTCGCCCGACATGGGCGACCGCTACCTGGACACGGTCTACAACGACGAGTGGGTGCACGCCCACCTCGGCCCGGGAGCGCTGCGCCCGGCGTCCGACTTCGATGGCTCCTGACGTTCTGCCCACTGCGAGCAAGGAGAGAGTTCACGTGTTCGACTTCGACCTGGTGCCCGGGCCCGTGGTGAACCGGATCCTGAACGCCGACCGCACCGGTGTGATGGACCTCGTCCGACAGACGTACCTCCACCACGAGTCCGGCGAATCCGTGAACCCCGACAGCTACTTCCTACGCTTTCCCGACAAGCCGGACGCCCGGATCATCGCGCTGCCGGCGTTCTTGGCGGCGGACGTTCAGCTCGCCGGGATCAAGTGGATATCGAGCTTCCCGGCCAACACCCGACGGGACCTGCCCCGTGCGGCGGCCGTGCTGATCCTCAACGACTACGAGACCGGATACCCCATCGCCTGCATGGAGGCCGCGCAGATCAGTGCGGCCCGCACCGCGGCCTCGGCCGCGGTAGCCGCGGACGTCCTGCGCCCCGACGGCCACGAGCACACCCGCACCGCCGTCGTCGGTGCCGGTGTCATCGCCCGCAACGTGTGCCAGTACCTCCACGACGCCGGTTGTCGCCCCGACTCCTACGTGGTGCACGACCTGGACGAACGGTCCGGACGATCCCTCGTCACCCACCTGAACGACGCCCTGGGGCAGGAAGCCGCCTTCACCGGCGACCTCGGCACGGCGCTGGAGGCCGACACGGTCATCCTGACGACCACGGCCGCCACCCCCTACATCCACACCGGCTTCAAGCCCGGTCAGGTCGTGCTCAACCTGTCCCTGCGCGACATCGCCCCCGAAGTGATGGTGCGGGCGGCCAACGTCCTCGACGACGTCGAGCACTGCATGAAGGCCAACACGTCGCCCCATCTGACCGAACGGGCCACGGGCGCACGGGACTTCGTGACCGGAACCCTCGCCGAGGTGCTGACGGGCGCCGTCACCGTCCCCACGGACCGACCGGTGATCTTCTCTCCGTTCGGCCTCGGCGTGCTCGACCTCGCCGTCGGCGCGTTCGTCCTCAGCCGGGCCCGCGCGGACGGTACGTCCACGGCGGTTCCGGACTTCTTCGCCGAGACCCAACGCTGGTGACGCCGTCCCGCACCGTGCGGGTGAGCCGCCCGTAGCCGGCCCGTTGAGCCACTGCCGAATCGACAAGCCGGACCAGTCCGGTGACGGAGTGTGATACGCGATGACCAGTCCGCGCCTGCCTCAGGTGAAGGCCGTCCCCGGCCGGTTCCAGGACTCAGGCATGACGTTCGGGCAGTTCCTGGAAGAAGCATGGTCGGTCGTCTGCCGGAGCCTGGGGATAGGCCAGCGAGCGGTGGAGAACGTCCTTGCGGAACTGCGGGAGGTGATCCGTCCGTGGGGATCGCGGCCCATCGGAACCCGCTGCGATCCGCCGTCGTTCGTTTCCGCCGACGGGTTTCCTGCCGAAATCTCCATCAGCTGGAAGGCGGGTCGGCCCGAGGTCCGCATTCTGTTCGAGTCGCTCAGCTCCGATCGCACCCCGTTCGGCAGCCAGGAAGCCGGCCGCGAGCTCACGCGACGGCTGGCCCACACCGCCGGGGTGGACGTCGCACGGTATCTGAGCATCGAGGACCTGTTCGTCACACCCGTCCCGGAACGCTACCGGCCCACCGTCTGGCACTCCTTGGCCTGGAGACCGGGGGAGAAGCCCCACTACAAGGTCTACCTCAACCCGCAGGCCCACGGGCGGGAACACGTCCACGACGTCGTCGCGGAAGCCATGCACCGGCTGGGCCTGGCGACAGCGTGGACACCAGTCGGGAGCAGGGACAAGGAACTGGCTCGGCAGGGGCATGAGCTGGAGTTCTTCGCCCTCGACCTGGACGGCGGCAACGCTTCCCGGGTGAAGGTCTACTTCCGCCACCACCCCATGCCGATGGGGGAGCTGGACACCGTGGCGGCTCTGGCGCACCGCCACGAACCCGTCCGGGCGGCCCGGGCGCGCGCCGTCATCTACGGGCGGGACAGCGGCATCGTGGGCAACGAGCCGATGACCTGTCTGGCGTTCCGCGGGGGCGTCACCGGTCCCGACGAGGCCAATGTCTATCTGCGGCTGCCGGACAACACCCGTACCGACGCGGAGGCCGCCGCTCGCATCGCCCGGCTCATGCGGTTCGAGGGCATCACCCCGCGCCCGCACGCCGAGGTCCTGCGGCAGCTGACGGCGAGCCTGCCGGCGAACACCGGGAGCCTGCTGGAACTGTGCAGCTACCGTACGACCTCGGCGAAGCTTCCCGCGGACATCGGGCTGTACCTCAGGTTCCCCCTGTACGCCGCCGCTACGGGCTGAGGCCCGAGCCGGTCCAGCGAGAAGGCGCCTGACGGGCCGAAGCCCAGGTCAGGCGCCTTCCTCTGTGCCCCTAAAAGGAACGCGCGCGGGGCGACGCACCCCCATGAGACACCGCCCGTTGCGCTGCTGAGGTGAGTTCCGTCGGCGGGAGGTGCCGGACGGGCAGGAATCAGTGCATCCGTGACAGGGCACCCGGCGGAAACAGTGTCGTGCGGACATCCGAAAGTGAGAAGGGGTTGTGCATGCCTGGACTGCCGCCGCTGGTGGCCTCACCGGCTGAACTCGTCGACGATCCTCTCACCGCGATTGACGCAGCGGATGCCGTCGGCACAGTCCTCGAACGGGTACTCGACGAGCGACTGTGTCACTCCCTCACCGTCGACGCTGTTTTCGCCCGGGAGCTGGCCGACCGCCTCGCCACGCTGGCCGCGCGGGGAGGCAAACGCCTGCGCACCTCGTTCGCCTACTGCGGCTGGCGCGCCGCGGGCGGCTCGGGAGACGCCACGGCCGTCCTGCGCACGGGGGCCGCCCTCGAACTGCTCCAGGCATGCGCCCTCGTACACGACGACGTGATGGACGGATCCGTGCAGCGACGGGGCGCGCCGGCCCTGCACGTGCACTTCGCGCGCCTGCACTGGGCGATGGGCATGCACGGCCGAGCCGAGTCGTTCGGCACGTCGGCCGCCGTGCTCGCCGGTGACCTGGCGCTGGCGTGGGCGGACGACCTGCTGACGGAGACGGCGCTCGGCACGCCGCACGGCTCGCGTCTGCACGAGGAGTGGCGGGCGATGCGCACCGAGATGGTCGCCGGGCAGTACCGCGACCTGCACGCCCAGGCCGCCCGCTCCTCCGGGATCGACGAGGCGCTGACCATCGCCACCCTGAAGAGCGCCCTGTACACCGTTGCCCGGCCGCTCGCGCTGGGCGCTTCGCTCGCCGGCGCCGACGAACACGTCATGGACGCGCTGCGAGCGGCCGGCCGGTGCGCCGGGCTCGCCTTCCAGCTACGAGACGACCTCCTCGGCGCCTTCGGCGACCCGGCGCTGACCGGCAAGCCGGCCGACGACGACCTGCGCTCCCGCAAGCTCACCTACCTCCTCGCCGTCGCCGTCCAGCTCGCCGACGCGGCCGGTGACCACCAGGCCGCCGCGGCGCTGGCTTCGGACGCGGACCCGCAGCACGAGAAGGCCGTACGGCAGGTACGGTCCGCGCTGCAGCGCACCGGTGCCTGGGACCTGGTGGAGGCGAAGATCGAGGAGCTGACCGACCTGAGCCTCGCGCACTTCGAGCGCGCCGGTGCACGCCCTGCCGTGCGGCACGAGTTCGCCGCGCTGGTCTCGCGTGCGACGGGTGCGGCCCAGCGCCGTGCGGAGGAGGTCGCGTGAAGCGGGTGCCGGGGCCGACCGACCACGTCGTCGTGGTGGGTGCCGGGCTGTCCGGTCTGGCCTGTGCGCTGCACCTGCTGGGTGCGGGCCGCCGGGTCACCGTCGTCGAACGGGACGCCGGTCCCGGCGGCCGGGCCGGCCGGGTACGACTGGGCGGCTACGAACTGGACACCGGCCCCACGGTGCTGACCATGCCGCACCTGGCCGACGAGGCGTTCGCCGCCGTCGGGGACAGCCTCCACCGCCGCGTCGGGCTGACGGCTCTGGACCCGGCCTACCGGGCGTGCTTCGCGGACGGTTCCTCGCTCGACGTGCACACCGACGGCGAGGCGATGGAGTCCGAGGTACGGCGCTTCGCCGGACCGGTGCAGGCGGCCGGATACCGCGACCTGCGGCAGTGGCTGGAACGTCTGCACCGGGTCCAGATGCGCCGCTTCATCGACACGAACTTCGACTCGCCCTTCCAACTGCTGCACCCGGATCTGGCCCGGCTGGCGGCGCTGGGCGGCTTCGGACGGCTGGACGACCGCATCGGCCGCTTCCTCTCCGACGAACGCCTGCGCCGGGTCTTCTCCTTCCAGGCCCTGTACGCCGGGGTGGCCCCGGCCCGAGCGCTCGCCGCCTACGCGGTGATCGCCTACATGGACACCGTGGCCGGCGTCTGGTTTCCCCGGGGCGGAATGCACGCACTTCCCCGTGCCATGGCCGACGCGGCGGCGGAAGCCGGTGCCGACCTGCGCTGGACTGCCGAAGTGCGCACGCTGGAGCGCTCCGCGGGCCGAGTGCGCGCCGTCCACCTGGCCTCCGGCGAGCGCATCCCCTGCGACGCGGTGGTGCTCACGTGCGAACTGTCCGCCGCCTACGGGCTGCTGGGACGGGCGCCCCGACGGCCGACACCGCTGCGTCACTCACCGTCCGCCGTGGTCCTGCACGCGGGAACCGACCGCACCTGGCCGCACCTCGCACACCACACCATCTCCTTCGGCGCCGCGTGGCAGCGCACCTTCGACGAGCTGACCCGCACGGGCCAGCTGATGAGCGACCCATCTCTGCTCATCACCCGCCCCACCGCACACGACCCCGCCCTGGCGCCGCAGGGACGCCACCTCCACTACGTCCTCGCCCCCTGTCCAAACACGGCGGTCGGCCCCACAGCCGCCGAGTGGCGGGACCTCGGCCCGCGCTACCGCGACCGGCTGGTGCGCGAACTTGAGCGCCGGGGCCTGGACGGGTTCGCGGACAGCATCCAGGAAGAGCTCCTGGTGACGCCGCTCGACTGGACGAGGCAGGGCCACGCAGCCGGCAGCCCCTTCTCCGTCTCCCACACCTTCGCCCAGACCGGACCGTTCCGCCCGCGCAACCTCGTACGGGGACTGGACAACGTGGTGCTCGGCGGCTGCGGCACCACTCCGGGCGTCGGCGTACCGACCGTGCTGATCAGCGGCAAACTCGCCGCCGCGCGCGTCACCGGCGTGACCGGCGGCACCGGTACCCGCCCCGCACGAACGGCGCCGAACCGGGCCGCGACCGACGCATCCCGCGTCCCGGCCCCGGCAGGTGCCGATGACCCGTCGTGAACTGGACGCCGCCGGAATCACCGATCCCGCACTGCGCGCCGCCTACACCCAGTGCCGACGGCTCAACGCCCGCCACGGCAGGACCTACTTCCTGGCCACCCGCCTGCTGCCCCTCGAACGCCGCTCCGCCGTGCACGCCCTGTACGGCTTCGCCCGCTGGGCGGACGACATCGTGGACGACCACGACCGCCACCGCGCGCCCGAGGAGCGCGACCGGCTGCTGCGACGCCTGGAGAGCGACCTGGCCGACGCGCTGCGCTCCCGAGCGGGCGACGAACCGGTGGTCCGGGCCGTCGCGGACACCGCCGACCGCTACGACATCGATCACGCCCTCTTCGCCGACTTCCTGTCCTCGATGCGTGCCGACCTGACCGTCACCCACTACCCCACCTACGCCGACCTGCAGGGGTACGTGCACGGTTCGGCGGCGGTGATCGGCCTGCAGATGCTGCCGGTCCTCGGTACGGTCACGGCCCGGGAGGAGGCGGCACCGCACGCCGCGGCGCTCGGCGTGGCGTTCCAGCTCACCAACTTCCTGCGCGACGTGGGTGAGGACCTCGACCGGGGCCGCGTCTACCTGCCCGGCGACCTGCTGGCCGCGTACGGGGTGGACCGGCCCCTGCTGGAGTGGAGCCGGCGCACCGGGCGGCACGAACCTCGGATCCGCGCCGCCCTCATCGCGGCCGAGGCCATGACGCGGGACGTGTACCGGACGGCGGAGCCGGGTATCGCGATGCTCGACCCGCGGGTGCGTCCCTGCATCCGTGCCGCGTTCACCCTCTACGGCGGGATTCTGGACGCGATCGCCGAGCAGGACTACACCGTGCTGCACCGCCGAGCGGTGGTCTCGCGTCGACGTCGGGCGGCAACGGCCGCGGCCGGTGCACTGCGCGTGGCCGGCGCCCGGTGGCGTACCCGCGCCGCGCACCGGGCGGCCCCGGCGGGTGGCGCGGCAGTCGAGTGGAAGGGGCCGGTGCGGTGAGTGGACGAGGGGACGGCAAGGGCTGGTCGCCGCCGTTGCGGCGGCGGAGGTCCGGCCCGGACTGGGCTGCGCAGAAACCGACTTGGCACCAGGCGCGGCCGGCGCTCATCGCCGACGCACTCAAGCGGGCGTCCGTGCGTCCGTCCGGCAACTGGTTCGTGGTCGGTTCCTCCAGGAACGTGCGCGCGGGCGATCGCCCGTACGGCCGGGCGGTCGGTGGTGTGGAGGTCGTGCTGTGGCGCTCGGAGGACGGCGAGCCCCGTGCCGGTTCGGGCATCTGCCCGCACCTGGGCGCGCCCCTGCGCGACGGCCGGGTGGTGTGCGGCACGCTGGTCTGCCACTGGCACGGCCTCGCCCTGGACGGTTCTCCGTCCGCCGGCTGGCAGCCGTTTCCCGTGCACGACGACGGCGTACTCGTCTGGGTGCGACTGGACGCGGTGGGCGGCGAGGAGCCCACCGAGCGCCCTGTCGTACCCGTTCGACCGGCGAAGGGCCGCGGGGTGGACGCGGTGTTCACGGCGATGGGACGGTGCGAACCGCAGGACGTGGTGGCCAACCGGCTCGATCCGTGGCACGGCTCCTGGTTCCACCCGTACTCCTTCGTCGACCTGTCGGTGGCGCGGGAGCCGCGCGGGGACGAGGACGACGCCTTCGTCGTCGACGTCTCCTTCCGGGTTGCCGGGCGGCTCGTGGTTCCGGTACGGGCCGAGTTCACGGCGCCCGGGCCGCGCACCGTCGTCATGCGCATCACCGACGGCGAGGGCGCCACGTCCGTGGTCGAGACACACGCCACGCCGCTGACCGGGCCCGACCACGAGCATCCGCGCACCGCCGTCGTCGAGGCGGTCGTCGCCGCGTCGGACCGGCCGGGCTTCGCCCTGGCGCGGGCCGCCGCCCCCGTACTGCGCCCGCTGATGCGGCGTACGGCCGGCCGTCTGTGGCGCGACGACCTGGCCTACGCCGAACGGCGCTGGACACTGCGCAGTACCGGACGGTTCCCCGGCTGACCGGGCACCGGGCACTGGTCAGTGGGATGAGCGGCGCCCTGCGACGGTTCCGAGCGCCCGGAGCAAGGGGGAACGGCCCGCCCGGGGGACTGTCCACAGGACCTGCCCGCGCACCCCCCGGTCGGCGAGCAGGGCGTTCGCGGCCAGGAAGCCCGTGGTGGCAGCCCGTTCCATGAGGGCGACGGGCAGGTCGCAGCGGATTCCGTCGCCGGCCAGGGTCAGCCACGGATGAGGAGTGCGCACGGCAGGGCGCCGGCGGTGGGAGCCGACCTCGAAGAGCGGACAGTCGGAGCGCCACTCGTGCCGGGCGTCGACGACGCGCGCCTCGCGGGTCTCCGGATACACCTGGTGCAGCCGGTCGACGAGCATGTCCTGCACCCCCTTCGGTTCGGCCGCCGGATCCACGGCGTAGGCGTGCAGTTCCACGACCGAGCCCCCGGTCCTTGCGGCCCAGCGGGCGGCCTCGCCCTCGTACCGCTCCAGGACGCTGATGTTGTCCAGCCCGCCGTAGCCGCTGGTGCCGAGGAATCCGGGCCGGTCGGCGCGGACCGGCCGGTCGAGCCAGAGCCGGGAGACGAGGAACGGCGGCGCGGTGCGCAGGGCCGCGACGTCCTCGCACCAGTTGGACGTGCCCAGGCCGGGTGACGCGCCCACGATCCGGCGCAGGCCCCCGGGGTCGAGGGCGAGCACCACGGCTTGGTGCCGCTCGGCGCCGGTGTCGGTGTGTACGTGCGCTCCACCGCCGGCGAGGGGGAGCACGCCGTGGACGGGGGTACCGGAGCGGATGTCCACCCCGAGGCGCTGGAGGTAGTCCCCGAGCGGGTCCCAGAGCGCCTGGGGGAAGGGTTCGCCCGGTACGTCGAAGAGCAGCCCCTCAGCCGATCCGAGGAAGTAGATGTGGAACATCAACACCAGTTCGGCGGCGGACAGTTCGCGCGGGTCGGCGAAGAAGCTGCGGGAGAACACCTCGAACGCCAGGTGGTGCGCAGCTTCCGGGAAGTTCACGCTGCCCAGGAAGCCCGTTGCGGTGACCTCGTCGAAGCGTTCGTACACCTCGGGCACCCGTACGTCGAGCAGCGGCAGGGCCGCCCGGGCGTCCATGGCGGCGAGGTCCCGCCAGCCGAAGCTCGGACTGAGGGCGACGAAGCCGAGCGCGCTGAAGGGCGGCGTTCTCGGGACTCGGGCGAAGCTGTCGGTCAGTCCGCCACTGTGCCGCAGGGGGTAGTCGGGCAGCGGCGTGAGCAGCGAAAGGGCCGGGTCGGTACGGCGGAGGAGCCCGCGCAGGTTGTAGTACTGGCGGAAGAAGGCGTGGAACCCGCGGGTCATGGTCACGGAGGAGCCGTCCGCCAGCCTGGTGGGCCAACCGGCGAGCCGGCCGCCCAGTGCGTCCTCCTTCTCGTACAGGGTCACGCGGGCACCTCGCTCGGCCAGTAGGGTGGCCGCGGCGAGACCGGCGATCCCGCCACCGATCACCGCGACGGACGGCCCGTCCCCGCGCTGGAACCGGTCCCTGCCGGGTGGCGGAGCCAGAACCTCGGCCTTGCGGTCGCGGCCCCGTCGGGCGGTAGCGGTACGGCGGGCCGTCACCGGACTTGCTCCCTTGCCGTGGTGGGGTGTGCCGGGCTCGGGCCGTTGCGGGCGAGGAAGGTGTGCACGATGCCCGTCTGCCATCCGGCGACCGGGGCGACGCGCACGTCGGTCAAGCCGGCTCGCGTCAGCCGGTCGGCGAAGGCCGGGGCGGTGTCGAAGGCGATGACGCTGCGCCAGAGGTGGCGGTACAGGGCCCGGTCGCCGGTGAGCGTTCCCGCCGGGATGACGACGCCCTGGCACACCGCCGTCCACAAGGCCCGGTGCAGCCGCCGGCCGCTGAGGGCGTACTCGTGGGCGACGAGACGTCCGCCCGGCCGCAGCAGGGTCCGGACGCCGTCCAGGACCGCGTCCGGGTCGGTGACGTTGCGGAACAAGTAGGCGGCGAAGACCGCGTCGAAAGGGCCCTCGTCGGCCGCCGTGACCTCCTCGGCGGTCAGGTGCAGGAACCGCACGCGTGCGGGCCACGGCTTGGCCAGGGCGCGGCACAGCATGCCCGCCGACGCGTCCACAGCCGTGATCCGGGCCCGGGGCGCGACCCTGAGCAGGGCCCGGGTGGAGGCGCCGGTACCGCAGCCGAGGTCGAGAACGTGCAGTCCGGCACCGTCGTCGGGGAGCCGCAGCCGGCGGGCCGAGCGCAGGAGGTCGGCGTGGTAGCCGGGGTTGAGGGAGGTGAGGCCGTCGTAGGCGGAGGCGGCGTGGTCGAAGGCGCGGGCCAGGTCCTGCTCGCGCAAGAGGCTCATCGGTGATCTTCTCCGGGGCTTGCGAAGGGCTGGGAGCGTCGGGGCACAAAGGGCAGTTCGGCGGCCGTACGAAGCATCGGCAGGACAGGGGTGCGCAGCCCGATGGCCCACTCCTCACGCAGGGAGGTGGCGCCGTCGAGGAAGCGCAAAAGGCGCTCCGCCGGGATCCGGCGGAACAGGTCGGTGAAGAAACGCGGGCCGTCGATGCGCCCGGTGTCCAGGGCGCGCAGCAGGACCGCGTCCATGGCCGAGGCCCTGCGCCCGTGGGGCGGGGGGACGGTGGTGCGTCCGTCGCGCAGGGCGGCGGCGATGGCCCTGCTCTGTCGCTGCACCGCCGCGAAGGTGTAGCCGGTGGCCGCACGAGTGGCGCCGCCCGCGGTTCCGACACGGAAGTGGGCGGGACCGGCCCGGCGCGGAAAGTGGGCGTCGGTCATGGGAATGACCCCCTGCTCCGCCCGTTCCACGGTGAGCGCGCCGAGCCCGAGAACGTCTCGGCAGTAGTGACCGAGAGCCGATTCGTACGCCTCGGTGGTCAGCGTTGCGCCGGAGAACTCGGTGTACTCCACGAGCGCCCGGTCCGGTGCCAGCGGCAGGACGTAGCCGAAGGCGAGTCCGTGCGACGGCTGCGGGACCCGGAAGTCCATCAGATCCGCGACCGAGGGGTCGAACCGGTCGGTGTCGGTACGTACGAACCAGCCCCGGAAGTGCTGCAACAACCGTGTGCGCGCCGGCGGCAGGACAGGCAGCGGCCGTGAGTCGAACACCCGCCGGGCGCGCAGTGCCAGGGACCGGCCCCCGGGCAGCGTGCACCGGACCTCCGCGCCTGCGGGCACACCGTGCACCGATTCCACCGTCGCGCGCAGGAGACGCCCGCCGTCCGAGCGGGCCAGGCGGTCGTGGACCAGTCGCTCGAAGTCGGTGGAGCGCACCATGCGGTAGGTGAACGGGGCAGGTCCGACATTGACCGGCCGACGATCGGCGCCGTGCAGACGCAGCACGGACCAGGACGCGCTGACCGCCTCCTCCAGGCCGTCGATGCCCGAGTCCCAGTAGCACCAGGTCCGTTCCGGGGGCCGGAGCGGACCGTCCGGCGGCTCGACCACGGTCACCGTGGCGGCTCCGTACTCCGTCAGTCGGTGGGCGAGGCTGAGACCGGCGGCACCACCACCGATGACGACCACGTCGGAGTCCTCGGCGGAGCGGGGCGTCACCGGGTTCGCCGTTCGACGACGGGGCTGTGCACGGCCCGAGCGCACGACCCGGGGCCGTGGACGTCGCAGCCGCCGGCCCGGGCGCCGGGATGCGCCCGCGCGGTGTGGACCAGCCGGCCACGGTCGCGTCCGATGAGGGCCACATGGACGCCACGGTCGGCCGGTTCTTCGGTGATCGCATCCCTCAGCGCTGCCGTGGCACCGGTCACCAGGACACGGGTACTGCTCAGTTCCACGCTTCACCCCTCGCTCCGACCAACGGGTTCACCCGATCGTCACTGCTTCGCGTCCCAGGCCGTCCGCGGATGCGGCCGGACGCCTCTCACGCTCCGTCGCCACCACGACCGTCGGGGCCGGCGCCTCGCTCCAGACCCGTGTCGGAGCGCGGCGCGAAGGCAACGCTCGCCCGTGGACGAACGACGCGGGCCGCGACCACCGGTCCAGCGGACCACGTTCCCCGGCCGCTGCCCAGGCGCCACGACCAAGTGCCGGCGGACGGCAACACGTCACGAGGAGTCCGCCACGTCACGAGGAGGCCGACGACTCCAGAGCGGCGACCGCCTCGGCGAGTCCCGACGGACGTGCCAGGCCCGCCACCGCCTGCCCCGCCCAGCCGGGTCCCAGCGTCAGCACGACCGGCCTGCGCCGGGCACCGCGCACCCCCCACTCCATGGCTGCGACGTGCTGGGCCAACGGCCGGCTGGCAGTGGTACGGGACTGCGCCCACAGCCCGACCGCGGCCGGCCCGGTCCTGCGCACGGCCGCGACGAGCGACTCGACGGGCAGGGCACCGCCGAACATACGCACCGGAACGCCGCGTTCCGTCAATGCCGCGGCCAGCACTTCCAACGGCAGGGTGTGGTTCTCGCCAGGGACGCAGGCGAGCACCGTCGTGGCGCCGGCACGGGCGGCGACCGTGTGGGGCGTGGCGCGCCGCAGCGCGCCGGAGACGTGCCAGGACAGGAAGTGCTCGACCTCGACGTACTTCTCGCCCGACGTCTCCCACTTGCGGCCCACCGCCTGGAGCGTCGGCACGATCACGTCGGTCCAAGCGTCGACCAGTCCGTGCTCGGTGATCGCGTTGAACAGCAGTTCGTCCAGCGCGGCGGCGTCGAGGCGCAGGGCGGCCCGGGCGATTCCCCTGCACTCCTGGCGCACGTCACCGAGCTGCAGACCGCTCCCCGCCCGGCTGCCGGCCCGGGGCGAAGTCCGCTGTGGCCCGGCAGTCCGTCGCGGCCGGGTCGCCACCGGTGATTCCCCGTTGACCGCGAGCCGCGCGGCCTCGGCCGGGGGCAGCCCCGTCGCCGTCAGCGCGCACATCCGCTCCAGCCGTGCCACGTCCCCGGCGGTCCAGCGCCGGTGCCGGCCGCCCGTGTGCGCGTCGGGCCCGAGGCCGTACCTGCGGTCCCACGTGCGGACCGTGGTGGGGGCCACCCCCAGGCGCCGCGCCACCTCGCCGGTGGTCAGTCCGCCGTCCGGCGGGCCGCCCTCGCAGTACCGGCCGCCGCGACCCCCACCGTCTTCCTCATCAGGCTCACTCACGCCTCCACCGTACGACGCACAAACGACGCACTTTGCCTGCGTCGTTCGTGCATTTCACACTGCAAGCACGCGCACGGCGGACCGGCGGACTTGCCGTCCGGGCATTTCGTCCGCGGACGGCACCCGGCAGGAGGAACGTGCCATGAACACGACCGTGCGAGCGGGTACCGCTCTGGTCACGCCCGCGGCGCAGGCGCGGCACGAGGAAGACCTCGCCCGAGGCCTTGTCGCCGCCGACGAGGACGCGTTCGCTGGCATCTACCGGCGCTGGGGACCACTGGTCCACACCATGGCCACCCGGTCCCTCGGCGACGCTCACGAGGCCGAAGACGTGACTCAGCAGGTCTTCATCGGCGCCTGGGGCGGGCGGCACGGCTTCCGCCCGGAGCGGGGCGCACTCGGCGCCTGGCTGGTCGGCATCGCACGCCGCAAGATCATTGACGCGCTGGCCGCCAGGAAGAGGCGTCTGGCCCTCGTCGACTCGGCGGCCCACGAAGCCACGCCCGCCCGGTTCGTCCAGGAGATCTCCGGCGAAGTGCTCGACCGCGTGGTGCTGGTCGAGGCCCTGTCCCGGTTGCCGCACGCTCAGCGCGAGGTGCTCTGCATGGCCTTCTACGAGGACCTCACGCAAGTTCAGATCGCCCAACGCACCGGTGTGCCCCTGGGGACGGTGAAGAGTCACGCCCGTCGCGGCCTGCACCGACTGCGTCTGGCCGTCGACCTCGACGACGCGCACGGAACGGGCGGCTGACTCAGTCCGCGGTACGCCTCTGTCCGCTGCGGGTCGTCGATGTTTCGGCCGGAGGCGACATCGCCGTGACCGCGTCGGGGTGCTCGCGCTTGATGGCGGCGTCGACTGCGGCACCGATGCGGCGCAGTGTCGCCAGATCCTGCGGCTCGATCTCATCGATCAAGTACTCGCGGACTGCGGCGACGTGTCCCGGCGCTGCTGCCACGACCACCTCGTAACCGGCCTCGGTCAGCGTCGCATTGGTGCGTCTGCCGGAACCGGGGATCCGGGTCCGTGTGATCAGTTCGCGCTTCTCCAGCCGTCCGACGACATGTGACAGCCTCGACAGCGACGCCGCCGTTCGCGCGGCCAGTGTGCTCATCTGCAGCGTGCGAGCCGGCTGTTCGGAGAGGACCGAGAGCACCATGTACTCGAAGAAGGTCAGCTGAGCCTCGCGCTGCATTCGCGCATCCAGTGCAGCCGGCAGGCTGATCATGATCGCCGAGTTGGCCAGCCACGCCGCCAGCTCGTCGCCGTTCAGCCATCGCGTTTCGGCAACCGGACCAGTGGGCTTCCTCGAACCGGAGCCTACTTCGGCAGGCGCCGTCGCCTTGGACGCCGACCCTTGCCGTGGACGCCGGCGGCGCCGTTCGCCCGTGTCATCTGCCGTGCTCGCCATGAGGACATCCTAGCCCCACTTGTTGATGCGTCAAGTTCTCCGCGTTGCCGTCCGGCGGACGCGTGACCGACAGCGGCGCTGTGCGCCGTCGACGCCGTACGCGCCCTTCCGCGGCGCCAGACCGGTTCCCGCACGGAAGAGCGCGGCCGGCGAACAGATCCAGGAAAGGACAACGGATGCAGTCCACGTCGCTCGGTGGGCTCGATGTCTCGCGCATCGGCCTGGGTGCCATGGGGATGTCGGCGTTCTACACCGGCGCCGGTCGGGACGACGCCGAGTCGATCCGCACCATCCGGCGCGCTGTGGACCTCGGTGTCACCCACCTGGACACCGCCGAGGTGTACGGGCCCCGCGTCAACGAGGAACTGGTGGGCCGCGCGATCAGGGGCCGCCGGGACGCGGTCGTTCTCGCCACCAAATTCGGCCTCGTCTCCCACGCCGGCCGGCCGGGCCCGGACAGCACCCCAGCCAACATCCGCACGGCTGTCGACGGCTCCCTGCGGCGGCTCGGGACCGACCACATCGACCTCTACTACCAGCACCGGGTCGACCCCGGCACTCCCGTCGAGGAAACGGTGGGAGCGTTGAGCGAGTTGGTGGACGCGGGCAAGGTCCGCCACATCGGACTGTCGGAGGCGGCCCCGGCGACGATCCGCCGCGCCCATGCGGTCCATCCAGTGGCCGCCGTGCAGACCGAGTACTCGCTGTGGACCCGGGACCCCGAGGCCGAAGTGCTGCCCACGCTGCGTGAACTCGGCATCGGACTGGTTCCCTCTCATCGGTGACCCTTCGATCGACCTCGTCACCGTCGCGGTGAAGGTCCCGGCTCACCGCGAGCTCGTCCTGGCGGCCCTCGCAGCCAACAAGGCCGTGTATTCGGAGTCGCCGCTGGGCGCGACCGGAGCGAGCTTCCTCACCATCGCGGCGGGCCACGTCCTGGATGTCATCGAAGCCGTTCTCGGTGACATCACCGAAATCGACGCCCGCACCGAACTCCTTTGGCCACAGGTGAAGTTGGTGGACACCGGCGCGATGTCCGTCCGCGAGGTCCCGGATCACCTCGACGCCATCGTCAAGACCTCGTCGGGGGCGCCGGTCGGAGTGCAGATCCTGGCGGGCGTACCAGCCCCCGACGCCCACTTCAGCCTGGAAGTACGCGGATCGGACGGCTGGCTGAAGCTGACTGGCAACCACCCCGCAGGCGTTCAGGTCGGCGACCTCACGCTCTCGTCGAGCGTCGACTTCACCGCGCCCGACCGCCCCGTGGCCACTGGCACGGGACCCACCGCCGCCGACATCTGGACGGGTGCTGCCATCAACGTCGGCGAGGTCTACGCCAGCCTGGCCCGCGACATCACGAACGGCACCCACCACACCCCGGGATTCCAGCACGCCGCCCACAACAGCCGCCTCATCGCCCGAGTCGAACAAGCCGCTCTGACCGGCGTCCGACACTGACGCCACCACACCCCATTCGAGGAGTCGTTGATGATTTCCCGCTACCGTCACCATGGTGCCCGCGGCGCTTCGCGGCAGGCTCGCAACGCATGACCACGTCCGCGCGTGCCGCCGTCCTCGAAGCGCAGGACGGCCTGTTCGAATTCCGTGACATCGAGATCGAAGACCCCCGACCCGACGAGGTACTCGTTCGCGTGGTCGCGACCGGAACATGCGCGACCGACGCTCACGTGCGGGCGCAGCGCATGTCGACGCCGCTGCCGGTGGTGCTCGGGCACGAGGGCGGGGGAGTCGTCGAACGTGTGGGGTCCGCTGTCACCACCGTGGAACCCGGCGACCACGTCGTCCTCTCCTACCACTCGTGTGGCCGCTGCAAGCCGTGCATGTCCTCTCACGCGGCCTACTGTGACAACCTCTGGGCAGCCAACTTCGCAGGTGCCCGCCTGGACGGCTCGAACGGTCTGCACGTCGCCCACGGTGCCGAGCCGCACGGTCACTTCTTCGGCCAGTCCTCGTTCTCCACCCACGCTCTGACCCACCAACGGAACACGATCAAGGTCCCCCGTGATCTGCCCCTCGACGTCATGGCCCCGCTGGGGTGCGGGCTGCAGACGGGCGCGGGGGCCGTGCTCAAGGCCCTCGCCGTTCCGGCGGGGGCGTCCTTCGCGGTGTTCGGCGTGGGCGCCGTGGGCTTGGCCGCGGTCATGGCGGCTCGCGTCGCCGGTGCCACCACCGTCGTCGCCGTCGCCGTCGCCGTCGACGTCGACGACGGCCGGCTCGACATCGCCCGCGACCTCGGAGCGACGCACACCGTCAACCCCGCCCAGGTCGAGCATCTGACCGGCGCGCTCCGCGCCATCGACGAGCGCGGTCTGGAGTACGTCCTCGACACGAGCGGCCGTGCGGAGAACCTCGACGCCGGGATCGGTGCCTTGGCACCGCTGGGCCGGTTCGGCTTCGTGGCGTTCCACGAAGGCGCAGGCGCCGTGATCGACGCCGGCCGGCTCACGCTCGGCCAGTCGTTGCAGGGCATCATCCAGGGAGACGCCGTCTCGTCGCTGCTGATCAACGACCTTGCCCGGCTCTATCGAGCGGGCCGGTTCCCATCGACCGAGTGCTGTCCTTCTACGACTTCGCCGATATATCAACACCGCGTTCGAGGATGCGGGCTCAGGCCGCGTCACCAAGGCGGTCCTTCGATTCATGCCACCGAAGTAGCCCACCCGTTCGACAGATTTTCCAAGAAGAAGAGAGGAAACCTGTCGTTGTGCCAGAGCATTCAGAAACCCATCAGGGTTGAAGAAACCCCGAGTTTCTACGGGATCGACCACTACGGATTCCCTCGCGCGGGGGCGGACGACCCGCCGGACCCCGAGGGGTACTACCCCCCTTACTTCCAAAGCGAGCACTTCCGGAAGTACGGCTACCACGTTGAAGAACTGCGCGGCGGCTTCCACTGGGTCACCAGTGCCGGCTACGACGCCGCATTCGTGGTGACCGAGGAGGGCGTGGTCGCGATCGACGCGCCACCGACGCTGGGCGAGAACATGATGGCGGCCATCGAGGACGTCACCGACCAACCGGTGACCCACGTGATCTACAGTCACTGGCACGCCGACCACATCGGCGCGGCCTCCGTTTTCGGTCCCGACGTCGAGATCGTCGCCCACCGCATCACCAAGGAACTCCTGGAGCGCTTTCCCGACCCGAAGCGTCCCCTGCCGACGAGGACATTCGACGATGAACTCGTCCTCGAAGTGGGCGGAGTCAGCCTGCAGCTGTCCTACAAGGGAGAGAACCACTGTCCCGGCAACATCTTCATCTACGCACCCCAGCAGAAGGTGCTCACCGCCGTGGACATCGTCAGTCCAGGTAGCGTCACGTTCATGCACTGCGACGCCTCGCAGAACATCTCCGGCTGGTACGAGGCCCAGTCGCAGATCCTCGAATACGACTTCGACTACTTCGTCGGCGGGCACCACATGCACTACGGCACCTACGAGCAGGTGAAACTGTGCGTGGAGTACTTCGCCGACGTGCTCGAAGGGGCGACCGCGGCCGTCGAGCGGTTCAGCCGCTCGGACGCGCTCGCCGACATCGTGACCGGAACCGGCTGGAACAGGATATTCGTCGGCACCGAGAACTGGATCAATTCCATGGCGAACTACACCACCCGTCATGTCCTCGAAAAGGAGACCAGCGACGGACGGCTCTGGTGGGAACGGCTGGCAGGGGCCACCACTCAGACCAAATACCACGCGTACACCGTGCTGGAGTCGATCCGCCTCGAACGGCCCCGCCCCGACTACCGCGTGCGGGGCGAGAATCCCCCGGTCTTCCTGAGCTGGCACCGTCCTGAACGGTACGACCGTGTGCGCGGTGCGGCGGACGCCCTCGATCCGTCGCACCGCGCACACGTGAGCGACGCAGCGCCGATGCCAAGCGAATCGGCAGGGGTGAACACCGTGGCCAGGTGGCCGTACGCATCCCGGCAAACAGGTGGATTCCCCGTCCGGCGGCACATCTTCTCGGGCGTGCGGTCGATGCCATGGCATCCTTCGTTCGCGGTCGATGTCTTGGGGGACGGGCGAGAAAGGCGGATCCCGTATGACCGTGGGTGCTTCAGGCGCCGCCCTTCCGGAGCCTTCGGCGAAGGACGAGGAGTCCCCTAGCCGTGCCCGTGCCCGGTCTCGCCCGTGGAACGAGTCGTTGGTGGTGGCGCTCGCCATGCTGCCGCTCGGCCTTCTCGTCACCGCCGCCTGGTTCGGGCAGTACGTGCGGCCCGGAGCGGACGACTGGTGCTTTCTGCCCGCCACCCGCGACCACGGAGTCAGCGGGATGGTCGAGAAGTTCTACCTCAAGGACAACGGCAGGATTGGAAACGCCCTGCTGGTCGGGGCCTACGCGAGGTTCGGGGTGGCGGGGCACCAGTGGTTCGCCCTCGTCAGCGCCCTCGTCGCGCTGGGAGTTCTCTGGGCGGTGATCGCGCTCGCACTGCGCAGGGCGGACATGAAGGCGGCGCGCGGCGTGCCGTTGTTCGTGGCGTCCATGGTGACGGCGTTCTTCCTGCTCGCAAGCCCGAACACCTACAAGACGTACTACTGGCCCGCTTCGTCGATCTCCCACACCATGGCACCGGTACTCGTCTGCGCCGCGCTCATCCCCCTGCTGCTCGCCCGGTCCCACCGGGGCAGGGTGGCGGCGCTGGTCGCCGCGCTCGTGGCGGGCATCTTCCTGGGCACGTTGTCCGAACAGACGTCGATCGTCAGCCTCGTCGTGCTCTCGTGCGTCCTAGTGCTCAGCGGTCGGATCTTCGCAGCACGTCGGCGGGGGTACCTGCGGCTCTGGTGCCTGACGGGAATGGCGGGGATCGGCACGGGGACACTCGTGCTGCTCACCTCGCCCGGCTCCCGGTCACGGCGTGAGCGGTACGAGGTGACGACATCCCTGCTGTCGCCCGAATCACTGCTGGGCTCCCTGCGGGCCTTCGGGCACATCGCCGTCACCCTCCTCACGACATGGCAGTACGTGGGCGTGGTCGCGACCGGGGTCCTGCTCGGCCTGCTGTGCACCGGCCCTGGAAGGAGGACGACACCGGTCGTACTGACCCACCGACATCTCCTCGCCGCCGGGGGAGTCATCGCCTTCGCGGTCTCGGGCTACCTCTGCACCGTGATCGCGTATCCCTACTTCGGCTCAGGGGTGGCGACGGCCACGCGCGTGTGGAACGACTACCTCCTGCTCTATGTCGTCCTGCTCGTCGGCGCCGGCGCCCTCCTCGGGCGCTCGTTGCGGCTCCGCGGCCGGCCCGCCGGAGCTGCCAGGAGGATCGGCGCGGCCGTCTGCGTCCTCTGCTGCCTCGGGTTGGCCATCTCGCTCGGCCGCCTGGGTGACGAGATGAGCGTACGGGCGCGGGCTTGGGACCGGCAGGACGATTGGCTTCACGCGCAGTCAGCGAGTGGAGCCCGGGTCCTTCCCTACCGGCCGACGTCGGTCAGCGGTATGGGCGAGCCCTTCGGCAAGCACGGGAGCTGGCCGGCCGAGTGCGTCGCCGACTACTACGGTCTTGACAAGGTGACTCACGGGCGCCACCTCCCGTGAACCGTCTCACGAATGTCTGACAGGGCGACGTGAAGGGCGCCCGACCGGAAGCGTCCCCGGTCGGGCACCCTCGTCCGGCTCCTAGAAGAAGCCCAGCTTCTTCGGCGAGTACGACACCAGGACGTTCTTCGTCTGCTGGTAGTGCTCCAGCATCATCCGGTGCGTCTCCCGCCCGATTCCCGACTGCTTGTAGCCGCCGAACGCCGCGTGCGCCGGGTAGGCGTGGTAGCAGTTCGTCCACACCCGCCCCGCCTGGATCTCGCGGCCCGCCCGGTACGCCGTGTTCACGTCACGGGTCCACACGCCCGCGCCGAGGCCGTACAGGGAGTCGTTCGCCGTGCGGATCGCCTCCTCGAAGTCCGGGAAGGACGCGACGGCGACGACCGGGCCGAAGATCTCCTCCTGGAAGATCCGCATCTGGTTGTTGCCCTCGAAGATGGTGGGCTGCACGTAGTAGCCGCCGGCCAGTTCGCCGTCGTACTCGATCCGCTCGCCGCCGGTGAGCACCTTCGCGCCTTCGCGGCGGCCGATGTCCAGATACGAGACGATCTTCTGCAACTGCTCCCGGGACGCCTGGGCCCCGATCATCGTCTCCGTGTCCAGGGGGTGCCCGGGCACGATCTTCTCGGTGCTGGCGATGCCCGCGTCCAGGAAGTCCCCGTAGTGGCCGCGCTGGATCAGCGCCCGGGAGGGACAGGTGCACACCTCTCCCTGGTTGAGGGCGAACATGGTGAAGCCCTCGATCGCCTTGTCGCGCAGGTCGTCGTCGACGGCCCAGATGTCGTCGAAGAAGATGTTCGGCGACTTGCCGCCCAGCTCCAGCGTGACCGGCTTCAGGTGCTCCGACGCGTACTGGAGGATCAGCCGCCCGGTCGCCGTCTCCCCGGTGAAGGCGATCTTCGCCACCCGCGGACTGGACGCCAGCGGCTTGCCCGCCTCCTCTCCGAAGCCGTTGACGATGTTGACGACCCCGTCGGGCAGCAGATCGGCGACGAGGCCCATCCACAGGTGGATGGAGGCCGGCGTCTGCTCGGCCGGCTTGAGGACGACCGCGTTGCCGGCGGCCAGGGCCGGCGCCAGCTTCCACGCCGCCATGAGGATCGGGAAGTTCCACGGGATGATCTGGGCGACCACCCCGAGCGGCTCGTGGAAGTGGTACGCCACGGTGTCGTCGTCGATCTCGCTGAGCGAGCCCTCCTGAGCCCGCAGCGCCCCCGCGAAGTAGCGGAAGTGGTCGATGGCGAGGGGGATGTCCGCGGCCAGGGACTCCCGCACCGGCTTGCCGTTGTCCCAGCTCTCGGCGACGGCCAGCTGCTCCAGGTGCTCCTCCATCCGGTCGGCGATCTTGAGCAGGACCCGGGAGCGGTCGGCCGCCGGCGTGCGGCCCCAGGCGGGTGCGGCGGCGTGGGCCGCGTCGAGGGCGCGCTCGACGTCCTCCGCGGTGCCGCGGGCGACCTCGGTGAACGGCTGCCCGTTGACCGGGCTCGGATTGTCGAAGTACCTGCCGTGGACGGGGGCGACGTACGCGCCGCCGATCCAGTGGTCGTACCGGGACGGGAAGGAGACGATCGCGCCGTCGCTGCCCGGCGCTGCGTATCGGGTCATGAGCCTGACCTCCCGGGGAGGTGCCGCCCGCCGTTGGACGGCGTTCCCCGGGAGGCTAGGGGACCGGGGGTTGCGAACGGGTTGCGGCCGACGTCACGCGCACGCCGGCCGGTCCCGCCCGTACCCCGGCTACGAACCCCCGGTCACCGATCCGCCTTGATCATGTCCGCGCACTTCTCGCCGATCATCATGGTGGTGATGCACGGGTTGACCGCGGGCAGGAACGGCATGACCGACGCGTCCGCCACCCGCAGGCCCGGTACGCCCTTGACCCGCAGCCGGGCGTCGAGCGGCGAGTGCCGGTCCTGCGCGGCTCCCATCCGCACCGTGCCCGCCGGATGGTAGACGGTGTTGTGCGTCTCGCGGACGTACGAGAAGAGCTCGTCGTCCGAGCGGACGTCGGGACCCGGCGCCAACTCGCGCCCCGCCCAGTCGGCCATCGGCGAGCGCGCCACGATCTCCCGGGCCAGCCGCAGCCCGTACGTCATCACCCGCACATCGTGCTCGTGGGTGAAGTACCGCGGATCGACCTTCGGTTTGTCGCGAAAGTCCCGCGATCGCAGCCGCACCGTCCCCATCGACCGCGATCGCGTCACGTTCGGCGTCAGACAGAAGGCGTTGTCGCTGGTCGGATAGCCGCGCCGATAGGTGTTCAGATCGAACGGCACGGAGCCGTAGTGGAACATCAGGTCCGGCCGGTCGAGACCGGGTTCGGTGTCGGCGAAGATCCCGATCTCCCACCACTGGGTGGACGAGGTCACCATCGGCTGCTTGGCCTCCCACATGATCACCCCTTCGGGGTGGTCCTGGAGGTGGGCGCCGACACCGGGGGAGTCCACGCGGACCTCGACGCCCGACTCCCGCAGGTGGTCCGCGGGTCCGATGCCCGACAGCATCAGCAGCTTCGGCGAGTCGATCGCACCGCAGCTGACGACCACCTCGCGCCGGGCGGTGACCGACCCCGTGTGGATGGTGTCCGGCTGCAGGTACTCCACCCCGGTGCAGCGGCCGTCCTCGGCGAACAGCAGCCGCTTGGCCTGCAAGCCCGTGCGCACCTCAAGGTTGGGCCGCCGGCCCAGCACCGGATGGAGGTACGAGACGGAGGCCGAGGACCGCGTGCCGTCCTCCCGGGCGTTGATCTGGAACCAGTTCGCACCCCGCACCACGGTCCTGCCCGTGTTGAACGGGGTGGTGGGTATGCCCGCGTCGGCGCACGCCTCCAGCAGAGCAGCGCCGCAGGGGTCCACCGGGGGAACGGTACGGATGGTGACCGGACCCGACCGGCCGTGGTGGTCACCGGGGGCGTCGTTGCTCTCCAGCCGCCGGTAGAGCGGGAAGCAGTCGTCGGCGCCCCAGCCCGTGGCACCCATCGCGGCCCACTCGTCGAGGTCCTCCGCCGGGGCCCAGAAGGCGATGCACGAGTTGTGGGACGAGCAGCCGCCGAGGACCTTCGCGCGGGCGTGCCGCATGAAGCTGTTGCCGCGCTCCTGCGGCTCGACCGGATAGTCCCAGTCGTAGCCGGACTCCAACAGGGCCATCCACCGCTCCAGTTGGAGGATGTTGTCGTCACCGACGTCGGACGGGCCCGCTTCCAGGACGCACACGCTCACGTCGGGGTCCTCGGTGAGCCGGGCGGCGATCACGGCTCCGGCCGTACCACCCCCGACCACCACGTAGTCGTACTCGGGGACCGGGCTGCTCTGTGCGGACAAGACGTCTCCAGGACGGAAGTGAACGAAAGGAGGAGGAAGATGAGGGGGCGGGGACGTCAGGACACGGAGTCCGACGGCGCCCGCGGCGGAACGACCGCGCGGTGCTCCGCCAGCACTCCGGTGCGCCGCCGCTGGACGAACCAGTAGTACGCGAACCCGCCGACCGCGACGACGCCGATGAAGAGGAACGCTCCCCAGCGCAGGTACCAGTGCTGCTCACCGGTCGCGTTGTAGACCTCGGCGCGCGGCCAGGCGAGGTTGAGGGACATCACCGCGCCCCACACCACGGCGACCACGTTGACCGGCAGGCCCCATCGGCCGAGCGAGAAGCCGCCGTCGACCGGACGCCAGGTGCCGCGCAGCCGCTGCACCAGCATCGGCACCGTCACCAGCAGATACGCCAGATAGATCATGATGATCGCGATGCTGGTGATCACGGAGAAGATCTGCGGCTGGTTGACGTTGACGACCAGCACCGCGACGCCGACCACGCCGATCACCACCGCGGGCAGGACCGGCGTGCGAAAGCGTCGGCTGACCCGCGCCAACTGGCGTGACGCGGGCAGGTTGTTGTCCCGCGCCATGGCGAACATCATCCGCGTGCCGGCGGCCTGCACCGCAAGCACGCAGACCGTGATGGCGACGACCACGCACCACAGCACGACCTCGCCCATGTCGGCGCCCAGGGTCTCCAGGACGACGTACTGCAACCCCTTCTCGGACAGCTCCTTCGACGCCAGGTCCGGGACCGCCATCAGGGCGAACAGCAGGATCAGCCCGCCGATGAGGAACGACGCCACCAGCGCCCGCAGAATCGCCCGGGGCGCGTTGCGGCTCGGGTCGTGGGACTCCTCGCCGAGGGAGGAGGCGGTGTCGAAGCCGTACATCACGTACGCGGAGGCGAGCGATGCCGTCAAGAAGGCGCCGAGGTAGCCGAGGCTCTGCCCGTCGCCCAGGCCCTGGGTCTCGGTGAGCACGTCGGCGGGGCCGCGGGTGATCTGCGAGGCCAGCAGCACCACCAGGCCCACCGCGGCGATCAACTCGATGAAGACACCGGCGGAGTTCATGCGGGCCATCAGCCGCACGCCGAAGGCGTTCACGAGGGTCGAGAAGACGATCAGGACCGTGCCCAGCAGCACCGCGTTGGCCGCCGCGTCGGTCGCGCCGCTCCCGTCGCCCACGACCTGGAACCGGGCGTCGATCTGCGGCAGCGTCACCTGGTACGCGAGGGCGACCGCGGACAGCGTGACCATGGTGGCCGCGAGCATCATCCAGCCGCCGAGCCAGCCCACGTGCGGCCCGCCCAGCGTTTTGGCCCAGTTGTAGACCGAGCCGGCCACGGGATAGCGCGCGGCCAACTCGCAGAAGCACAGCGCCACCATCAACTGGCCGACGAAGACGATCGGCCAGGACCACCAGTACGCCGGGCCGCCGAAGGACACGCCGAAGTAGAACAGCTGGAAGGTGCCGGTGAGGATGGATATGTAGCTGATCCCCGCGGCGAAGGTGTGGAAGTTGCCCAGGGTGCGCTTGAGTTCGGGCCGGTAGCCGAGGGCGCCCAGGGCCGCGTCGTCGTCCCGCGCCGGGGACTTCCGGTCCGGCGATCTGCTCGCACCGCCGACCTCCTCGCGCGTCCCGCTCACTCGAACCACCCCTGCGGGCGGGGCGCGAGGTTGTGCCAGACGTGCTTGGTCTCCTGGTACTCCGCGAGCCCCGTGGGACCGAGCTCGCGCCCGAAGCCGGACTGCTTCATGCCGCCCCATTCGGCCTGCGGCACGTAGGGGTGGAAGTCGTTGATCCAGACCGTGCCGGCGCGCAGGCGCGACGCCACCCGGTGGGCCCGGCCCACGTCGCCGGTCCACACCGCGCCTGCCAGGCCGTACACCGTGTCGTTGGCGAGGGCGACGGCCTCCTCCTCGGTCCCGAACCGCTCGACGGTGAGCACCGGGCCGAACGACTCGTCACGGACCACGGACATCCCGGCCGTGCACTCGTCGAGGACGGTGGGCAGGTAGTAGAAGCCTTCGGCCAGGGTGGGATCGTCGGGCCTGGCGCCACCGCAGCGCAGCACCGCGCCCTCCGCGATGCCGGCCGCCACGTACGCCTCCACCTTCGCGCGGTGGGCGGCGGAGATCAGCGGCCCGGTGCGGGCCTCCTCGTCGAAGGGCCCGCCGAGCCTGATCCGTCGGGCCCCCTCGACGACGGCGTCCACGAAGGCGTCGTGCACCTCGTCCTGCACCAGCAGCCGGGCGCCCGCGGAACAGACCTGGCCCGAGTGGAGGAACACCGCGGTCAGCGCGTGGTCCACGGCCGTGTCGAAGTCGGCGTCGGCGAAGACGACGTTGGGGTTCTTGCCGCCGAGTTCCAGCGCGATGCGCTTCACCGTGGGCGCCGCCGCTGCCATGATCCGCCGGCCCGTGGCCAGCCCGCCCGTGAAGGAGACCAGGTCCACCCGCGGATCCTCGGCCAGCGGGGCGCCGACCTCGGGACCGGAGCCCAGGACCAGGTTCGCCACGCCGTCCGGGAGCCCCGCCTCGACCAACGCGCGCATCAGCAGCACGGCGGTGTGCGGGGTCAGCTCGCTGGGCTTGAGGACGAAGGTGTTGCCCGCGCCGAGCGCCGGGGCGACCTTCCACGCGGTCTGCAACAGCGGATAGTTCCACGGGGTGATCAGCGCACAGACCCCGACGGGCTCGTGCACGACCCGGCTGTCCGTGTCCGAGCGGCCCGTGTCCACGATCCGTCCGGCGCCGGCGCCGGACGCCGTCAACTCGCCGAAGTAGCGGAAGCAGTTGGCGATGTCGTCGAGGTCGTACTCGCTCTCCACCAGCCGCTTGCCGGTGTCCAGTGACTCCGCCCGGGCGAAGACGGCCTTGTCGCGCTCCAGCAGGTCCGCGACGCGCAGCAGCAGCCGGCCGCGTTCGGCCACGGGCGTCGTGGGCCACGGGCCCCGGTCGAAGGCGTCCCGGGCCGCCGCGATCGCCGCCGTGACGTCCTTGGGCCCCGCTTCGGCGACCGCACCGACGAGCGTTCCGTCGGCGGGACACCGGATCTCCCGCACGCGCTCGTCGAGTGCGGCGGTCCATCGACCGCCGATGAACAGTTCCGACATGAGGGGGCGCTCCTTCGATCCGACCTGGTGGGACCCCTGGCGCGTACCCGGAGCTCCGCTCGGTATGCCAGCCTTTTCAGAAAGGTCGTTCTTAAGTCCGTGCAGGTCGCGGCGGCGACAGCGGCCGTCAGGTGCGCTGCCACGCGTCGATCTCACGCACCCGCGCCAGCGCGGCGGCGCGTTGGGCGCCGGCCAGCGCCGCCGCCAGCGCACGCCACACCGCGAGGTCGTCCTCGCCCCACGGGCTGTACGCCCAGTCCGCCAACAGCCCCGGATCGCCCCGGGCGATCAGCGCCGCCCGCAACTGGTCCGCCAGTCGCCGCCGCAGCCGTACGACCGCGGGCGCCAGCGAGGCCGGCAGCAGCGGCCCGGCGTACGTGCTCACCGCACCGGTCACCGTGCCCGCCGCCAGCCGCCGCGTCACGGTGTCGAAGTCCGCGTCGATCGGCTGGGCGAGCCGATAGGGCCGCGACAGCAGCAACTCCGGCCCGAGCAGGGCGCGCAGCCGGGACAGCTCGGCGCGCAGCGTGACCGGAGTGACCGTTTCGTCTTCGTACAGCTCCGTCAACAGCTCCTCGCCGCCGATGCCCTCCGGCCGGTACGCCAGCAGGACCAGGATCTCGCTGTGCCGCCGGCTCAGCCGCACCTTGCGCCCCTCGACCACGAGCAGCGCCTCGTCGCGACCGAGGGCGGAGAGCTGGACCCGGCCGGCGGCGGGCGGCGGTTGGAGCAGTGCGAGCTGGTTCTCGGCGGCGCGGGCCAGCGCCTCGACGAACGCCAGGCTGTGCGGATGGGCGAGCCGGTCCCCGCCCGTGATGTCGACGGCGCCGAGCACTCGCCCCGTCGTGGGGTCGTGAATGGGCGCAGCGGCGCACGTCCACGCCTGCACCGGGCGGCAGAAGTGCTCGGCGGCGAAGACCTGGACGGGGCGGTCGACGGTGATGGCGGTGCCCGGGGCGTTCGTCCCGGCGACCGCCTCGGCCCAGCGGGCGCCGGGCACGAAGTTCATCAGGTCGGCCTTGCGACGGGTGGCCTGCGGCCCGTCGACCCACAGCAGCCGGCCGTACGCGTCGCAGACCGCCACCAGGTGCTCGCCGTCCCGGGCGTACCCGCTTGTCAACTCCCGTACCAGGGGCATCACCCGGGCGAGGGGATGGCTCTCGCGGTAGGTCACGAGCGCGTCGTCCACCAGCTCCACGTCGACCGTGGCCTCCGGTCTCACCCGGGCGCGTGCGGAGCGCCGCCAGGAGTCCGCCACCACCGGCCGGACCGGCCCGTCCACCGTGCCCGCCGTCACATACGCGTCGTGTGCCCTGCGCAGTTCGGCGATCCGTTTCACCGGATCGACGCCCGGTTCCAGGGCCACCCATGAGTGAGTCAACTCGGCCTCCCAGGTCCCCTATCGTGACCCAGGGAGAGAGGCGCGACAAGCGGGTGGGAAGTGTTCGAAAACGTTTTCAGGTGTGGTTGACCTGGGCGCCTATCCGGTCGGCGGAGCGGGCGGCGTCAGGCGAAGTTGACCAGACGGATGTAGCGGACCCAGTCCCACAGCGGCCCCGGGTCGGTGTGCGTGGACCCCGGCACCTCGTGGTGGCCGATGATGTGCGCCCGGTCCTTCGGGATGCCGTGCCGGTCGCAGATCGCCGCGGTGAGCGCGGCGGACCGCTCGTACATCACATGGGTGAAGTACTCCGGCCGGTCCACCCACCCCTCGTGCTCGATGCCGATGCTGCGGGTGTTGTGGTTCCAGTTCCCGGCGTGCCAGCCGATGTCCCGCTCGCGCACGCACTGTGCGATCCGCCCGTCCGCGGAGCCGACGACGTAGTGCGCCGACACCTTCCGCGCCGGGTCCTGGAAGATCCGCACGGTGTCGGCGAAGGTCTCCTGGGCGACGTGGATGACGACGCGGTCGATGCGGTACGCGGAAGGGCGGTTCGACGCCGTGTAGTTCGACGGCGACGCGGGCTGCCAGGTGGCACCGGGGTGATCCACTGCCAAGGGCGCGGGCGCCGGTGCGGGTTCTGGTGCGGACGCGGCACCGGCCGTCGGCGCGGCGTTCGCACGCGCCGACGACAGCAGCACGCCGGCCGCGGTGGCGGCGACGGCTCCCCGGAGCAGTTCTCTACGGTCCATGGGGCCTCTCCTGGTGAGGTTCGCGAGTGGGCGTGGCGGTCTCCCGGGCGGGGCGGACCGGGGGTCACCATGAGGATCCCGTGACGGCGGTCGTTTGGTGCGGACGTTCGGGTTTCCGGGTGTCGCCCGGCGACCGACGGCGGTGTGACGGCAGGGCGCACTGGTCCCGGGCCGGTCCGACGGGAGGCAAGAGCCGGTCCCGGCCGGTCCGGCCCGAGCGGATCCACGGTAGAGCCGTAGGAGCGCCTACGGAAGACGCCCGGGAGGTCCGATCCACGCCAACATGCGTTCGGGCCAACGGAGTTGACACGTGGTCCGTACGCGCAGGTGTTCCCGGCGAGGTGCCGGAGCTACGGTTACGGCCGCGGACGGCGCAGCTGCCCCATCAGCATCACAGCGAGTGCGGCGATGAGGACCAGCCCGCCCGTCAACGTGGCCCAGAGGCGGACGTCCGAGTCGTCGACCAGCAGTCCGAAGAACGCCTGCCAGCACAGCGCGAACGCCACCGCCAGCTGGCCCCAGCCGTAGAGCCGTGGATTGCGCACATGGCGTCGATTGCTGGGAAGCACCCAGCCGCGGGCGACTCCCGCGAGGCCTGATGCCGCGAAGAGCAGCGCCAATACGAGGAATGGCAGGACGAGGTACGGACTCACGGTTCCCCCTTGCGCGCCGAGCGCACGCTGGACGTCAGTCTGATCATGATATTCGCTCCTGTGCGCGTCCACTCGACTCCCGGGCGCTCCCGCCGCCCCCATGTGTCATCCACGGTTGACGCGTCGGAGGGTGCGGATTACGGTGGCGCCATGGGACGCGACCAGCTCACTCAGCTCGCCCGGCGCGCCGGGGACGACGACCCCGTCGTAGCCTTGGCCGCGGTGGCGGAGATGCGGCGCGAGCTGGAGCGTCAAGAAGCGGTGCTGGTGCGGCGGGCGCGGACGCAGGGCACGAGTTGGGCCCAGATCGCCGAGTCCCTCGGAGTGAGCAGACAGGCCGTCCACAAGAAGCACGGCGGCCGTCGGCTCTTCGGCTCCGAGGACTGAGCCCCGCGGCGCGTCAGCGTCGCTCGGCAAGGCGTTTGACGAAGTGGAAAATGCGAAGGTTCTGCTGGGCATGAATTCATCGCTTTCAGATGGCCATCACGGGCGCGGTGGGGCTCGCGTAGTGCAACAGATTCTCGGTGTCCCCCCTCGATACGCTTGATACCCCTGCCCTGGAGCGCGATCGGCGATTGCCATGCCATTGGAGCCCGAAGCCCCCGCAAGCGCAGCAGCAGTCGCCCACCGGACGTCCGCCCCGGACGCGGAGCCCGGTGTCCGACTGGACCGGGTGGCTTTCGGTTACCCCAACGGCCCGTCCTGCGGGATCCACCATCGACGCGCCCAAAGGGACTCACCGTGCTGGTCGGCCCCTCGGGCACGGGCAAGACGACCGTACTCAGCCTCATCCAACGATTCCTCGAACCCGACGGCGGACGCATCCTCCTCAACGGCGCCGACATCCACGAGATGGACCTGAACGAACTGCGCGAGCGGGTCGCCTACGTACAGCAGGAAGTGCCGCTCCTCGGCGAGACCATCCGCGCGGCTGCCGCCTGCGGCGTCCCCGACGTCGACCCCGACCCCCTGGTCGCCGTCCTCAAGTCCGTGGGGCTGCCGGACTGGGTCACCAGCCTGCCCGACGGCCTCGACACCGAAGTGGGGGAGCGTGGCGTCCACATCTCGGGCGGACATCGAGGTCGTCACCGCCGTCACCCACCGACTGCCCATCGCCCTCCAGGCGGACCAGGTCATCATGATGGACGAGGGCCAGGTGCACGCCGCCGGTCGACACGAAGCACTGCTTGCCACCGACGCCAAGTACCGTGCTCTCGTGGCTGCTTCGTCGTGATCCGAGCCACCTGAGCACCCCCGGTGACCAGGGTGAACCCGTCATCGTCCACGGGCTGAACATCGGCTGCGCCTGACGTCGTGGTCAGCGGCCGATGCGCAGCGGCAGGGCGATCGCCCGTATCATCACTGCGCCAAGACCCCGACCGGAACCCCGCCCCGCACTCGATGCCGGGCCCTCGGGGCTCCGGAGGCCAGTGACCCAAGGAGAAGGATGTCCGACAACACCACGTCGAGCACCGAGTTGAGAGCGCAATACATCAACCAGGTGGCCAGCGACCTCGAACGCAACACCAAAGAGCAGGAACGCATCACGGCTGAGATCACCGCGCTGCAGGAGCAGTTGACCACCCTGCAACACGACCACACCGTGCTGGTCAACATGCAAGGTGCCCTCGGTGTCCCGGCGAATGCTGCGGGGCCTACGGACGGCAACAAGGCCACCGTGCCCGCGCCCCGCAAGCGCGGCACCACCACTGCATCCGGCGCCCGCAAGTCGGCGAAGAAGCCCTCAGCGGCTCGACCGGCCGCCAAGGGCGCCGCAGTGAAGAGCCCGTCGTCCAAGAGCTCGTCGCCTAAGAGCCAGGCGCCCAAGGGCACTGCGGCCAAGGGCGCCACCAAGAAGGACGGAGCCGCGAAGGACTCCGCGGCGAAGAGCACTCAGCCGACCCTGGTCGAACTGATCCGCCGTCACCTGGCCGAGCAGGGCGAACCCCGCTCCGCGGCCGAGGTCACCGCAGCGCTGAGCAAGGTGCACCCCGACCGGAACATCAAGGCGACCGTGGTGCGCACCACCCTCGAAGGGCTCGTCGCACGGAACCTCGCGCACCGCAGCAAGCAGGGCACCTCCGTCTTCTACACCACGCCCGACTCCACCAAGCAGCAGGAGCCCGGCACCGCCCCCGAGCCGGAGGGTCAGCCCGAAGCCGCCGCTGAGTGATGCCGTTCGAGTGAGGCGGTCGTGCTCACGGGGCTTCGCCCGGTGGGCTGCCGCCGCTCGTCCGACCCGTGGCCGCGGTGCTGTTCGCACTCGACTGCACCTGCCCGGACCCGGCCTCCTGCGACGGTCCACCGTCCGTGGTCGGCGGCGGCTGTGCGACGACGGGAGGGGAGTTGCGCGTCTTCCATGCGATCCACAGGCCCAGGATCACCGAGAGGGCACCCGCGAGAAGAGCCAACTCCTCGAACGTCCTCCTCACCCAGCCGTAGGCGTCCGTGAGCCAGCCGAAGGCACCACCGTCCTTCGGCGCCTCCTCGACCTTCGCCTGCGCGACGATCGGCGGCTTCTCGTACAGGACCGTCTCCGTGCCTTCGTAGTACGAGGTCACGGTGAGGGCGAGGTTCACACGTCCGGCCTTCTCCGGCGTGACCTCCCAGAGCCAGGCCGTCGCCTCCTTCTCGTCACGGCCGTTCGTCACCGGCTGGCGCTTGGAGGAGATGAGCGCGCATGACGCGGCGCCCGAGCAGTGCAGCTTCACGGCCACTTGACCGCCGACCGTCACCTTCGCACTCGCCCGGCCGTCCTGCGGCGCCCGCCACTGACCGAACACCTCCGCACGGAAGAAGGCCGGCTCCCCGGCGGTGAGTTCGAGCGAAGAAGGCTTGGTGTAGACGAGGCTGCCGGTGAAGAGCTCGCTGCGAGCCCGGTCGAGCTTCTCGACAAATCGCTGATCACCGCGTGGACCGTCCCTGTCTCCGTCCTGCGACGAGAGCGAGGAGATCCACTGCGCCCCCGTGGGGACGAGAGCGAGCAACGTGCCCACGACGAGCAGGACGCGACTGAGGCGTACGGGCGCGGTGGCGCCCCACCACCGACCGAGCAGCCAACTGCGCACTGCACCGAACGCACCGCTCCGGTGTTCGTCGCCTCCACCAGGGTGAACCATGCGCCCCCTCTACCGGATCCTGGCCGGCCTGCCGATCAGCGCCCGGTGACACACCCTACGTGCCGTGCACAGGGCCCGGCGCGCATTCCCCGACCGATCCCGACGGATCGGAACTACCGGACAAGACGATGCCCTCAGTTCCAGCCATGTGCGGATCGTGGTCCCTGCACGGCGACGCCCCGGCGCAACCCGGAAGAACTTCACACAAGTGATGCTTCTGCGGTGGAATCTTCACTTCCATGCGCTACGAGCCCTGACGCACAGTGAGATCGTTGCCATTTACACGATGATGGCCTGCGAAGACGTGTCCGTATGGCAGCCAACCGACGATCTCCCACTTCTGTGGCCGGCGTGACCCGGGTAGTCATGATCGCCGCGGCCCAGCGACTGCCAGGGGGCCGCTTCAGCCACTTCCCTCCCGGAGGTCCATCCGTCATGTCCAGACTCACGCGTCGCCAGGTGATCGGAGTCGTCGCCGGCGCGGCGGCGGGCACGGCGCTCGTCGGCGCCGCCACCGCGAGCGCCGACAGCGCGTCCGCCAAGGCCACGGCACCCGGCGGTGCCGGCGGACCCGCACCCTTCGACGAGGTCTTCCAGGGCCGACGCATCCAGGGCGGGCCCGCCGAAGGCCACGCTCACGCCCACGCCGGGCACGGCACCGGCTACCGCGTCCTGGTCGACGGCCGCGAACTCCACGTCATGCAGCACGGCAAGAGCGGCTGGAGCAGCGCGATCAACCACTACGACAGGTTCGAGACCCCGCTCGACGCAGCACGCACCGCGGTCGTCACGCTCAAGGGTGCCGCCGTCGTCCCCTTCGACCCCACCGTCTGAGCCGGGAGCAACCGCCATGACCGTACGGAAGAACCAGGCGACCCTCACCGCCGCCGAGAAGAAGGCGTTCGTCGACGCCGTGCTCGAAGTCAAGCGCACGGGCGTGTACGACGAGTTCGTCGCCGCCCACCGCCTCCGGTTCGCGCTCGACATGAACACGGGGATATACGTGGGCCACTTCGGCCCCTCCTTCCTGCCCTGGCACCGCAAGTACCTCATCGACTTCGAGAAGGCGCTCCAGACGGTCGATCCGTCGGTGTCGATCCCCTACTGGGACTGGACCGTCGACAACACCGCCGGCTCCTCCCTGTGGGCCCCGGACTTCCTCGGCGGCACCGGGCGCGCCCTGGACGACCAAGTGATGGACGGCCCCTTCGCGTACTCCACCGGCCGGTGGAACATCACCGTCCAGGCCGACAGCCGGCCCTTCCTCGCCCGCAACCTCGCCTACCGCGTCCCCACCCTTCCGACCAGGGCCGAGGTCGACGCCGCCCTCGCCATCCCCACCTACGACTCCGCCCCCTGGCGCGACGGCTCGGCGGGCTTCCGCGCCACCCTCGAAGGCGCGGCGGGCTACCTGAGCATGCACAACCGGGTCCACAGCTGGGTCTGGGGCCAGATGGAGTCGAGCGTCTCCCCGAACGACCCGGTGTTCTGGCTGCACCACGCCTTCGTCGACAAGCTCTGGGCCGACTGGCACGCCCTGCACCCCACCAGCGCCGAGTACCTCCCCGCCGGGACCACGGCCGACGTGATCGACCTGACCGAGCCCATGCCGCCCTGGACCGACGCCACCCCGCAGAGCGTGCTGAACCACACCCTGTTCTACACCTACGCCTGACCCCGCAGCCCGGTCCGAGGACGCGCCCCGTCCTCGGACCCCTGCAGCAGCCCCGTACTCCGGGGGTACGGCGTGCACCCGTGCCGCCGTTCGACTGAAGGGCCGTGACGTCGGATCGCAGGTACGGCCCGGTTGCCGTACCTGCTTCCGACGGTCGTGCATGATCACCAGCCGGATAATCGCACCAATCGCGAGGAGTCTGGCATGTACGGCAACAAGCTCGCGCATACGGGCATGGGCACGGTGGCGATCGGCGGACTGACCGTCGCGGGGGAGTGGCTCGTCGTGGTCGCGGCACTGCTGGTGGTCTCCGGCACCTTGCTCGTCCGCCTCGGCTTCCGCCGCGAGCGGCCACAGCGGTGACCGCCGCACCCGCGCACCTGTCTTCGCACCCACCTCCGCCTCCGCCCGCGCCGGTCGTCGCCAGGCGCTCCGGCGTCGTGATCGCCGCCGCGGCGCTCCCCCTGCTCGTCGCCGCCGTCTGGGCCACCCTGCGCGGCATCGAGGCCGCCGGCCTCACCGAAGGACCCGGCCTGGAACACGCCTGGCTATGGGCACCCGTCGGCGCCCTCCTGGTCGTACAGACCGTCCTGTTCGCCTGCGAACGCCCCCACCGAGCCAAGGCGTCCACCACCGACGCCTGGCACGTCGCGGTCGTCGTGCCGGTCTTCAACGAGGACCGCGCCTACCTGCGCGCCGCCCTCACCGCGCTGGCCGCCCAGACACGCCGCCCCGACGCCGTCCACGTCGTCGACGACGGCTCCGTCCACGACTACACCGAAGTGCGCGCATGGTGGACCGACCACGCCCGGGCCGCGGGCATCCGCACCACCTGGCAGCGCACCGCCAACCGAGGCAAGCGCCACGCCCAAGCCCAGGCGCTCAAGGAAGCCGGAAACCCGGACATCGTGGTCACCGTCGACTCCGACGCCAAACTCGCCCACGACGCCCTCCACGAGATCCTCCAGCCCTTCGCCGACCCCCGGGTCCAGGGATGCGCAGGACTCGTCCTCGCCGCCAACCACCGCAGCACCCTGCTCTCCCGCTTCACCGACCTCTACTTCGTCGCCAACCAACTCGTCGACCGCTCGGCGCTCTCCCCCCTGGGCGCGGTGATGGTGTCCCCGGGCAGCCTCGCCGCGTACCGCGCGTCCGTACTGACCGACAACCTCCACACCTACCTCACGGAACGCTTCCTGGGACGCCAGGTCCAGTTCTCCGACGACTCCCTGCTCACGCTCTTCGCCCTGCTGAAGGGGCGCGTCGTGCAACAACCCACCGCGATCGTGCTCACCGCGATGCCCGAACGCCCGGGACACCACCTGCGCCAATACCTGCGCTGGATGCGCGGCTCCACCATCCGCTCCCTGTGGCGCGCCCGCTACCTCCCCCTGACCCACCCCGCCTTCGTCGCCCAAGTCCTGCGCTGGTTCCTCCAGTTGCTGTGCACCGGCGCCATCTGCTGGCTCGCCGTGCTCCACCTGCGCCACAGCACGACCCCCTCGCCCTGGCTGATCGCCGTCCCGCTCGCCCTCGGCTACGCCCAAGCCCTGCGCTACCTCACCGTGCGCCGCGACGACGAGACCCCCGAGTACCAACTCGTCACCTGGCTGCTGACACCGCTGGCCCTGCTGTGGGCCGGCACGGTGCTACGGGCCGTGCGCTGGTACGCGATCGCCACCTGCGGCAACACCGACTGGGGCACCCGCGCGGCCGGCCCCGAGGTGTCCCTCGCACCCAGCTGACGTCATCGACCGGCCGCGGCGCCCCCGCCACCGACCGCGCCCCTCGCCCGAGCCCGATCGACGGCCCACGCACCCAACCCCACCAACACGGCCGCCCCCGCCGCGTACACCGGCAGCCACAGCGTCGTCGTCGCGGACAGACAGTCGGCGACCGCGGTCCGACTCTGGGACTCCTGCGCCTCGGCCAAGGCGGCACCGGCGCCGCCGGCCAGCTCCCCGAGGTCAGCCTCGGCCCGTACGCTCTCGTACGCACCCAGCAGCGGACAGCTGTCACGGGTCCCCGACATCGGAAGCAACCACGCCCAGCGCTGCATCATCGGGGCCAGCGCGATCGCCACGCACAACCCGACGACCAGCGAGAACGCCACGAGGTTACGCACATAGGCCGAACGGAGCCCCGGAGCCCACGGCGGCAGCCGGTACAGCGAGAAGACCACCGCGAGCAGCGTGACCCCGATGTACGTGGCGAACCACTGCCACGACCCCTGCGCGAACGTCGCCGCCAGCACGGCGGCGAGCGCAATGCCGATGACCCCCGGCTGCCCGGCGACGTCGCGCCCCGCGTCGGTGGATGCCGAACTCCGCGTCCCTCGCCCGCTGTGATCGACCACGGTCCCTCCTGCCTGGTTGCGGCTCCCAGCATCCAGACGCCCCGCGCGAACGACCCGCCGCCATGCCGGACCGGGCGACAAGCCTGGCCCGATCGGCGGCGCCGGCGCCCCCCGTTGGTCTCGCGGCTACGAGCCGGGCCGGCCCGCCGCCACGCGGGCGAGGTCGAGCAGCATCGTGTCCGACGCCCCCTCGCGTCCCACGGCCAGGAAACCCCGGGTCATGTACAGGCGGACCGCGGGATTGCCGTCCTCCACGCTGAGGCTCAGCCCCGCCACGGACTGCTCCACCGCCGCCTCCACCAACGCGTCCAACAAGGCGCCACCGACGCCGCGACCGCGGTGCTCCGGAAGGACACCGAGCGTGAGCTCCGGCACCCCCGGGCCGACGTACCCGTACCCCGGGTCGTCCACCGGAAAGGCCCGTGCCCACGCGGCGCCCACCGGATTCCCCGCCTCGCCCTCCGCGACCACGCCGAAGTCACCCGGCCTCGGCCAGTCGGTGACGTAGTGGGCGCCGCCGCGCGTGCCACCGAATTTCCCTCGACGGCCCGACAATGAATCGCGCGAACACCGATGAGTTCGATCCATCGGCGAAGTCCCACCGTCACGACCAATCGTCCCGACCGAGGAGGAGCGCATGCCCCAACTGCTGAGAGTCCAGAACTTCAACGTCTCGATGGACGGCGTCGGCGCCGGCGAGCACCAGAGCCTTGAGCGCCCGTTCGGCGACGTCGACCCCGGGACGATGTTCGCATGGGCCGGTGCCACCGCGAGTTGGCCGGGGCGCACCGAGTCCGGGGGGACGCGCGGCCTCGACGACTACTTCACCCGGGACTTCACGAACAACATCGGGGCCGAGATCATGGGCCGCAACAAGTTCGGCCCCCAGCGCGGGCCCTGGCAGGACCACGAGTGGCGCGGCTGGTGGGGCGACGAGCCCCCCTTCCACACCCCGGTGTTCGTGCTGACCCACCACGAGCGCCCGTCGATCACGCTCTCCGACACCACGTTCCACTTCGTCTCCGGCGACCCGAAGACGGTCCTCGAGCGTGCGCGGGAGGCGGCCCGGGGCAAGGACGTCCGGCTCGGCGGCGGCGTCACCACCGTCCGTCAGTTCCTCGACGCCGACCTCGTCGACACCCTGCACGTGGCGGTCTCGCCGATGAGGTTCGGGTCCGGACTGCGGCTGTGGGAATCCCCCGAAGAACTGCTCGACCGATTCCACCTGGAGGTCGTGCCCAGTTCCAGCGGCGTGGCGCACCACCTGTTCTGGCGGAAGTGACCTACGCCGCGCCCGCCCGAGCGGCGCAGGTCAGCGCCGTCAGCAGGGTGGAAGGCTGTTGATGCGGGCGGCCCGGCGCGTGAGGTGATCGCGCTCGGCGAGGTTGGGCGCCTGACGCGCGGCCTCGGCGTACAGCCGGGCCGCCGTCGTCAGATCGCCGTCGCGCTCGTGGAGGTAGGCGGCCACCGCGGTGCGACGCGGCAAGGAGGGGTCCACCGCCGCCAGGGCCGCGAGCCCGGCGCGCGGGCCGTCGGCCTCGCCGACGGCCACGGCCCGGTTGAGCCGGACCACCGGGCTGTCGGTCAAGCGCAGGAGCTCGTCGTACCACTCGACGATCTGCACCCAGTCGGTCTCCTCGGCGCTGGGCGCGTCGGCGTGCAGCGCGGCGACGGCGGCCTGCGCCTGGTACTCGCCCAACCGGTCCCGTGCGAGGGCCGCCTGGAGGACTTCGACGCCCTCGGTGATCGCAGCGGTGTCCCAGCGGCTGCGGTCCTGCTCCGCGAGCGGCACCAGGGAACCGTCCGGCGCGGTGCGCGCCGCACGACGGGCGTGGTGCAACAGCATCAGCGCGAGCAACCCGGCCACCTCGGGGTGGTCGATCCCGGCCGCGAGCTGCCGGGTCAACCGGATCGCCTCCGCGGCGAGGTCGACGTCGCCCGTGTAGCCCTCGTTGAAGACGAGGTACAGGACCCGCAGCACGGTCGCGACGTCACCGGGCCGGTCCAAGCGCACCCCGGAGACGGTGCGCTTCGCGCGGCTGATGCGCTGCGCCATGGTCGTCTCGGGTACGAGGTACGCCCGGGCGATCTGCCGGGTGGTGAGTCCCCCCACGGCCCGCAGCGTCAGCGCGACCGCGGACGACGGCGTGAGCGAAGGGTGGGCGCACAGGAAGTAGAGCTGCAACGTGTCGTCCACCGCAGGCGCCCGCCCCGGCGGCGGCTGGTCGTCGAGAACGCCCTCACGCCTGCGGCGTGCGACGGCCGCCCGCTGCTCGTCGAGGAACTTGCGCCAGGCCACCGTCACCAGCCAGCCCTTCGCGTCCCGCGGCGGCTCCACCGGCCAGGTGCGAACGGCCTCGATCAGCGCCTCCTGCACGGCGTCCTCGGCCGCCGCGAAGTCGGCTCCGCGGCGGACGAGGACGCCGAGCACGCTCGGCGTGAGGCTTCTGAGCAGGGCCTCGTCCATCGGTGAGGTCACTCGGTGATGAAGGGGGCCACACCGAGGAACGGACGCAGTTCGAGCCACTCGTGAATCGGCCTCCCGCCGGCCCCCGGCGCCGCCGACAGCTCCGCGGCCAGTTCGACGGCGCGTTCCTGGCTGTCGACGTCGATCACCATCCAGCCGGCGATGAGGTCTTTCGTCTCGGCGAACGGCCCGTCGGTGACGGGCGGGCGCCCCTCACCGTCGTACCGGACGAACGTTCCCTCGGGAGCGAGTGCCTGACTGTCGACGAACTCGCCGGTCTCCTCCAACCGTGCAGCGAAGTCCTGCATGTACTGCACGTGGGCCGAGATCTCCGCGGGCGTCCACTGGTCCATGGGCACGTCGTTGACCGAGGCCGGAGCGCCGCGGTAGTGCTTGAGCAGCAAGTACTTCGCCATCGTGGTTCTCCCTGGGTGCTGGTGCGACCCATTGTGGTCGCGTTCACTACGGGGACGGAGCCAGGCACGGATTCTCGACATCGCCGTGCGCACTTTCTGACCCGGGCGGGTGAACCCGCTCGAAACGCCGCTGCCGGGGGGCCAGTGTTCCGCTGTCGGGCTCGTCCGATGTGCGTTGTGGCTTTCATCGGGTGCTTTTCTGTTCAGTGAGTGTGCCTTTGCGGAGGTTGAGGACGCGGTCGGATTGGGCGGCCAGGCGGTGTGAATGGGTGACGACGACCACGCATTTGCCTTGTTCGTGTGCGAGTTCGCGGAAGGTGTCGGTGATGCCCTGCGCGGTGGTTTCGTCGAGGTTTCCGGTGGGTTCGTCGGCGAAGAGGATGTCGACGTCGCAGGCGAGGGCGCGGGCGATGGCGACGCGTTGTTGTTGGCCGCCGGAGAGTTGCAGGACGTTGCGGGTGGCCGTGGCCTTGTCGAGGCCGATCTTCTCCAGCAGGTGCAGGGCGTGCGCCTTGCGGCTTGTGGTGGTGGGTTTCGCGCCGGTGATCTCCATGGCGCAGGTGACGTTTTGGAGGGCTGTCATGTAGGTGAGGAGGTTGTACTGCTGGAAGATGGTGGCGGCGTGCTTGTTGCGGTAGCGGCCGAGGCCCAGAGCGGTGAGGTCCTGCCCGTCGAAGCTGATGGTGCCCTTGGTGGGGGCGTCGAGGCCGCTGGCGAGGCTGAGGAGGGTGGTCTTGCCGCTGCCGGAGGGGCCGAGGATGGTGTAGAACGTGTCGCGTTCGAAGGCGTAGCTGACGTTCTTGAGGACGGTGGTCCTGCGGCGCTGCCCCGAGTAGGTGTGGCTCACGTCGGTGAGGCGCAGGACGGGTGCGGCGGCCGTGGTGGTGGCGCTGGTCATGGTGGGTCACGTGCCTTTCGTGAGGATGGTGCGGGGGGTGAGGCGCAGCACGGTGCCGGCGGGGACGGCGGTGGCGAGCAGGCCGATGCCGAGGCCCACACCGCCGACGGTGGCGAGGTCGCCGGGGGAGAGCGCTACCGTGATCTCGTCGATGGGGTCGGCGTTCTCGACGGGCTTGTCGTCCCAGTCGACGCCCTCGCCGAGGCCGGTGCTGCCGGGGCCCGGTGGCTGCCAGGAGTTGATCTTCCGCTCGGCTGCGGTGGCCTCCTTGCCGAGGAGCGACTGACCGGCGCTCTGCGTCAAGGCCGGCGCGAACAGCGAGCTGAGGCCGATGGCCACGGCAGCCACGACGACGATCTCCAGGGCCTGTTGGGCGATGAGCTTGCTCTTCTTCTCGCCCATCGCCAGCAGGACGCCGTACTCGTTGCGGCGTTGCTTGACGGCGAGGTTGACCAGGAGGGCGAGGACGACCGCGCCGGCGAGGCTCATGAGCCACATGGCGACGGTGGCCGTGGTGCGGATGCTCCTGAGCGGGCCCGTCATCTGCTGGATCGCCTTGTCGTTGGCGTCCAGTGCGAAGCCGTCGAGTGCCGAGCCCGCGATCTGCTTCGCCTTCTTCTTGAACGCGCCCTGCACGTCGGCGTCCTGGAGGAGGAACGTGGCCTCGCCGACCTGTAGCGGCCCCTTCCCGGCTGTGCTGAGTGCGGAGAGGCCGCCGACCGTTCCGTACAGCATGTTCGCCGGGTTGATCCCGTACTCGGGGTCGGTTTCGGTGCCGGGTCGTGGGTCGCGGTAGATGCCGGCCACGGTGAAGTCGGCCGTGGCCTTCTCGTCGTTGCCGGTCAGGGTGATCCGGTCGCCGGTCGTGAGGCTGTTCTTCTTGGCCAGTCGTTCCTCGACGAGGAGTTGCTTGGAGTCCTTGTCGGCGGCCGTGAGGTGTTTGCCGGACAGGAGGGTGAACGTGCCGCTGCGGAAGCCCGGCAGGAGGGAGGTGTCGAGGACGCCCATGCCCACGGTGCCGCCGGGGCCCATGGGGTCGGGCGGCCCGCCTTCGACCAGCTGTGACGTGCCCTTGAGGATGGCGCGGTCCCACGCCGAGTAGGTGTACTTCTGCACCTGGGGCAGGGCCCCGAGCTCGTCGACGGTCGTGGCGCCGATGCGCGGCGCCTGGAGGTGCCCCCCACCGCTCACCACGTCCATGTCCATGGTGAGGTTGACCTCGGCGCCCACGGACCGCTTGGCGTCCTGCTCGGCCCGGGCCGTCGCATCGCTGATGAGGACGCCGGCCAGCACCATCGCGGAAATGGCGAGGAAGGTGGCGAGGGTGGTCAGGGTGCGGCCCTTGCGGGCCCACAGGCTGAGCCCTGCGCGTTTGACGAAGTTCATGGGGATCGGCCTTCTCGGTCGGTCTGTGCTGACGGGCGGCTGTTCGGCCCTCGTGGGTGATGGCTTCGGTGTCAGGGGGGCTGGTCATCCGGCGTCGGTGAGGATGGAGCGCGGATGCAGGCGCAGGATCCCGATGCCGGGGATGACGGTGGAAACCAGGGAGATCCCGAGCCCGGTGCCGGCGACCTTCCCGACGGCGGCCGGGTCGACCTCCACGGTGGGCGGGGCGATCTCGGCCCTCGGCGCACCTGTGCGCGCGGCGGGCTGGTCGCCCTGGCCGCCGAGGAGCGCGTCACCCGCGGGCTGTCCGGCGAGGTGGCCGCCGAGGGCGGCGAGCGCGACGGCGGGCAGGGCCACGGCCGTCACCTCCACGGCGTGCTGGGCGATGAGCTTCCACTTCTTCTCGCCCAGGGCGAGCAGCACCCCGAGTTCGGCGCGCCGCTCGCGGATCTGCTGGGTCACGATGAGGCCGAGGATCAGCGCTGCGGCCAGCGCGATCACCCAGACGATCAGCCCGGCGAAGGTGCCGACCTGCTGGATCGGACGTACCTGGTCCTTGTACGCCTTGTCGTTGACGCGGAAGTCGAAGTTGCCCGTCCCCAGCACCCGCTTGGCCTCGGCATGGAGCTCCTCGGCTTGGTCCGGTGAGCCGATCCGGTACACCACCTCCCTGACGGTGGGGTTGCCGGTACTGAGGTGTTGAACCGTGGCCACCGGTACGTACAGCGCGTTGCCGGGCAGTTTGTGCGGCGGCGTCCACCCGGGCGGATCCCGCATCGGGTCCCGGAAGACGCCGATGACCGTCAGGGCCGCGGTGCGCTTGCCGTCCGCCGACTGCACTAGGACGGTGTCACCGACCGAGAGCCGGTTCTTGTTGGCGAGTCGCTGCTCGATCACCGCGACGTTGCGGCCCGCGTCTTTGGGGGTGATGCCGCGGCCTGTCGTGATCTTCGTCGAGCCGTACGAGAAGGGCAGCAGCATGCCCGAGTCACGGACGCCGTTCGCGGCCAGCGGTGCCGCTCCCGCTTCGTGTTCCTTCTCCCTGACCCTTGTGCCGCCCGGCTTGGGTGCGTCGGACGTCAGGGGTGTGAGGCCCCGGGTCCCGGTACGTACCGCTAGCTCCGTGTTGTACCGGTTCACCGGGTCGAAGGCGCCCAGCCGGTCCGCGAGCGCCGGGGTGAAGCCCTGCTGTCTGACCGTGACGTCGACACCGATGGACCGTTGCGCGTCGGCTTCCTGGCGAGCGGCGGCCGTCTGGAGCAGGAAGCCACCGAGGAGCAGCGTGCAGATGACGACGAAGAGCGCCAGCAGGGCGGCGGTCTTGGGCCTCCTCGCACCGAGGCTCATGCCGGCGCGCTTGACGAAGTTCATGCCGAAGACACAAGCAGCCCGCTGTTTGCACCAGGGTAAGCGCGTTACAGCGGCATAAGGGATCCGCCCAAGGGGACCTATCCAGGGGGATCCGCCCACCGTGCGTCGTCCCCTTTTTATCCGGCTGCAAGCGTGGCGTTGGTTTCATGGGCACATGAGAGTTCTGGTAGCCGAGGACCACCCCGTTCTCGCCCGCACCATCGCCACCGGCCTGCGCCGCCGGGCGATGGCCGTCGACGTCGCCGCGACCGGCGGTGAGGCTGAGCGGTTGTGTCTGCTGACTGCCTACGACGTCCTGATCCTCGACCGCGATCTGCCGGTCATGAGCGGCGACGAGGTGTGCAGGCGACTGGTCGAGCTCGGCGACCCGCCGCGGATCTTGATGCTGACTGCGGCCGGTGACCTCTCGGACAAGGTCTACGGCCTCACCGCGCTCGGCGCGGACGACTACCTGAGCAAACCCTTCGACTTCACCGAACTCGTCGCTCGGGTCCGCGCCTTGAGCCGCCGCGCCCCCAAACCGCTGCCCGCTGCGCTCAACTTCGGTGGCATCACTTTGGACGTGTCACGACACGAAGCGTCCGTGTACGGTCGCGCGCTGGAGCTGACACCGAAGGAGTTCGCCGTCCTACACCTGTTGCTCGTCGCGGGCGGTGCGCCTGTGCCGCACGGTGAACTCGTTCGTACCATCTGGGACGAACATCTCGACGCACGTACCACTGCCGTCCGTGCCACTGTGAGCAGACTGCGCGGCAAGCTCGGCGACTCCTGCGTGATCACCGCGGACCGGGGTGAGGGGTACCGGCTGTGCGAATGACTCCACGGGTGTTGCTGAGCCGGCTGCCCTTCCGTACCCGCCTCGCCGCGGCCATCGCCGGACTCTTCCTCCTCGCCGGCATCGCGCTGCTGGCCTTCGTCGTGCTCCTCGCCCGCTACGGGACGGCGCAGCAAGCTGAAGGGATCTCGGTCACGTACGGCGACGTGCCGACCGACCCCACCACCCCCTTCGAACCCGCGCACCCTACTCGCCTGCAGCATCCTCCGCCTGTCACTGACGATGTTGCCGTGGTCGAGAAGATCGAGCAGACCGTGCAGGCCGTGCAGGACACGGCGCTGCGCCAGATGATCCTGTGGTCTGCTGTCGGGCTCGTCGTGTTGGCGCTGTTTGCGGGATTCCTCGGTTGGTGGCTCGCGGGTCGGGCGTTGCGCCCCGTCGCTGCCATGACGGACGCTGCCCGCCGCATCAGCGAACAGAACCTGCACCAGCGTCTGTCGCTCACCGGCTCCGATGACGAACTCCACCGCCTCGCGGACACTTTCGACACGATGCTCGACCGGTTGGAGCGCGCTTTTGAGAGCCAGCGCCGCTTCGTCGCCAACGCTTCTCACGAACTGAAGACACCCCTCGCCGCCCAGCGCACCACCCTCCAGGTCGGCCTCGCTGACCCCCTCCCCGTACACCTCGTCGACGTCCGAGAAGACCTCCTGGCCACCAACCGCGAAGCAGAACAACTCATCGACGCGCTTCTACTCCTCGCCCGCAGCGACCGCGGCCTGGACCAGACCGAGTCCGTCGACCTCGTTGCCACCGCCCGGCTCGTGACGGCCGAGCTTGCTCCACTGGCTGCAGTTCGAGGCGTACGCATCGACTCCGGCCTCGACACCCCGCTGGTTGTCCGCGGCGACACGGTCCTCCTGCGCCACCTGCTGACGAATGTGATCCGCAACGCGGTCCAGTACAACTGCCCCGATGGCCACGTCCGCGTACGGTTCGACGCGACCACGGTGACGGTGACCAACACCGGTGCCCTCGTGCCTGCGGAGCGGATCCCCGACTTGTTCGAGCCCTTCCGCCGCCTCGATACCGACCGCACTGCCACCACCGGCCACGGTCTCGGACTGCCGGTCGCCGCATCCGTCGCCGAGGCCCACCACGCCACCCTGACGGCCCGACCGGGTCCCAAGGGGGGCCTCATCGTCACGTTGCGCTTCCCCTGTGCGTAGGTCTCGCCGACCCGCCGGCACTCCGAAGTGGCGGGCTTGGGGGTTAGGGCCTTCCTTCTGGCTCTTGTTGGGCTTGTGTGCCTTAGTGCCGCTCTCCCTAGGTTGGGTATTTTTGGGTGGGCGTTGTGTTTGGTGGTGACTGCGTCGGGGTTGTTGTGGGTGTGTCGGGTCGAGTTGGTGGGGGACGCAGTCGTTGGACGGCGACGGCGGGTACCGAACGCGCCCGGGGGATAACCCCACACCCATTGGAGGGTTGGCCGGATGGCCGGCGGTGTCGGTGGATACGTACGGTCACGGCATGACGCGAGTGAGTAGGTTGTTGATGGTTTCGGCGGTGTCGGTGGCGTTGGTGGCGAGTGGTACGACGGCCGTGGTCGCGCAGGGAGCGGAGGAACCCCTGGCCGCCGCTATCGCGTCGGTTGAGGCGGACTCATCGCGGGGCACGCTGGTGTCGGTCGAGCACCTGCGTACGCTCACTGCCCGCGACGTCGCGACCGAGCTGGCGGGAGACAGGGCGGGTGCCTGGGACACCGGCGCCGTGCGGTACGGCCTGGACACCTTCCGGATCGTGTACCGCACGGTCGACCCTCACGGTCGGCCCACGACCGCCAGCGGGCTGCTGGCCCTGCCCCGAAGCGGTGAACGGCGGCTGCAGATCGTGTCCTTCACGCATGGCACGGAACTGTTCAAGGGCGACGTTGCCTCGGTCTCTACCAGCGTCTGGGATCAGGCCCCCGCTCTGACCTACGCCTCCGCCGGGTTCGCCACGGCGCTCCCCGACTACCTCGGGCTGGGTTTGGGCCCCGGCCCGCACCCGTGGATGGACGTCCCATCGGAGACGACGGCCTCTCTGGACATGCTGCGGGCGTCCCGTGCCGTCGTATCGGCCAAGGGGCGGGAGCTGCGCCGCGAGGTTTTGGTGACGGGCTTCTCACAGGGCGCTTCGGCGGCACTGGGTCTGGCTCGGTCGCTACAGGAAGGCGACGAGGCATGGTTCCGGCTGCGAGCTGTGGCACCCATCAGCGGTGCGTACGCGTTCCGCGACGCGGAGCTGCCCGCACTGCTGGCGGGGCAGACGGAACCGAAAGCGAGCGTGATCTACTCGGCGCTGACCTTGGTGGCCTTCAACCGCTTGCACCACCTGTACGACACGCCGGCCCAGGTGTTCCGTGCGCCGTATGACCAGACGATCGAAGGTCTGCTGGATGGCACACACACTGGTCAGGAGGTCGTGGCCGGTACCCCGGACTCGATCGACGCGCTCCTCAACCCCCGGGGCCGGGCGATGCTGACCCGTCCCACCGGCCGGTTCGCGGCGGCCTTGCGGGTCGCCGACGGCGTGTGCGCCGACTGGACGCCGCGGGCTCCGATCCGGCTCTTCTACGCCGATGGGGACGAGCAGGCCGTCACCGCGAACACCTTCCGCTGCCACGCTGCCCTGCGTGCCCGCGGCGTGGCTGCCCCGCTGATCGGCCTCGGCACCCCTGACTATGGCGGCTCGCGTCATCTGGGTTCCCAGCAGGCGGGTACCGCTGCCGTGGTGCGGTGGTTCCGCTCCCTGCGGTAGGCAGGCCGTCTACCCGGGGGTGTCAGTGGCTTGGTGGTGAGGGTAGTCCGCGGGTGAGTGCGTCGAGCATGGCAGTGAAGGTCTTCTCGTGGTCGGGTTGCTCGGCGCAGAGCTTTTCAGCGGCGATCCAGCCCCACACGGTGAAGAGGAAGACGGTGAAGGAGTCACGTGCCTGTTCCTGCGTCAGTTCGTGGTCGTTCATCACGGCCTCGGCCTGTTGTTGCAGCTCCTTGTAGGTGTTGGTCTCACGTGGGAACTGGGTGAGCACTTCGGCGTCGGCGACGGGGAGGAACTCTGCGCGCAGGAGCCGCCCGAGACTCCTCAGCCACGTACGCCAGTCGTCGGTGGGGGTCTGGGTGGTCCGGGTGAGGACTCGTTCGAGGAGGTGGTCACTGATCAGGTCGAGCAGTCCGTCGCGGTCGCCGACCCAGCGGTACAGGGCCTTGTGGGTCACGTCGAGGCGTCGGGCCAAGCCCCGCACGGTCAGTTCGTTCGCCCCGGACTCCAGCGCGGCGTTGACGATCGTTTCGATCGATAGCTGTGGCGGGCGTCCGGGGCCGCGTGTGAGCTGCTCTTCTGTCATGGGCTCATTCTCCCTCACTCTATTAGTCCCCAGGGGGTACTAATAGGGTACGGTGGTGTGCGCGACCACGTTCCAACTCGTGGACGTGGCCCGCGGAGAGGAGACGGGCAATGACGGAACAGCAGTGGACACACAGGGTGCTGAATGACCCTGCGGACCTGGACGACACACCTGCGGAACTGAGCGCGGCCCAGGCCCAACCGTGGGCGAACTTCGTGGTCTTCACACCAGACAGGCTCCCGGCAGGCACTCGCCTTGGTCGGCAGTCGCTGCGGCGAGAGGCACCGCCGGGACGCGTGGGCGAGTCGACGGCCGGCAGGACCCCGTGGAGCACGAACAACCCGGCGGCCTTCCGATTCGAGGTCCAGGGCCAGGACCGACGACTACGGGTCAAGCAGTTCCTCTACGACTGGGCATTCCCCGCACTCGACCATCCGGCCCTGTGGGAGAGCCCCACCAACGCCGAACGACTGGACGAACATCACGTGCTCTGGCACGGCACCGACTACATGGGCCACCCCGGCGCCTCAGCGAGGATCGCGCGGACCACGATCGAGTTGTCGGTCCTCGACGGCACGTTCACCCGCGAGGAGACCACCGACCTGTACCGATCGCTGCGCCCGGTCGACCCCGAAGCGGTCACCACGATCGCCGCTACCCCGTTCGCTACGTTGAGCCACTGGGCTCGCCGGCCAGAAGCCCCGGTGATCGCCGTTCCTCTGGGCCTGTGGGACCTGTGTCAGGTCGACACGGCCACGATCACCTGGCGCGCAGTCGGAGACGCACACGCACAGTTCGACAGCGTCGCGGCCCCACAGCGTTTGGGCGACCTGGCCTTGGACTCGACCGCGACCCATCACGGCCCGAGCCCCGTGGTAGCCGAGTACCTCTACAGCGGCGGTACCGGCCGTGGGCGGGAACTACGCCTTCACGCTCTGAACGCCGAGTACCTGCCGGCGGCGATCAAGCCCGAGGCTCATCCAGCTCAACACGAGGACATCACCATGGCCGGGCATCGTGTCCGCTTGGCCTTCATCGATGATGCCCACGGGCCGTGCGACGCACTGATCGTCGATGCGAGTGACCGACCGGTATGGCGGCTGCTGGCCAGCGCCGACACCCACACTGATCGCCGCTGGTTCCTTCGAGCACTTAACGACCTGCTCAGCACCAGCCATTCGACCCCCTGACGCACTCTGCCGGTGCGCTGCCGGCACGACCGCACACCCCACCCTTCGACACGTTCGTCCCCGACACTGGAACGTGGCGGCACCTCAGCTACGGGCGTTGCTCTCCGTCGTGGCCGGCCTGCACGAGGGCCTCGATCCACTGCCGTAGCGCAGCAGTGTCCCAGCCTGCGGTTGGATGACCTGCTCAAGCGCCTGTGTCAGATACGTTCCCGGGTGTGCGCAGAGCCGGTGGTAGGTCTCGTCTCTCCGGTGCTGGCGCCAGGTCGTGTCCTTCCAGCGTTCCGTCTCAGCGGTCTGTTCCTCATATGCGTGGCGCCACGTGGCGTGGGCATCGGCGAGCCGGAGGTGCGCCGCGGTCCAGCGTTGCGGGGAGCGGGCGCGCTGCTGCCGGATCATGCTCGCGCGGACGACCGCGTGGTAGTGCTTGAAGTCGCCGCGGCCACTGACGAACGGCTGCCCGCACAGCCAGCCCCACAGCCCTTCGACTCCCAGCGCGCATGCCTGCACGGCCTCGCGTTTCTCCGGGTCCGGGATCCATTGCACGAAGCGGTCGACAGCCACATCGACGAGGTGCCCGTCGGCGTCCACGTCCTCGGCGGTGTGCGGACGGGCCAGGGCGAGGAGATCCACCAGCAGGGGCAGCCCCATCGACAGCCGCAGCACCGCCTCCACGACCCCGGCATCGGTCACGCCCCGCGCCGCCAGCAGCCCACGCGTCTCCGCCTCGGTGAAGACCTCCAACGGAACGTCGGCGATCTGGTCCCTCAACGGCGCCCACTGCCGTTCCGCGAGCTGGTCCCGGCCCGCCAGCACCACCATGACGTTCGCCGGCACCGGCCCGAACATCTCGTCCAACAGACTCAACAGCCACCCGGACAGGTACTGCGCCGTCTGCTCCCACGTATCGAAGAACAGCACCACCCAGCGCTGCCGACGACACAAGCGCTCCAACTCCGCCACGAACGCCCGACTCAAACCCACCTCGTCCCGCGCACCGCGCCGCTGGCCACGGGACCGCGACGCCGACCGCAGCCGGTCCAGCCCCTGGGCCGCCGCGTCCGGACTCGCCATCGCCGTCGCAACACCCACACCCGGAATCAACGACGCCGCCCCCAACGCAGGCTGCGACACCACCCGACTAGACACCGACGCCTCACCCTCCACCGGCGCCGGCTCCACCTGCGCCAGCAGCTCACGTCGCCACTGCTCGACGGCCTTGACCTCGGCGACGTACGCGCGGTCTACCACCGACGCCCCTCGCCGTACCGCGCAGCGGACCACCTCGATGCCCAGGAGCGGGCCTTCGTCACCGAGCACGCCCGGCACGGGCTCGGCGGCGTCCTGGGAGCCCTCGACTGCCTGTACGTGAACCATCCGCAACGGAACGCAGCAGCGGAGTTCAAACCGCGCCAGATCGCGGAGGCCGCCCGAGCCGGCCTGGCCGTCCCGGCGACGCTGACCGCGTGCTGGAGATCGGCACCGGGACCGGCTACTCCACCGCCCTGATGTGCCAGCGTCTCGGCAGCGACCAGGTCACCTCGATCGAGTACGACCCGGCCACCGCCGCCCGCGCCCGCGCTGCTCTGGCTGCGGCCGGGCACGCGCCGCGGCTGGTCCAGGGCGACGGCCTTCTCGGGGACGGCAAGGGCGCTCCGTACGACCACCTCATCGCCACCTGCGCGGTGCGGACCATCCCGCCCGCGTGGCTTCGGCAGGTCAAGCCTGGCGGGACGATCCTGACCACCCTGTCCGGCTGGCTCTACGGCTCGGGTCTTGCCCAACTCACGGTCGGGGAAGACGGCGCGGCCGAAGGTTCCTTCCTGCCCGGCACGGTCTCGTTCATGATCGCCCGCCCGCACGCAGCCCCCGACCTCGGCGATGTCTCAGACCTGCTGCACCAGCCCGGCGACGAGCGCCCAGCCCGCTACGGCCCGGAGATCTTCCAGGACTGGGTGCCCCTGCTTTCTGGCCCAACTCGCCGCACCCGCAGCCCAATACCTGTCCACCAAGACGGACGGCGGGCCCTGGCTCGATCACGCCATCGACGTCACCAACGGCTCCTTCGCCACCCTGACTCCCGCTGGTGACGACGGGAAACACCACGTACGCCAGGGCGGGCCACACCGGCTCTGGGACGACATCGAATCCGCCATCGACACCTGGAAGGCAGCCGGCTCCCCGCCGCAGATCGCATTCTCCTTCACCGCCACACCCACCCAGCAGACCGTGCACCTCAACACCCCCGGCGGGCCGAGCTGGACCCTGCGGCTGTGAACGTTACGCCTTCACGGTGGATCGACAGGCGAGCGACCGAAACCTCCTGAAGATCAACATCGGTGGTTCCGGTGCCGCCTTGGCCCGTCTCCTAGACTGGACGGGTCGCCATGAGAGGATATGCCCCGCATGCGCACTGATCGATTTCTGCCCTTCGCGTCGGAGAGCCTTCCCAAGGCTCCCGATATTCAAGGGGTGGAGCCGTGGAGATCACACGCGGGGGCTTCATGTCACCTTCTCTTCAGGCTCGCAGATGTGGATCAGCGTCACGATGACGCTGGCTCCGGCGGAGAAGCACGAGCAACCTGAAGCCCCGGTCCACGGCGGTGCTCCCGCCGAGGTGGTGTTGCCCGACCTGTACGAAGACGGCAAGGTGACACCGGACCGTGCTAAGCGGTATCTCGCTGCCGTGCTCGCGAACGCGAACTGTGACGAGATCGATAGCGTTTACCCCTATACCAGCGAAGCGGCGCATCCTGGATTCGGTCTGAAATTCTACAACGGCAGCAGAATTCACTGTCTATTCGTGCACTCGGCCCGCCCCGGCCAGGGGCCCGGAGGTAAGAAATACGACCTCCAGGGCGCCTTCTGAAACGCCGCTAACCTTCCTTCAGGGCAAGAAGCGGAGTACCACAGCACCACCTCTATCAGCGCACCACTCACAGTTGCCCGCACGCGGCACGCCGCCGCCGGCTGGCACCCGGCCGTGGTCACGGGCGACGGTCTCCTCGGCCACCCCAGTAGCGCCCCGTACGATCGGATCATCGCCACCGCCGGCCTGCGCCGGATCCCGTACGCCTGGGTGCAGCAGACCGTGCCCGGGGGCCTGACCGTGGCCCCCTGAGGCACCCGGTTCGGCAACGCGGACCACCTCGTGCTCCTGGCCGTCGCCGCTGATGGGCGCTCATCCCCCGGCCGGGTCGAAGAGTGCCGAGGCGACGGCGACGCATCTCGGAAGCGACGACACTTCGGCCGGAGTCGCTCCGGAGCTTCCGTGGTCGCTGGCGAACTGGACGGTCGCAGCGGCACGACGTCGACCAGGGGCCCGCGCCGCCAGGTGAACTGCCGCAGCAGCACTACTTGATCGGGTGGGCGTCGAGCCAGTCGACAAGGTCGTGCGCGGAGCCGAAGACGTCGTCCCGGTTCGTCAGGGCCGTTACGCCGCCAGCCGCGCCCTGGTCCTTGCCGACCCCGATGCCCTTCTCCATACCGTTGATCAGGGCGTATGCCCCGGTCCAGAAGTCCGGCCCTACGGACTTCTCCGCGTTCATTGCCTTCCGCAGGTCGCGCGCGGGCTCCATGAGGGCCTGCATCTGGTCCCAGCAGGTTTCCGGCTCTTTCTGAAGGCAGCCGCCGTCCGTGCCGAACTTCTCCACCGCGGCCCGGAACGTCTTCGAGGCGGCCTCGACGGTCACCTTCGCTTCAGCGGACGGCTTCGCATCGGCCGCGTCGTCCGAGCTGCCGCAGGCGCTCACCGATACCGTGATCGTGGCCAGCGTGAGCGCGCTGACGGTTTTCCCCCATGTTTGTCTCCCCATGACGGAGGATCATACGGCCGCGCGCTGGTCGGCAGTACGCCCCGTGGAGTCGGTGTCCGACTCCACGGGGCGTACTCCAGACGTTCAACAAGCCCAGTATGCACGGGGAGTAGATGACGGGTGCGACGCGCGGTTGATGCTCTCGGGGGCCACCCCCACATGTGTGGGGATACCGCAGGCGATACTGCCATCGGCCGCGCTGAGGCAACATGGCTCAGGCTGCGGAATGAGAAGGGACCACGCCTCATCCGAGGGTGAGGAGCACACCGTCGGCGCGGAGGTCCGCCGCGGTGCCGTCGACGGTGACTCCGGCGCGCTGGAGCGCGTCGAAGACCGTGTGTGCGTTGTCTTCCGCGTGCAAGCGGGCACGCCTGTCGACCACGTCGGTCGAGCCGTCGGTGGTCAGGTGGTGGTACTCGTCTGCGTCTACGGGACGCCAGCCGGTCGCGGTGAGGGTGCAGGAGGCGTCGTTGGTGGACGGGCTGAAGTGGTACCCGTACCAGGGGTTCTCGAAGCCGATGGGGAGCAGCACGGCGCGGGAGACGGAGAGCGCGGTCCGGCCGATGTGGTGCAGTTCGTACTGCGAGAACTGCTCCCAGCTCTCGAAGCGTACGGCGTACGGGGTGACCTCGGCGTGGACGGTCACGGCCCGGGCGGTGACGAGCACACGGGTGGTGTCGGTCCAGTACCCGCGGGGTTCGCCTTGTCTGGCGCGTCGGCGGTGTCAGCACAGGATGTGGCGCCGGGCCTTCGCGAGGAGGGGGTCGAGGGGGCGGCGGCACACTTCGCACGTCAGGGATCCTGTCGGCGCTCGGGGTGCTGGAACGGCGGGGGACAGGGCGGCCTGGGCCGCCTGCTCCCGCGAGGCTCGTTTCGCCCGCTCGTACCGGGCCTCGGCGTCCCGGCGCTGCTTCGCCTCCGCCGACGCGTTTCGCTGGGAGTCGAGTACCCGCCGGCGGAGTTCGTCCGGCAGCACCGCGCCGCGCGCCGCCAAACCCAGCGAGTCGAGCGGAATCGTCACCGACTCCAACTCATCCAGCGCGCACGGCGGGTGATGCAGCCCGTACACCGACGAGTCTTCGGCTCTCCACCACCTGCCCGCTTGGCGGTGCGGGCGGCCCAGCGACGTCGCCGCCTCCCGCCGAGAGACCGAGTAGAACCACACCGGCATGCCCTCGCGCAGCACGATGTGCGGGAAGTGGACCCGTGGCCGCCAGAACCACACGCCGACTATGCCCTGACGGGCGTAGTCACGGTGCCGGGCCAGCCATCCGTCGTCGGTCATCAGCCGGCGCTGCGCCTCCAGCGCGATCCTCGTGCCGTCGTCCAACCAGACTGCGACGTCGGCCCGCCGGTCATGGTCCTGCGTCCACTGCTCCAGCCGAACCCGGGCGACACCGGGCCGTGTTCGAGCCCAGGCCGCCAGCGTGTGCTTGGTCGTGATGTGCCAGACCGTCTCCGGGCTGTGGCCGCCGGCCGGGGCTTGCCCGGGCGGGTGCGCGAAGTGCCGGCGGACCTTCCCCCCAGCCGGCCCCGCGTCACCAGCGGCACTCGGGTACCGGCCGCGGCCTCGAACCCGTGGTAGCAGTAGAAGCAGACCAGCTGGCCGGTGCCGCCGTACCCGAGCTGCTTCCACCGTTCCGGTGCCCCCTCGGCGATGTGCACCTCCCGCCCGGTCTCCAGGTCGAAGCCGACCACGAGTACGTCATCGCGCATCAATCCCCCCGGCTGCGGCTCGAAGCCGCCTCTGCAGACCGTGCGGCGCACCGCATCCACCGACGCCTTGCACATCGTTCCCCAGGCCAGCGCCCTGCTCAAGAGCACGCCCGCCCCAGAGGCGTGCGCGCAGTTCGGCCCACCCTGCCGGTCAGCCGGGTGGCCCGAAAGGCGGCCGGTCGGCATCTGGGCCGGGGGCGAGCACGCCCGCAGCCCGTCCCGAGCCCCCCTGCCCGCCCAGGGACAAGCTGTCGGCTGAGCGCGGTCACGGCTGCGGGAGCCGTCGGAACGGGGCCCCCAGAACGGCCAGGAGCTGCGGTGGGGCCTCCAGGAAACGGTAGTGGCCTCCCTCCAGCAGCTCGAAGGAAACCTCCCCGCAGGCCGGCCAGCCGGTCATGAGCGACGGCGGAACACCGTCGTCCGCGGACCAGCCGACGGCCGTGATCCGGCAGGGCAGCCGGAACGGCTCCGCCACGTGGTACCGCCTGTTCATGTCGACGTCGTTGCGCAGGACGCCCAGGTACAGGGCGGCCAGGCTCGGATCCAGGGTGCCGCCCAGCTCCGCGACGAGCAGGCGCATCTCGGCGGCGAGTTCATCGTCGGTCAGGTCGAGGAAGCGGCCGTAGGGACCGTCCTGGGGTGCGACCTCGGCCGAGACGAACAGCCGGGTCGGTGCTGGACGGCCGTTCCGCACGATACGGACGGCCGTCTCGTACGCGGCGAGCGCCGAGCCACAGTGCCCGAACAGGCCGTAGGGCCGGTCCAGATAGGGCAGCAGGGCCTCGCTGAGGCCGTCCGCGAGGGATTCGTACGTCGTGTACGCGGGCTCTCGCATCCGGTTCTCCCGGCCGGGCAGTTGGACCGGGCAGATCTCGACGCCGTCGACGGACGACGGCCAGCGGCGGTACATGGTCGCCCCGCACCCCGAGTAGGGCAGGCAGAACAACCGGGCGGTCGCCGTTGGCGACGGCTCGCGCAGGAACCACGGGTTACGGGCGCGGGGCACGGGAGCGTTCACTGATGACCTTCCGCAGGGAGGAGTGCCGGCGGTGTCGCCGACGGCGGCTACCGGACGTGCGCGGTGATCGGCAGGTGCGTGAAGCCGGAGATGATGTTCGAACGCAGCCGCCGCGATGGCCCCGCGAGTGTGAAGCCGGTGTACCGCCCGAGCAGTTCGGCGAAGAGGATCCGCAGGGTCACCCGTGCGACGGTGTGCCCGACGCAGTAGTGTGCGCCGACGCCGAACGCGATGTGCTTGTTGGGGCTGCGCCGGATGTCGAAGGTGTCCGGATCGGCGAACACGCTCTCGTCGCGGTTGGCCGACCCCAGCCACACGACGACCGCGTCTCCCGCCAGGATCACGACGTCCCGGAGCTCGACGTCGCGGGTGGCATGGCGCATGAAGTGCTGGGTGGGTGAGGACCACCGCAACGACTCCTCCACACCGCTGCTGAGCAGTTCGGGGTGGGCCGCCCAGTCGTCGAGGACCGGGGTTCCGGCGAGCGCCGCCACCGCGGCGCTCGGGGGCTGGGCCGTGGTGACGGTCGCGCCGAGCAGCAGGCTGTAACAGTTGGAGACGATCTCGCCGGGCGAGAGCCGCCGCCCGTCCAGCTCCATGGTCAGCAGCAGACTGATCAGATCGCCGCCCGGTGCGCGCCGTCGACGGGTGACGACGTCCTGGAAGTAGGCGAAGAGCTCGCGATGGGCCGTCACGAGGGTGGCCTGCGGGCCGTCATCGATCTGGTACTCGGGATCGTCTGCGGCGACACACGCATGGGTGAGCCGGACCAGTCGCGGCCAGTCCTGTTCCGGCAGCGCCATCAAGTGGCCGATCACCGCCATCGGCAGGGCGGCCATGGCGGCGGCGAAGTCGAAGGGGCCGCCGTCGGCCAGTGGCCGCAGCGCCTCGGTGACGACGCGGCGGATGACGTCCCGCTGACCGGCCACCGTCCTGATCGACAGCGCCTGTTGCAGGGGGCCGCGCAGCCGGGTGTGGTTCGGGGGGTCGGTCACCGCCATCTGCTGGCCGCCCGCCGGGTCGTCCCGGCCCAGGAGAGTGAGCAGAGTGCCCCGTTCGGAGGTGAACGCCTCGTGGTCGCGGAGCACCCGGACGGCCTCGGCGTACCCGGCGACCGACCAGTAGCCGGTGGAGCCCACCGGTCGCCAGCCCACCGGAGCGGGTCGGCGCGAGCGAAGCCCTGCCTCGGGTGCCCCGTCCGGTGGGTGTGGGCCGGGGCCGAGTGGGCCGGCTGCCCATGACGCGGAGACCGGGCACCCCGGGGCGGGCGGTGGGAGCGTGGTCATCAGGGCCGGGCCTTCCTGCGTTCGTCCACTGCCGGCTTTGCCGGGCTGCTCGCACCCGGTGTCCCCGTCCGGTCGGTGAGGGCCGCGGCGAACTCGGCCACGGTCGGTGAGAGGTACAGGGTCTGTGCGGGAACATCCACGCCGAACTCCTCCGCGGTGGCGACCAGCAGTTCGGTGGCGAGGAGCGAGTGCCCACCGAGTTCGAAGAAGTCGTCCTCGATCCCGATCGGTTCGACCCCGAGGAGATCGCCCCACAGTTCGGTCAGCCGCGACTGCGTTTCGGTGCGGGGGGCGACGAACTCGTTGGTCACGTTGCGGGGCACACGGGTGGCGACGGGGAGCGCCCTGCGGTCGACCTTGCCGTTGCGGTTCAGCGGAAGCTCGCGGCGGATGAGGACCGCCCAGGGAACCAGATGGGCCGGCAGGGCGGACCTCAGCTCCTGACGCAGTAGCTCGCCGAGACCCGCGGCGCTTCCCGGGTCGGGGTCGGCCGGCACCACGTACGCCAACAGACAGATGCCGCCCGCCGGATCGGCCTGCGGCAGCACGACGGCGTGCCGTACCTGCGGCAGCCGTTCCAGCTCGGCCTCGACGGCCCGTGGCTCGGCGCGCCGGCCCTGAACCTTGACCTGGTCGTCCGCGCGGCCGACGAACTCCAGGGTGCCCTGCGGCGTCCATCGCACCAGGTCGCCGGTCCGGTACATCCTGGCCCCCGGTTCGGTCCCGGATGGGTCCGGAAGGAACCGTTCGGCGGTCGCAGCGGGGCGGTGGAGGTAGCCGCGTGCCAGGCCGGCGCCGGCCGCGTACAGCTCGCCGCACTCGCCGGTGCGGACGGGCCTGAGGTCGCTGTCGAGCACGGAGACCCTGGTTCCGCTGATCGGAAGGCCGATCGGCACACTCGGTAGATCCCCGAAGGTGTCGCTGGTCCAGCAGGTCGTGTACGTGGTGTTCTCGGTCGGTCCGTAGCCGTTGGTGAAGACCAGCCGGGGGTGGCCGGCCAGCAGTCGTGCGACATGGCCCGGTGAGGCCGCGTCACCGCCCGTCAGGACGTGGCGCACGGCGGCGAACACCTCCGGATGGGAGTCCACCATCCGGTGGAAGAGCCCCGTGGGCAGCAGGAGCACGGTCACCCCCTCGGCGCGGACGACCTGCGCCACCTGCTCCAAGGCGATCGTGTCCGGAGGGAAGACGACCAGACGGCAGCCGCTGACCAGGGGGGCCCAGATCTCCAGCGTGGACGCGTCGAACGCGACCGGCGAGATGTGGAAGAAGACGTCCTCGGGCCGGATCTCCATCCAGTCCGCGCCCCGTACGAGACGGTCGACCGCCCGATGCGGCACGCCGACCCCCTTGGGCTCACCGGTGGACCCCGAGGTGTAGCTGATGTACGCGAGCCGGTCCGGGTCGGCCGGGAGGGCCGGACGCGATGGAACGGCGGCCGACCGTGCGGGCTCCCGGCCCGCGGAGATCGCCGTGATCGTACCGGGCACCAGGTCCCCCAGTGCTTCGTCGACGATCACCATGCCGACCCCGGCGTCGTCGAGCAGCAGCCGGTGCCTGCTCGGCGGGTCGTCCGGTTCGAGCCCGAGGTACGCCCCGCCCGCGATGAGTACGGCGAGCAGGGCCACGATCAGCTCAGGTGACCGCCGCATCAGCACGCCGATGACGTCCTCTTCAACCAGACCGGCCGCCCGCAGTCGGTCGGCGAGGTGGCCCGCGCGGGTGATGAGCTGCCGATAGGTCAGGGTCTGCCCGCCGCAGGTGACCGCGGGGGCGTCGGGAGTCAGTTCCGCCTGTTCGGCGACCAGCTCGTGAATGCCGCGTGCGCTGAACCGGGGCCGTCCGCTGCCGATGAATCCCGGAGCGCCGGTGGTGAAGACCGTGTTGCTCAACTGCTTCCCGCTTTCGTGTCGTGAGATGTCGCCGCCGGGGCCGTGGGACGCACCCAGGTGGCGGTGGCGCGGGCGAGTTCCGTTCCGTCGCGGCGGAAGAGCGCGGTGGCACAGCTGCGGAGCCGCCCGATCCCCGGTACGCCGCGGCCGACCACGACGACGGTCTCGCCGACGCGGGGAAGGATCCGGACCCGCGCCGCCATCCGGGCGAGCAGCAGGGGGTCCCGCATCGGGCCGAGTGCCCAGCCCCCGGGGCAGTCCAGCGCCGCCCACACCAGCTCTTCGGCGACGGTGCCGGTCCCGTCGCAGGTGGCGGCGGACGGGGTCCAGACACACGCGACCCGGTTCTCCGGGCCGGGTACTGGTCCCGGTGTCAGCCGCAGACCGTCCCGGTGGTCCGGGCCGCAGACGAAACAGGTGGGGAAGGGGTGGTGACGGTGGCCTGCGTAGTCACGCATGGCGTGCTCCGCGACGGCCGGCGGCACGGAGCCGACGGTGTCCGTGACGGACGCCCGGGGCGTCGCGGTGGCGACGAGTTCCCCGCCGTGCCAGAGGTGGAACCGTCGGCCCGCGCGGGTCAGTCGGAGGCCGGTTCCCAGTGGTGGGGGCGCGTGCAGCTGAACGGCGAGGTCGCCGTCGGCGTTCAGGTGCCGGCTCGCCCGCGTCGCGACGAGTCCGCAGGCGTAGCCGCCGTTGGCGCTGTGCGGCGGTCCGTTGTGGCGGCGGTCGACACGGATCGTGTGGTGGGCACCGTCGTCGGGGGCGTCCACCGCTTCAGACCGCCGGGACGAAGAAGAAGGTGTCCCGTGACGCGATGCGGCCCTGTGGCGCCATGCGGAAGAAGTCCGCGAACCGCAGTTCGACCTCACCACCGTTGCGCAGGACGCCGCGGAACCGGCCGTGTACCGCTATCTCGTCGTCCGTCGCCACCACGGTGGACAGGGTGTGCACACCCTTACGGATCACCCGCTGATTGAGATAGAAGCGCTCCAGTTCGGTATGCCCGACCAACGGCCGGTAACCGGGCCGGCGGTAGCACGCGTCAGGGGTGAACAGGGCGACCAGCGCGGGCACGTCCCCGGCGTCGACGAGCCGGTAGTAGCGGCGGACCAGGGAGGTCCCCGGCGCTTCCGTCGCCGGGGTGCCACCGGAGTGGCGGACGGTGTGGGTCATGATGAGGGACTTTCTGTGCTTGCTGTGCGAGAGGGGGATCAGAGGGAGAGGCGCGGTATCGCCGCGGCGTCCGGGGCGCTGTCCAGCGCTTCGACCAGACGTGCCGGGGTGCGCGCCTGGAACAGGGAGCCCAGGGTGAGTTCGCGGCCGAACCTCACCCGCACCCGGTTGATGAGCCGGGTGGCCAGCAGGGAGTGCCCGCCCAGCGCGAAGAAGCTGTCGTCGGCGTTCACCGCCGGCAGTTGGAGCACCTCGGCGAAGAGGGCACACATGTCCTGCTCCGGCTGGGTTTCCGGTCGTCGCCCGGAGGGTGCCGGTGCGATGTCGGGCTTCGGCAGGGCTGCCCGGTCGACCTTGCCGCGGGGAGTCAGGGGAAGGCGGTCGAGCAGGACGATCGCCGAGGGCAGCATGTAGTCGGGGAGCGCCGCGGCGGCGTGGTCCCGCAGCGCGGTCGGATCGGGCCGAGAGCCCGCCGCCGGCACGACGTAGCCGATCAGTCGGCTGTCGCCCGGGGTACCCGTGTCGGCGATCACCGTCGCCTGGGAGACGCCGGGATGGCCGGCCAGCACGGCCTCGACCTCGCCCAACTCGATGCGGAAGCCGTGAATCTTGATCTGCCCGTCGGACCGGCCGAGGAACTCCAGTTCGCCGTCGACGTTCCAGCGCACCACGTCGCCCGTCCGGTACATCCGGTCGCCCGGTCCGCCGAACGGGCACGGCAGGAACTGGCGAGCGGTTGACCGCGGGTCGTTCAGATATCCGCGCGCCACCCCGGCGCCGGCGACGTACAGGACACCCGCGACCCCCGGTGGCACCGGCGACAGCCGCTCGTCCAGCACGTACACCCGCCGGTCGTCCATCGGACGGCCGAGGGGAACGGCATCGGGCACCGCCAGTCCGGGGCGCAGCACGCTCCGGGTGGTGAACGTGGCGGCCTCGGTCGGTCCGTATCCGGCGACCACCACGGTGTCCGGACACCGGTCGAACACCCGCCGTACCGCATCGGCCGGCACCAGGTCGCCACCGGTCCACACCTGGCCGACCCGGGCCAGTGACTCCGGGGACTCCTCGGCCAGCACCCGGAACAGCCCGGCCGTCAGCCACAGCGCGCTGATCCGGTGCTCGCTGAGGAGCCGGTGATAGTCCGCGAGGCCCAGTTCACCGGGCGGGGCCAGCACCACCCGGCCCCCGTTGAGCAGGGGAACCCACCACTCGTAGCTCGACGCGTCGAAGGCGTGCGGGGAGTGCGCCAGGACCCGTGGCCCCGAGCCCCCGCTCCGCCAGCATCGCTGCGAGGTCAGGCTGATGAGGTTGCGGTGGCTGAGGGCCACGCCCTTCGGTGCGCCGGTGGACCCCGAGGTGTACAGGACACACGCCAGTTGGTCCGGACGCAGCGGGACGACCGGGTCGCCGACCGCCTCCCCGGCGGGACCGGGGGAGGCGTCGACGACGACGCCCGGTGTGGTACGGGCGAGTTCGTGGTCCTGGGTGGCCCGATGGGTGAGCAGTACGGCCGTACCGGTCTCCGCCGTGATCAGACGCAGACGGGCCACGGGGGACCGGGTGTCCAGTGGCACGTAGGTGCCCCCGGCCTTGCTGACGGCGAGCACCGACACCACGACGTCGGCGGAGCGTTCCATGAGGACGGCCACCGTGCTCTCCGCGCCCACCCCCAAGGCGATCAGCCGGTGGGCCAGCCGGTTGGCGCGGGTGTTCAGCTCGGCATAGGTGAGCGTGGTGCCGCCGAACTCCACCGCTGTCGCGCCGGGAGTACGGGCGAGTACGGCCGCGAACGCCTGGGGCAGCGTCGTCCGCGCGGGCGGTCGCGTGGTGCGGTTCACCGCCACGACCGTCCGGTGCCGCTCCTCGGGGGTGAGGATGTCCGTGTCACCGATCGGACCGGCCGGAGCGGCGGTGACGGTGTCCATGAAGTGGCGGAACCGCCGCTGGTGGGCGGTGAGTTCGGCCTCGGAGTACAGCGCCGGGTTCGCGTCCACGTCAATGCGCGGCGCCGTGCCCTCGGACCGGTCGTAGACGGAGATCGACAGATCCTCCACCGGCCCGTTGGACAGGTTGTGGGCGGTGGCCCGGACGCCGGCGAACTCCAGCCGGTAATAGAAGGACATGATGTTGACGACCGGGCCGAACACCGACTGCCCGGGCCGGTCCGGGCTCAATTCCCTGCGCAGGTCCTCACCCCGGTACCGCTGGTGCCGCCGCAGGGCGCCGATCTCCGCGGCGGTCTGCCGCACCAGGGCGGACAGGTCGCGTGCCGGCTGGACCCGCAGCCGTAGCGGCACCACGTTCGCCACCATCCCGGGGACGGCTCGCTCGCAAGCCTCCGTGCGCCCGGTCACCGGCAGGCTGAGTACGACGTCCCGCTCACCGGTCAGACGGTGGAGGTATGCGGCGGCCGTCGCGATCACGGCCGTGGGCCAGCTCGTTCCCGCGTGGCGGGCGGTCCGGTGCAACGCCGCCATGGTCGGGGCGGAAAGGCCGTCCGTACGACGGAGGAAGCCGCCGGAGGCCGCCGCCGACCGGTTGGTGAGGGCGGTGGGACCGTGCCGGTCGGCCAGCCGCGCCAACCAGAACGCCCGGTCCCGTTCGCGTTGCTCCGAGGTGCGGTACTCCGCGTCGCGCTCCAGGAGGAGGCTCAGCGGTCCACCGGCAGGCGGACCGCAGTCGCGGGCGCCTTCGACCAGCTCGGTGTAGACCCTGGCCACCCGCCGTGCGATGAGCGACATGCTGAAACCGTCGACGACGACGTGGTGGGCGCGCTGGTACCAGAGGAAGCGCTCCGGCGCGATCCTGAACAGCGCCTGACGGAACAGCGGATCGCGGGTGAGGCCGACCGGCGTGGACAGATCGGCGCGCATCCACGCCATCGCCGCCCGCCGGGGATCGGGTGCCGAGCTGAGGTCGGCGCGGTGCAGCGACCAGCCGGGCAGCGGTGCGACGAACTGTCGGGGCCCGTGGGCACCCGCGACGAGTCGTACGCGCATCGCGTCGGTCTCGTCCGCCACCCTCCGCAGCGCCCGCTCGAACAGGTCCGCGTCGATCGGGCCGGGGATGTCCAGGTACTCGCCGGTGTTGTAGGCCGCGTTGTCGGGCCGCAGTTGGTGGGCGAACCAGATCCCGGACTGTGCGGACGACAACGGCAGATCGACGGCGACGCTCACGGCGCGACCGTCCTTTGGGTTCCGGGCCCGTCCAGGACCGCCGACAGCGTGTCGGCGAAGGACGCGACGTGCGGCGGCGACAGCATGTCGTGGTGGTTGCCGGGCACGTCGACCGTCACCAGCTCCCCTTCGGTGTGGCGCCGCCACTGCTCGGGAACCACCACCGGGTTGCCGAGCCCGGGACGGGCCTCGGTGCTCAGGAACAAGTGGATCGACGTGCTCAGCCGTGCAGTCGGGCGGTAGCCGGGGACGGCATTCCCGTTGGCTGTGAAGACACGGAGCATGCGCCGCATCTGCTCGGCGCGAACCCGTGAGGGCAGTCGCTCCCGCCGGTGCGCGTCCTGGAGCAGCAGGGGGATGGCGTCCTGCCCGCCGAGGTCACCGACGTCCGCGGTCGGCAGACCGGAGGCGATGGCGAACCGGGCCGCCTCGCTCCCGCTGGGGACGCCGGACCCGTCCAGGGTTCCGGGTGCCCCGACGTCGATGATGCCGAGGAACTCCGGTGGGCGCCCCTCCCGCTCCAGCAGACGGGCCATCTCGAAGGCGACCAGACCGCCGAAGGACCAGCCCGCCAGGAGCAGCGGACCCTCGGGTGCCACGGCCCGCATCTCCTTCAGGTAGCGCTCAGCCTGCTGTTCGACGGTGACGAGGGGCGGCTCGTCGGTGTTGTAGCCGACCGCCTCCAGGCCGTAGACCGGCCGTCCCGCTCCGAGGCGCCGGGCCAGGGGCAGATAGCAGCAGACGTCACCGCTCTGCGGATGCACGAGGAACAGCGGAGCCTGCTCGCGGTCGCCCTCCGCGAGGGGGACCACGGGCTGCCGCAGGGCCTCTGGCGCGGTGGGCAGCTCCGCGCACAGGCCCTCGACGGTGGGGTGGCGGAACACCGCGTTGAGCGGTGCGGTGACGCCGAGTTCACGCCGGATCGCCGTCATGAGCTCGACCGCCCGGAGCGAATGACCGCCCAGCTCGAAGAAGTTGTCCCGCACGCCGACCCGCGGCGTGCCCAGCACGCGTTCCCAGATCCCGGTCATCCGCAGTTCCAGCAGGTCCCGTGGGGGCAGTGCGCACCCGTCGGGACCGGAGCGGGCGGGTGCGGGCAGGGCCTCGCGGTCCACTTTGCCGTTGGTGGTCAGCGGGATCCGGTCCAGTGCGGTCAGTGTCGTGGGGACCATGAAGTCCGGCAGCGTCCCGCGCAGCGAGCGCCGCAGGGCCGCCGGATCACCGGCGCGGTCCTGCCACACCACGTATCCGGCCAGTTCGGCGTCGGGGCCGCTGCCGCGCACCGTGACGACGGCCCTCGCGACACCGGGCCGCGAACACAGTGCGGCCTCGATCTCGCCGAGTTCGATCCGGTACCCCCGGATCTTGACCTGCTCGTCGGTCCGGCCGAGGAAGCGGAGGCTGCCGTCGGGCAGATACCGCGCCAGGTCTCCGGTGCGGTAGAGCCGCTGACCGCTGCGGTAGGGGTCGGGCACGAAGCGTTCGGCGGTCAGGCCCGGCCGGTTGGCGTACCCCCGGGTGACTCCGATTCCGCCGATGTGGATCTCACCCGGCACTCCGAGCGGCACCGGAGCCCCGGCCCGGTCCAGCAGATGGATCCGGAGGTTGCCGAGCGGGCGGCCGATCGCTACGGAGGCACCCGAGGCATCGAGGTCCCGCTCCGCGTCGACACGGTGGGTGACGCAGCCGACCGATGCCTCGGTGGGACCGTATCCGTTCCACAGCGTGGAGACGACGGCGAGCAGCCGCCGGGCCAGCCGGGGCTGGAGCGGCTCGCCCACGCAGATCGCCTGGAACCTGCCGCCGCGCCAGCCGCTGTCCAGCAGGAGCAGCCAGGTGGCGGGGGTGGCCATGAGGGTGGTGACGGCGAAGCGGTGCAGCATCTCCGCGAGCCGTGGCCCGTCGACGGCGACCTCCGCCGGGGCGATGACCACGCTCGCTCCCCGGGCCAGGGGCATGAACACCTGGGGTACGAGGACGTCGAAGGAGATCGAGGCCACCGAGGCGACGACGTCGGACGGTCCCAGGTCCAGCTGCCGCCCGCGGACCACCAGGTAGTTGACGACACCCTCGTGCGGAACGAGCACGGCTTTGGGGCGGCCGGTCGAACCGGAGGTGTAGATCGAGTACGCGAGGTTACCGGGCCGCACGAGCGCCGGTACCGGTCCTTCGGGCTGGGTCGCGATCAGCTGCGCCTCGGTGTCCAGCCACACGGTCACGGCGCCGGTCTGCGGCAGCCGGTCGGCGAGCGACCGCCGGGTGAGCAGGAGGGTCGCCCCGGCGTCGTTGAGCATGAACGCAAGCCGCTGGGAGGGCAGTTCCGGGTCCAGCGGCAGATAGGCGGCACCGGACTTGAGTACGGCCAGCAGTGCCACGACCAGTTCTGCCGAGCGCGGCAGGCACAAGGCGACGAGGCGTTCCGGCCCTGCCCCCCGGGCCTGGAGGTGGCGGGCCAGCCGGTTGGCGTCCCGGTCGAGCTGGGCGTAGGTGAGCCGCTGGTCACCGCAGCGGACCGCCACCGCCTCGGGGTCCAGCCGGGCCCGGTGTTCGATCAGCTCGTGCACACACAGGTCCGGGGGGACGGGCTCGGCGGTGTCGTTGAGCTGCACCAGCAGTTGCTCGCGCTCGGCCTCGGTGAGCAGGTCCAACCGTGAGACGGGGCGTTCTGGATCGTCGGCCGCGCTCTCAAGCAGCCGTAGGTAGTGACCGGTCAGCCGCCGCGCGCTCGCGCGGTCGAACAGGTCGGTGTCGAACGCCAAGGCGCCGGTCGTGCCGGTCGGCCGCTCGGCCAGCACCAGGCTGAGATCGACTTTGGCGGTGCCGTTGTCGATGTCGATCTGCTCGACCTCCACTCCTGGCAGCCGCAGTCCGGCGTCGGGGTCGGACATGTGGGCGAACAGCACTTGGAACAGCGGGTTGCGGTCCGGGGCACGCTCCGGCCGCAGCTCCCGCACGATCTGTTCGAAGGGGACGTCCTGGTGCGCGTAGGCGTCCACCGCGGTCCGCCGGACCCGGCCGAGCAACTCGGCGAAGCCGGGATCGCCCGCGAGGTCGGTGCGGAGGACGAGCGTGTTGATGAACGAGCCAACCAGCGGATCGAGTTCCGGCCGGGTCCGGCCGGCGACCGGAGTGCCCACCGCGATGTCGCTCTGTCCGCTGTAGCGGGCGAGCAGGGCCTGGAAGGCGGCCAGCAGGGTCATGAACAGGGTCGCGCCGTGCCGCTGGGCCACCAGCCGCAACCGGTCCATCAGCTCTGCCGGTACCTCGAAGGCGAACCGTTCGCCCCGGCCCGAGCGGACCGGCCCGCGTGCGCGGTCGGTCGGCAGGTCCAGGGCGGACACGTCCGCGAGCTGGTCGCGCCAGTAGTCGAGCTGGCGTCGTGCCCTGTCACCGGCGAGTTCGATCCGCTGCCAGTGGGCGAAGTCCGCGTATTGGAGCGTCAGCGGCGGAAGTCCGGGCTCCAGGCCCTCCAGCCGGCTGCGGTACAGCGCCGACAGCTCGTCCCACAGCAGGGACATCGACCAGCCGTCGACCGCGATGTGGTGGACGACCACGGTGAGGAAGCGGTCGTTCTCGCCGACCTGCATCAGTGATGCCCGCAGGAGCGGGGCGCGGGTCAGGTCGAACGGGCGCCGGATCTCGGTGCGGACGAGTTCGAGGGCCCGTTGCGTCCCGCGGTCGGCGGGCTCGGCCCGGAGGTCCACCGTGTCCAGCTCGAACGGTCGCACGGGACAGAGCGAGGGACGGGGCCGTCCGTCCTGTTCGGGAAAGGCCGTGCGCAGCACGTCGTGCCGGTGGACCAGATGCGAGAAGCCGTCCGTGAGGGCGACCACGTCCAGGGGGCCGCGCAGCCGGAAGACCGCGTGGACGTTGTACTGCGCGGGGCCGTCGAGGAGACGCTCGGCCAGCCACATGCGTTCCTGGGTGAACGACACCACCTCCGCGCCCCGGGGGCGGGGCGGCACCGTGGTCGCCCCGCCGTCGTCGGCGAGGATCCTTCGTGCCGCGCGGACGCGCTGGTCGAGCAGGGCCCGGCCGACGGTCGACGCGGTACCGGCCTGCGTGTCGGGCCGGAGGCGGTTTTGCTGTTCCGTCATCGTCGGAGGCCCTCTCCGGCGGGGGACAGCTGGGGCCCGGATCCAGTGCTGACGAGGTCCCGGGTCAGCTCCGCTTCGATGGCGTGCGCCAGCTCGGTGACGGTGGGGTGGTGGAACAGCAGGGCCAGCGGCAGTTCGAGGCCGAGTGCCCTGCTGAGCCGGGACATGACCTTCGACACGAGCAAGGAGTGCCCGCCCCACGCGAAGAAGTCTGCGTGCACGCTGTCCGGGGTGACGCCGAGTACCCCGGCCCAGACGTCGAGGACGAGGAGTTCGGTCTCCGTGGGGGACCCGTCCCGGCGGCACGGGGCAGTGGCGGGCAGGGCCGTGGCGGTCGGGACCGTGTCGGGCCGCGCTGGGGGAACCACCTCGCCCACCTCCGGGCCGAGTCGCGGGCCCCACGCCGATATCGGCCGCTCGGGGTCGCTGACGAGCCGGTCGAGCAGCGATCGGTACTCCCGGGCGATCCGTTCCATCGTGTGGTGGTCGAACAGATCCGTGGCATAGCGGAGAACGCCGGAGAAGTGGTCGCCGTGGTCGGTCAGGGACACCTCGACGTCGAACTTCACGCCGTTGTGGGGGACCGGGTGGGCGCTCACCGTGAGTCCGGGCAGGCCGGAGGGGAGCGCGGGCGCCTCGTCGAGCTGGAACATGACCGTGAACAGCGGATGCCGGCCGAGGTCGCGTTCGGGCCCCACCTCCTCCACCAGCCGTTCGAAGGGCACGTCCTGATGGGCGTAGGCATCTGCCGCGCATCGGCGGGCCCGGTCCAGCACCTCGCCGAAACCGGGATCACCGCAGAGATCGGCACGCAGCACCAGCGTGTTGACGAAGAACCCCACCAGCGGCTCGACCTCGATCCGGGTCCGTCCGGAGATCGGTGTTCCCACCGGCACATCGGGCACTCCCGAGTGGTGCGCGAGCAGGACCTGGAAGGCGGCCAGCAGGGTGATGAACGGCGTCACGTCGTGGGCCTGCCCCAATGCCCGTATCCGGTCTGACAGTTCGCCGGGCACGTCGATGTCCACCTGGTCACCCCGGCCGGACCACAGTGCGGGGCGCGGCCGGTCGGTGGGGAACGCCGACGGGATCCGCCCGGCGAACTGCCTCCGCCACTGCTCCAGTTGACCCTGCGGGGCCGATCCGGTGTGGGTGCTCCGCTGCCAGCGGGCGAAATCCCGGTACTGCAACGACAACTCCGCGAGGTCGGCCTCCCGGCCGCTGACGGCGGCCCGGTAGACGGTGGAGAACTCCCGCCACAGCACCGACAGGGACCAGCCGTCGACGGCGATGTGATGGATCACCAGGGACAGCACGTGGTCTTCGTCGGCGACCCGGATCAGCCGGGCGCGGAGCATCGGCGCGGACCCGAGGTCGAACGGGGCCTGCGCGTCGCGGGCCACCAACTCCCGCACCTGCTCGTGGGCGTGTGCGGCGGACAGGTCCGTCAGGTCGGTCACGGTCGGCGTGAAGCTCTCGACCGGCGCCGTCGCCTGGTACGGGCTGTCGTCGACGACGACGATTCTGCCGCGCAGCACCTCGTGCCGCCGCACGACCTCCGTGAGTGCCAGCACCAGAGCCCCTTGGTCCAGTCGGCCTCGCAGACGAATCGCGGTCGGCACGTTGTGGTCCGGCCGGCCCGGCCGAAGCCGGTCGAGGAACCACAGTCGTTGCTGAGCGAAGGACAACATGGTCGGAGCGTCCGCGCTCCGATCGGGGCCGGGCATGGGCGGTACACCTTTCACGGCGATCGGAAATCTCAATACGCGGGTAGAGCCCCGTCGATTTGCTGGGGCGAAGAGTACGGCGGACGCTAGTCGACGCCCGCTCCGCCCGGCAAGATCAAACAGGGTGGGCGGGGCGTCAAGAAATCTTTGCGCCGCCCGGACGGGTTTGGCGGATAGCATCGCAATGGCCGAGCGCCGCCGCTGTGTTCTGCGTCCGATGTGGAGAACTCGTCTCCGGTGTCGATCACGGAGAGTGCGGCGTACCCGCCGGTCAACGCCTATGCGTCGACGTTGCATACGTCAGAGCGTCAGGCGGTCAGGCATGTCTCCACGGTATTTCTCGTGATGCCGGGGAATGAACGGAAAGAACTCCTCTGTGCGGGATCGGCAGTAGGAATGAACGCGTCAAATGTGTCCATTGAATGGGCTCGGCGCACAAACTCAGGGAAGTCATGTCGAGGGCACAGAATTGGGTGAGTTCCTTTGTCTCCCACGCCACCAGTCACCCTGATGATCCGGCGTTGGTCTGGTGCGGAGAAGAGACGACCTACCGCGAACTCCACGCGCTCGCGAACCGGGAGCGCGCCCGGATCACCAGGCTCGCGCCGGAGCGGGACAAACCGATCGGCGTCCTCGCCAAGAAGTCGCCACCGGCGATAGCTCTGGTGCTCGCCTGCCTGATGGAGGGCCGGAGTTTCCTCCTGCCGTCGCCGACGCTCCCCCCGGCAACGGTGAAGGGACTGTTCGAGCGGGCCGGCTGCCGGTACGTCCTGTCGCCGCAGGGCCCGCCGGAGTCCTGGCCCGAATCGCTGTTCTCCCTGCGCCCGAGCGGATCGACCGAGCCACGACCGGCGGGGCCGGGCCGCGATGTGTCCTTCATGTTCACCACCTCCGGCTCCACCGGGCAGCCGAAGGTCGTTCCCCTGCGCACCGGCGCGGTGGACCGCTTCACCGACTGGGCCGGCGAGAGGTTCCGCATCGAGCGTGGGACGACGGTGCTGAGTTACGCCCCGCTCAACTTCGATCTGAGCCTGCTGGACATCTGGACCACCCTCAAGCGTGGAGGACGCGTGGTCCTGGTCGACCCCACGCAGGTCACCCGGGCGCGCAGTCTTCTGGACGTGGTGGAGCGGTACGGAGTCCAGGTCGTCCAGGCGGTGCCGATGTTCTTCGGGCTGCTCGCCGACGCGGCCACGGCGTGCGGCCGACGGATCGACACGGTCGACCACGTCATCCTCACCGGCGACCACACGCCCCCTCGGCTCCTCGCCGAACTGCCCCGGCTGTTCGGCGACGCGCGCCTCTACAACGTCTACGGCTGCACCGAGACCAATGACAGCTTCCTGTACGAGATCGACGGTACCGAACCGTCGGGCCGGCTGCCGATCGGCAGCCCGCTGCCCGGGGTGCACGCCGTGATCGTCGGAGCCGATGGCCAGACCCTGACGGGACCGGGCTCCGGCGAGCTGTATGTCACGACGCCGTTCCAGACCGACGGCTATCTCGACCCGGAGCAGAACGCGGACAGGTTCACCATCCGCCACCAGGGGCAGGAGAGGCTGCGCTACTTCCGCAGCGGCGACCTCGTACACCGCGACGAGAACGGGCGGATCGTCCTGGAAGGCCGAAGCGACCACCAGGTCAAGGTCCGGGGCGTACGAGTGAACACCCGCGAGGTCGAGCACGTCCTGGAGGAGCACCCGGACGTGGTCGAGGCGGCGGTGGTGGCGGTGCCCGACGCGGTGGCCGGCCACCTGCTGCGGTGCCAGGTGCGGCGGAGACCGTCCAGTGGGCTCAACAGTCTGGAACTGCGCGGCCACTGCGCCCACCGGCTTTCCCCCACCGCGATCCCCTCGGCCCTGCGGATCGTCGACGACCCCCTGCCGAGAACCTCCACCGGCAAGATCGACCGCGCGCTGATCGCGGCACACCCCCACCCGTCACAGCCCAGCGAAGGACAGCAGAGGTGAAACACACCGCCCTGGTGACCCAGTTCATCGTCGAAGAATTCCTGCCGGACGTCGGGGGCGACGAACTGGACCCCGATTACGACCTGGTGGCAGGCGGGGTCATCGACAGCCTCGGTCTGCTCAAGACCCTGGCATGGCTTGAGGACCGGTTCGACCTGCCGGCCGACGAGATCGACCTCGCCCCGGACAGCTTCCGCACCGTCAGCGCGATCAGCAGCTTCATCGAGCGCGCCGATCAGCGGCACCCGAAGGCGGGCTGACCGTGCACCAGGTGCTCCGCGCGCTGCTGACCCACGATCGCCCCCTGGAGCAGAGCATGTGGCGGTCCTTCTGGGACGAACTGCGCGACGGCGGACTCCCTTCCGGCGAGGCAGTGGCCCTGCTGGCCTCCCTGTCCACCCGCATGCCTGATCACGACGGGCTGAGCGGGTTCCTCCGCTCGCTCGAAGAACGCCGCCCGGAAGCCGTCACACGGCTGGACGACACGGTCAACATCGTCGGATCCGGAGGCGGCCCGCATACGTTCAACATCTCCACCGCGGCGGCCTTCACCGCCGCAGCAATGGGCGTCCGCGTGGTCAAGACGGGCTCCCGTGCCTACTCGGGCACCTGCGGTTCGTTCGACCTGCTCGAACGGCTCGGCATCGGACTGACCGGCTCGTACGAGCAGACCACAGCGACGCTGGAGCAGTTCGGTCTGGCCTTCGCTGGAGGCTTCGTCTACCCGCGGGAGTTGACGCTGCTGGCCCGGAGAATCCTCCCGATGGAGCTGCGGACGCTCGGCGGCTTCATCAACTCGATCGGGCCGTTCCTGGCCGCGATGCCGGTCTCAGCCCAGCTCGTCGGGGTCTCGGACCCCGCGCTGCTGCCGAGCCTGCGACAGTTCGCCGCCACCGTCACGGACCGGAGGGTCTGGCTGTGCACCAACGATCTGGGGATCGACGAACTGGTCAGCGGCGTCGACAACGTCATCCACACCAATGAGGGCCTCGGCGAGATCCACCTGAGAGCCACCGCGCTCGGCGCGGAGCCCGGCACGATCGCCGAACTGCGGCCGGCCGACCCCGCCGAGTCAGTGGTGGAGCACTTTCTCGACGTGCTCTCCGGGGACCGGCAGGACCTCGCGGCCCGTACCGTGTGCCTGAACGCCGCCGCAATGGCCGTCGCGAGTGGTCTCGTCAGCGAGTGGACGCAGGCCGTCACGACGGCCACCGACGCCCTGCGCGGCGGCGCCGCGCTCGACCTCGTCCACCGACTGCGGACCCACACGGCAGCGGCGGCGGGCCTGCGGTGAGCGGATTCTTCGCAGCACGCCCGCCGGACCGGACCGGCCTGGCGATGTTCCTCAACGCGGGTGACCCGCCGCTGCCCGTACTGGCCGACGTCGTGCGGATGCTCGACGACCGCCGGGTGGACTGCCTGGAACTGGCGGTGCCCTTTCCCGACTCGGTCACCGACGGCCCGGTCAACCGCCGATCAGCGGCACGAGCCCTGGCCGACGGCGTCGGGCTCGACGACGTGGTCGACTTCCTCGCCCGGATCCGGCCGCAGCTCGCGCATCTGCGGATCGCACTGCTGGCCGACTGGAGCCACACGGTCAGACCCCTGAGCCTGCCGGACTTCGTGGGCAGGGTCGCCGACTCCGGCGCCGACGGACTGCTCCTCCACGGTCTGCCGCCACGGCTGCGGACCGGATACCGCCGAGCGGTCCGGGCCGCCGGGCTGCCCGTGGTGGCCACCTGCTACGCCGCGTCGACGGCCGAAGTGAAGACCGAGGCCGCCCGGTACGCCTCCGCCTATCTGTATCTGGTCGCCCACTACGGCCGCAGCGGCGGCGTCCCGACCACCAGCCGCCGGGAACTCGCCGACGCGGTGGCCGCGTTGCGACAGACCGGCACCGTGCCGATCGCGGTCGGGTTCGGCATTCGTACCCGGGCGGACATCGCCGCGGTGCGCGACCTCGGCGCCGACGCCGCGGTCGTGGGCAGCGCCGGGGTCAGCCGCATCGAGCACGCCCTCGCCGCACAAGCCGATGTGGTCGAGGAACTCCACGCCTTCGTGCGATCCCTTATCCCTTTGTCGACCCGTTCGGCCCACCAGGCAGGAGACACCCCGTGATCGTCCGGCGACTCGACGACGTGAAGACCGTGGACTGGGGGAACGGCCTCAGCCGCCGGTTCCTGCTCCAAGCCGACGGCATGGGCTATTCGATGACCGACACCACGGTGCGCGCGGGAACCACGTCCCGACTGGAGTACCGGCGCCACCTGGAGGCCTGCTACTGCATCCGGGGCACGGGAGAGGTGGTGGACTCCGCCGGGACCTCCCATCGGATCGAGCCCGGCACGTTCTACGCACTCGACCGGCACGACGCGCACTTCCTCGTCGCGGGACGGGACGAGGACCTCCGACTGGTGTGCGTGTTCTCGCCCGCGCTGCGCGGCGACGAACGGCACAGCCTCGACCCGTCCGACTTCTCCCAGTACTGACAGGACCGAGACATGACCCGATGGAACGCCGACCAGAAGGCCCTGCGCCGGGACCTCGGCCGCCGGTACGACGCGCTGAGCGCGGGCCACACCGAGCGGGACGCCGAGGGCGTCTTTCCGCGGGAGCAGTGGAGGACCGTCCGGGAGTCCGGGATCCTGGGACTCCCCTTCGACGAGCGGTGGGGTGGGCGCGGCCGGTCGCTGCTCACCACCATGTACGTGCTGGAGGGACTCGGCGAGGGATGCCGGGACGGCGGACTGAACTTCGCGGTCACCACCCACATGGTCAGCACCGGAGTCCCCCTCCAGCGCTTCGGCTCGGAGGCGCTCAAGCGGCGCCTGCTGCCGGGGATCTGCTCCGGTGCGACCATCGGGGCCCACGCGATCACCGAGGCCGGGAGCGGATCCGACGCGCTGGCCATGCGGACGACGGCGACGCGCGAGGGCGACGGCTTCGTCCTGCGGGGCAGCAAGTCCTTCGTCAGCAACGGCCCGGTGGCCGACGTGTTCGTGATCTACGCCCGTACCCACCCGGACGGAGGGCCGCTCGGCATCACCGCCTTCGCCGTGGAGCGGGGCACCCCGGGGCTGGTCATCGGCGAACCCGTCGGCACCATGGGACTGCGGACCGCGCCGCTCGGCACGCTGCACTTCCACGACTGCCGCGTCCCCTCGTCCGCCGTGATCGGCCGGGTCGGCTCGGGCTATCCGATCCTGGACCACGTGATGAAGTGGGAGGTCCTGTGCTCCTTCGCCGTCAGCGCCGGGCAGATGCGGTACCGGCTCGACCGCTGCGTCGAACACGCGCGGAAGCGGACCCAGTTCGGCAGGCCGATCGGTTCGTACCAGTCGATCGCCAACAAGATCGTGGACATGCGGATCGGCCTGGACACCACCCGCAAATGGCTCTACGACACCGCGGTCCGGATGATGGACGGTGAGGACGTCACCAGGGACGTCGCCGTCAGCAAGCTGATCGCCAGCGAGAGCAACCTCGCCTCCGCCCAGGCGGCCGTGCAGATCTTCGGCGGCAACGGCTATCTGACCGAGCACGGCCTGGAGAAGGACCTGCGCGACGCGACGGCCGGACCGATCTACTCCGGCACCTCGGAGATCCAGCGCAACCGCGTCGCGTCCCTGCTGGGGCTGTGACCTCTGATGCTGGTCAAGATCTGCGGAGCCACCTCGACCGAGGACGTCGAACTGCTCGGCGCGGCCGGGGCCGACCTCGTCGGCCTGTGGCACGGCATCCCGGGCGGCCGGGCGGACCTGACGGTGGCGGAGCTCTCGGCGTTGGCGCGGGCCGCGTACGGCACCGCACGGCTGCGTCCCGTACTCGTCACCTTCCTCCAGGACGCGGAGACTCTCCGCGCGGCGGCCACCAGCGCACGGGTGCGCTGGGTCCAACTGCACGGCTACCAGCCGCCGGGCATGCTCCGAGCACTGAAGAACGCCGCGGAACTCACCGTCGTCAAGGTCCTGCACCTGGGCGCGGACGGGTGCGTGGAACGTTCCCTGATCGCGTCGTACGAACGGGCGGGAACTGACGTCTTCCTGCTGGATGCGGTGGCCGGGGACGGCCGGATCGGCAGCACCGCGCACCGGATCGACCGCAGGGCCGTCATGGAGGTCGTGGACCGGCTGTCGCGGCCCTTTCTCCTCGCCGGTGGTGTGTCGGGCGACAGCCGCGAGGAGTACCTGGCGGTGGCGGAGCACCCCCTGTTCCTCGGGATCGATGTGGACACGGCGGCCAGGGACCCCGGCGGACGGCTGAGGGCCGGCCGGGTCACGGCCCTGGGACGGCGCTGGCGCGTGGCGGACGACCGGAAGGGGGCCGGGTGACGACGTTCATTGAGGCACTCCTCGGTGCCCACCGGCCGGTGATCATGGAAATCAAACGGAGGGACTCCGCCGGTCGCGAACTGTTCGGCGGCCGATCGGCCGCCCGGATCGCCGCCGGGTACCGGGACGCCGGTGCCGCCTGCCTCTCCGTGGTGACCGGTCAGTGGTTCGGCGGCACCCAGGAACTGCTGCGCGAGGTCGCCGGGACAACTGATCTGCCGCTGTTGCAGAAGGACTTCATCACCCGCCGCAGCCAGTTGCTCCAGGCCCGGGAGAGCGGTGCGTCCGCCGTCCTGCTCACCGCCGCGCTGCTGCCGCGCTCCACCTTGGGCAACCTGGTCGACCACGGCTTGGCGCTTGGGCTCACCCCGTTCGTCGAGGTGGCCGACGAAGCGGAGATCCGCCGCGTGCCACACGCCGAGGACTGCGTGGTCGCAGTGAACAACAAGGACATCGTCGAACGCGAGCGCGGCGGGGCGGACATCGGGCGCAGCACGTCACTCCTGCCCGCGGTACTGCGTTCCGGTACGCGCTGCCCGGTCAGCGCCGGCGGCATCGACCATCCCGAAGTCGCCGCCCGGCTGGTCCGGGAGGGTTTCGCAGGTGTGCTCATCGGGACGGGCCTCCTGCGTGCGGGCAGCCTGCCGGCGTGGCTTGACGCCTTCGACCGCTGCCGCACCGGCTCCCACGCCCCGATGGCCGCCGGTCCGTACCAGTTCCACCCGCCCGCCGTCCCGGCGGCGCCCCTACTCACCGATACGGGAGACCATCACATGACCGACGCAACGGCCGAGCAGTGGAAGGTCGTCGTCAACGACGAGGAGCAGTACTCGATCTGGGCCGGTGGCCGGGAGTCGCCCCCCGGCTGGTACGAGGTCGGCGTGCACGGCACCAAGGACGAGTGCCTCGCGCACATCGATGAAGTGTGGACCGACATGCGTCCCCGGAGCCTGCGGCTGCGGACCACCGGGGAAGCGGAAGCGCGATGAACCGGACACTGCCACAGCGTGGTCCGGCCAAGGAGATCCCGCCCCTGCTCTCCACCACGCTGAACATGCCGGGGTGCGACGCGCGGGGATGGGTCGTCGTCGACCGCGTGGTCGACGGACTGGCCATGGGCGGGACCAGGATGACCACGGCGGTGACCGAGCCGGAGCTGGCAGGTCTGGCCCGGGCCATGACCCAGAAGCTGGCGCTGGTCGGCCTTCCCATCGGTGGCGCCAAGGCCGGCATCAGACCCGGACCGGCAGATGCCGGCGACCGGCCGCGACTCATGCGGGCCTTCGGCCGCGCGGCGGCGCCGCTGCTGCACGGCGGGGTGTACCTCGGCTGTGACCAGGGCACCACCTACGCCGATCGGCAGCTTGCCTTCGAGGCCGCCGGATACGACATCACCCGCCGGACCGGCACGACCCGGCTCACCGTCGGCTGGTCCGAACTGTGGAACCACATGGCCGACATCACCGGGTTCGGAGTGGCCGTCGCGGTACTCGGCGCCTTGCGCGCCGCCGGTACCCGGGCCCCGCAGCGCATCGTGATCCAGGGGTTCGGCACCGTCGGGCGCGCGGTGGCCCACCACCTGGCGGCCCGGGGCCACCGGGTGGTGGCGGTGGCCGATGTCCGGGGAACGGTCGAGGACCCGCGCGGACTGCCCGTCACCGAGCTCATCGCGCTCACCGACGGCGACGGCACGATCGACCGGACACGGCTGCCCGCGACGGTGCGGATGCACGGATCAGAGCGGGCCTGGCTGCACCTCGGCGCCGACGTACTGGTGCTGGCGGCGTCCGCCGGCGCGGTGGACGAGGACGCGGTGCCCGCGGCCCGTGCGGGCACGGTGGTCGAGGGCGGAAACATGAGCTGCACCGGGCCGGCCCGCCGGCTGCTGCGGGAGTCCGGCCACGTCGTGCTGCCGGACGTGGTGGTCAACGTCGGAGGCGCGGCGGCGACCGGCTGTGTCCTCGCCGGACTGGCCCCGTCCGACCTGCCGCTGCCACGGCTGTCCGCATGGCTGCGCGCCTGGATCTCCGACCGGATCACCAGGAACTGCGAGCTCGTACAGGAACTGGCCGCGTCGGGCAGCACCGATCCGGTCGCGCAACTGCTCGCCTCGTCCGGTGCTCTCCGGCCTTCGGTGACCGCCGCCGGCCCGTGACCGGCAGGGTGCGGGGCCGCACGGTTTCGCGCGACACGATCGGCCGCCCGATGCCGCCGTCCCCGGGGGAGCGCCGGGTGCCCCGTTACAGACCGTCCAGCCGCTTGTTCATCGTGTCGAGCGTCGGCCAAGGAGGACCTGCGCGCAGAGCGCGCAGGTCCTCCTTGGCCGAATCGCCTCCCCTTCGGGAACTGGCCGCCAAGCTCCCAACGCCACGCTGCGACCATCGCGAGAACGAGCTCTCGGCACTCGTCCAACAGCCGTCGGTCAACGTTCGGGTAGTGCTCACAGACCGTCTCGGGAACATGGGCGAGATCGAACTCGACGGGGCCACGGCAGCACGTCTCAAGGTCGATGAACATCGGGCCGTTCTTCGTGCTGAGCACATTGCCTGGATGCGGCTCGCCGTGGAACTGCTCCACGGCGCCGCGGTCGTCGATCGCCCGTCGCAGCCTTGCCAGCCTGCCGCTGAGGAACACGCGGTCCGCGTCGGCGAGTTCCGGCGAGAGATCCCGGTTGGCAACGACCTCTTCCGCGTGCTCCACGGGGGCGACCCGGGCGAGGATGTCGCACGGCGTCAGCCGCAGCGCCAGCCTGTTCGAATCGTGGAGCACGATCGCGTCGTCGGTTGGCAGGTCGAGCGATGCAGCGACCGACAGCGCAGCCGCGATCGCACGGGTGACGTCGGACATCTCCACCCTCGAATCTTGGCTCGCCCCAGGTCCGTTGGGTACGTACGCCGGAGCGCCGGCGCGGTTCGCTGAGCCCGTGGTGTAGCCAGCTCCCAGGGTAGGAGGGGTATCTGCACCATGGGAAGCGGATCACGGCACTTCTAGCGTATGGGCCATGAAGAACACCACGTCAGCAGCGGCCCTCGCCCTCACGCTCGCCACGGTGATGACGACCGCGGGGCACACCGCGGTCGCCTCGCCCTCCAGTGGCGGGGACGGTCTCGAACGCTTCCGGAAGCAGTCCGTGAAGTGGACGGAGTGTCAAGATCCCTCGCTCGCAAGGAGCGGCACCGAGTGCGCCCGTGTCACCGTTCCGCTCGACTACGGCAAGCCGGAGGGCCGCACCCTCGCCGTTGCGATATCGCGCATCAAGGCGACGGATCCCGAGAAGCGGCGCGGCATTCTTCAGAGCAATCCCGGTGGCCCCGGCGGGCGGGGGCTGTCCCTGCCCGCCGAGATCAAGGCGAAGATGACGCCCGAGGTGGCCGCGGCGTACGACGTGATCGGGATGGACACCCGGGGGCTGGGCGAGAGCACCCCCGTCGACTGCGGGCTGACCCGCGGGATGTGGCTGCACGCGCCGGGCCCGGACCGGGCCGGATTCGACGAGTCCGTACGGCTCTCCCGCGAAGACGCCCGGACGTGCTGGGACAAGTACCCCGACGTGCTGCCCCACCTCTCGACCCGCAACATCGCCCGGGACGTGGATGTCGTCCGCAGCGCGCTCGGCGAACGGAAGACCTCCTGGTTCGGCCAGTCCTACGGCACGGTCCTCGGTGCGGTGTACGCCCAGATGTTCCCCCACAGGATCGACCGCCTCGTCCTCGACAGCGCTCCCGGCCCCGCCGACTACCACAGCTTCGCCATGGTGCAGAAGATGGGGCCCGCCAACGAGGAGGCACTCGACGACTTCGCCCGCTGGGCCGCCCCGCGCGACCGGGAGTACGGTCTGGGCACCACCGCCGCTACGGTGCGCGCCACAGTCGAGGGCCTGATCCGCAGTGCCGGGACCGAGCCGATCCGCGTCGGCGCCCACCGCGTCACCCAGCACGATCTGCCCCTCGTCCTCTTCAGCCTCATCACCGACGACACCGGGAACGCCGATGTCGCGCGAGCGCTGCGCGTCCTGTTGGACGCCGCCGCGGGGAAGCCGATCACCGTGCCCCCGGCCCTCAAGCAGTTCCTGGACATGATGTTCGACGCCCGTGGAACGGGGCGGGCGGCTGACTACGCCGCCCAACTCGGGGTGCTCTGCGCCGACGCCGTCATGCCGCGCGATCCCGAGTACTACTGGAAGGCGGTCGAGCGGTCCCGGACGTCGCAGCCCGTCTTCGGCCCGGTGACGAACGTGCCGCTGCCCTGCGCCTTCTGGAAGGAGAAGCCGCGTGAGCAGCCGACGGAGATCAACAACAAGGTGCCCGCGCTCCAGATACAGGCGACGGGGGACACCCGCACCACGTACGAGTCGGGGCTCCGGATGCACCGGGCGATGCGCGGATCGAAGCTGGTGACGGTTCCCGCCCGCAGCCACGCGGTCTATCTCTACTACCCGAACGACTGCGTCAACGAGACCGTGAACGACTACCTGCTGGACGGCACTCTGCCAGCGCGGAACACCGTCTGCGCCTCCTGAGGCGCGGACGGACTCCCGGCGCAAGGCCGTTGACGGCGGCCGGGCCGGGAGCCCGCACACCTGGTCGTACGCCGACGGCACCGGCTCCGTGACAGGAGCCGGTGCCGTCGCGCGCCCCGTCAGCGCGGGGCGCGGGGGCGCAGTCCGGGCGTCAGCGCCGGGGCGCGTCCGTGACCCGGCCCGTGAAGACCGGGCCCCCCACCGGATCGCCTTCCTCGTCGAAGGCGTGCATCTGCGTCCGCAGCGTCTCCTCCGGCTCGGTCAGCGCGTCGGTGATCGTCGGCACGGACACTTCGGTGCTGGTCCCGCCCGGGGGGACGGAGGGCCAGAAAAAGGAGCCGTCCGCGGACAGGGGGCGCTCCGGGTCGGCGGCCATCCCGAGGTTGGCGAGCCACTCCTTGTCGACGTCCTTGGTGGACAACTCCGTACCCTCGCCCACCGGCAGGAAGGAGAACGGCGTCTCGATGTCGACGTCGGCGGGCTCGGAGAGTTGGATCTTCCACCTGAGCTGCTGGCCCTCGGTGACCGAGTCGGCGACCGGGGTCACGGTCACCTTGGGTGCGGGGTCGTCGTTGCGGACGAGCAAGCCCCCCAGGGCGCCGCCGACCGAGGTGCCCCACACGGCCTTGGCCGCGATCGCGTGGTCGCGGTCGATGTCGTAGCGGGAGTTGCCCTTGACCGTGATCGACACGTCCACGGGGCGATCTTCTCGCACCGTCACGGTGCGGACCGTGGACTCCCGGGTCTTCGGGTCGAGGACAGCCAGCTTGATCACGCCGGTGCCCTTGCCGGTGGCCCGGACGGACACCTGGTGGGTGCGGGTGCCGGAGTCCCCCTCCTTGACCGTAACCCTGCCGACGTCGACCCGGGGGAGCGCAGCGGGGCGCACCACCGGGGTACCCGGGCGCCAGCCCCAGGCGTCCATCAGCCAGAGCTCGCCGGAGCCGCTGCGCGGGGTCAGCTCCAGGGACCGGATGCGCTTCAGGTCGACACCGGCACCGGTGGCGGCCTTCAGCGGGACGCGCCGCTCACGCGCCCAGTGCGCGGTCGTCCACTCGGAGCCGGGCAGGCCGTCGACGGTGACCTGACCGAGCTTCACCCGCTTGCCCGAGGTGTCGGTGAGGGCGATGTCGAGCCGGGTGCCCGAGCTGTTCGGCGGCACGATCACCCGTAGGGCGAGGGCGTCGGAGCCGGACAGGGAGAAGGCGCGCTTCGGCGTCAGGCGGACCGGGGTGCCCGGCTCCCTCCAGCGGGCCGTGACCGCGTTGCGGCCCGGTTCGTCGTGGGCGTCCATCCAGGTGGCGAAGTGCGGCGAGAAGCCGAGGTCGGATTCCGACCGGCAGGCCCGCGTGCTGTCGGTCGTCACCTGTTGGCACACGCGCCCGTTCGTCACTGAGAGGGGGGTGTCGGGCAGGATCGCCGGGGTGCGGTTGCCGCCGACGGCGTGGGTGAGGACCCGAGCGGGGTCGGCCGAGGGCGCGCGCACTCCCGAGCCGTCGAGCAGCGGGCGGACCCGGTCGTCGCCGGCGAGGAAGAGGCGTGCGGCGGCGGCGATGTAGGTGGTGCCCGCCGTTTGTTGCTGCTGGGCGCTCAGCCGGTGCTTGGCGCCTTCCGCGCAGACCGGGCTCTGATCGTCCCAGACGTCGTCGGAGGCGGGCGCCTCGGTCTGGCCGGGCGTCCACTCCGTGTTGAAGTAGTTGTGGTTGGCGCCGACCATGTACACCGCGCTGTGCAGCGCCGTGCCCCGGCCGATGCCCCGGGCCGCGTCGAGTTGCATCTGCCCCTGGAGGTCGCTCACATCGCCGTCGCAACCCGGCAGGATGGTCATGGAGGGCACGTCGGGCGCGGGGTTCTGGCCGAAGATGGTGGGGCCGATGAGGACGGTGCCGCGGATCCGCCAGCTCACCGGTCCCCGGAGGCCGTCCTCGGCGGGCGGTGGCGGGGAGACGCTGTCAAGGGCCGCCCGGTTGACGCCCTCGCCGCCCCGGGAGTGGCCGACCAGGAGCACCTTCGAGAGGTCGGCGGGCTTCGTCGCGCGCACCGCTCCGGGCGCCTTCGCGAGGTCCTTGCTCCACTGGGCCCAGCGGGCGAGGTGCTGGCGCACCAGGGACGAGCGGGCCTGGGCTCCGAGGTCGGCGGCGTCGTGGTCCTGTGCGTTGATGCCGTTCGCGGAGATGGACACCGTCACATAGCCCTGGGACGCCAGGCGCTTTTGGTCGTGCAGATAGCCGCGGTGGCTCGGGATCTCCTTCGTCCCCGGCTCGCACGGCCATTGCATGACGGCGCGGCTGTCGCCGGGCTTGTAGCAGGTGCCGTGGCGGCCGTGGAGGAAGAGCGCCAACGGTCGCTTCCCCGGCGCGTCCGTCGGTCCGACGACCGTGGCGCGCATCTCCACGGGCTGGGCGTAACCCGGCAGCCGTATCGACTTCAGGGCGTATTCACCGCTGGTGGTGCGGTACTTCCCGGCGACACCGGGGTCGACCGGGTTGGCGGGCAGCGGGGCCTCGGGCGCCGGTGCGGCGGGCGCGCGCCGCTGGCCCTTGGCCCGGTCGGCCCCCGCGGCGTCCAGCCGTCGCGAACCGGCGACCACCTGGAGTTCGCTCAGCGGTCCGACCTTCCCCGCTTCGAGGGGGAGCCGGAAGGTGCGGTGGTCGGGGGAGGGTTTCGGGAATCCTAGGGGCCGCTTCCCCGAGCGGAACTCGACCAGGGCGCCGCCCGTGCCCACGGGCTCCGGCGAGCTCCAGACCAACTGACCGCCCTGGACCCGCCATCCCTCCGGCAGACGCTCCCCCGAGGTTCCCGGGGGAGCGCCGGGTATGGACTCGGCGGTCGGCTGCGCGTGCGCCGCCCCGGGCGCAACCGCTGCCAGCGCCACGACCGCCAGGGCAGCCGTCAGCGCGCGTGAGACCTGTCCCACGATGATGTCTCCTCGTCGTCGGTCCTGCTTCAGGGCCCTGGGACTCCCCAGACCGCCCTCCCCCCGATGGAGAGGGGGACGGATCGCCCGAGGTTGTCCCGGCACGGCATTCCGACGGGAGCTACGGAGCAGACGAACGGCAACGGAACGCGCTGCACCAGCAACTTCTAGCGCGTGGCGGGCCGCACCACGCGGTAGCGGAGGTAGGCGAACTTCGAGTTGAAGGTGCGGGTCTCGACGAGTTCGAGATCCACTCGGCGCTCATCTCGCGGGAAGAACGGAGTGCCACCGCCGACCAACACCGGGTAGACCACGGTCCGGTACTCGTCGATCAGGCCCAACGCGGCGGCCTCGGCGGCGAGAGTTGCTCCGCCGATCGCGATGTCGCCCTCCCCCGGCTCGGCCCGCAACCGCTCGATCTCCTCCGCCAGCCCGCCGGAGGCCAGGCGGGCACGGCCCTGCACCGCCGACAACGTGTTGGAGAACACCACCTTCGGAAGCGGGTTCCAGAGCTCGATCCACTCCTGCTGCGCTTCGTCGAGCGACGGATCCTGATCGGCGGTCTCCCAGTACAGCATCGTCTCGTACAGCCGTCGTCCCAACAGATGGACGCCGACCTCCCGGATTTCGTCGATCCAGAAGCGGAACACCTCCGCGTCGGGCCCGGTCCAGTCGAAGCTTCCATCCGGTCCGACGATGTAGCCGTCAAGTGAGACGTTCATTGAGTAGGTCACGCTGCGCATCCGAAGTCCTCCTCGGGAACGGGGTGCGACACTGCGGTCGCCGGTCGCCGCGGCGCGCGCCCTTCACCTCTGCCACGCCGAGCAGTGCGTCCGCCGACACGAAGTGCAGGTCGCGCTCCAGCAGGCCCTCGATCACGGTCGGTAGGGCCGCCATGCTCTGGCGGCGGTCGCCGCCGCCGTCGTGCATCAGGACGAGGGAGCCCCGGCCGGCGTGGTCCAGTACTGTACGGGCGATTTTCTCGGGGCCGGGGCGGGCCTAGTCCCAGGAGTCGACGTCCCAGAGGGCGAGGGCGGGGCCGTCGGGGTGGAGTTCGGCCAGGGTTTCCGGGGTGCGGGCGCCGTACGGCGGGCGGAAGATGGTGGGGACCCGGCCGACCGCGCGGTCGAACGCCTCGTCGGTGCGCTCCAGTTGGAGTCGGAACTGGCGGGGGCTCAGATCCGGCAGGAACGGGTGTGACCAGGTGTGGTTGCCGAGGCTGTGCCCCGCGTCCACGATCCGGCGCACCTCGTCGGGGAGGGCGTGCACGTGCAGGCCCACGCAGAAGAAGGTGGCGTGCACGCCGTAGCGGGCCAGGAT
>NZ_JBEYTZ010000012.1:0-241334 GCF_040643215.1 Streptomyces sp. NPDC047315 | reverse complement strand
CAGACCGGTCGGGACGACGACTACCACGGCGGCATCCGACGCAGCGCCGCGCACGAGGAACAACTCGCCCGGGCGGGCCGCTGGTTCCGCCACGGCCCGCGCGACCGCCACGAGATCGCCCTGACCTTCGACGACGGCCCCGACCCGGTCTTCACCGGCCAGGTGCTCTCCATCCTGGCCCGCTACGGCGTGCACGCCACCTTCTTCTGCGTGGGCCTGCACGTGCACGCCCTCCCCGACGAGGTGCGCCGGATCGTGGACGCGGGACACGCCCTCGGCAACCACACCTGGTCACACCCGTTCCTGCCGGATCTGAGCCCCCGCCAGTTCCGACTCCAACTTGAGCGCACCGACGAGGCGTTCGACCGCGCGGTCGGCCGGGTCCCCACCGTCTTCCGCCCGCCGTACGGCGCACGCACCCCGGAAGCCCTGGCCGAACTCCACCCCGACGGCCCCGCCCTCGCCCTCTGGGACGTCGACTCCTGGGACTGGGCCCGCCCCGGCCCCGAGAAGATCGCCTGTACAGTACTGGACCACGCCGGCCCGGGCTCCCTGGTCCTGATGCACGACGGCGGCGGCGACCGCCGCCAGAGCGTGGCGGCCCTACCGACCGTGATCGAGGGCCTGCTGGAGCAGGGCCTGCACTTCGTATCGGCGGACGCGCTGTTGCACGGACCCGCCCCGGCCCCGGGCCCACGAAACGGACTTGGGTGCTGATGTTCACGATTCCGCCCCGGCGCGCTGCACGGCGGTGCCATGCTGAACGCGCTGATGCGGGCCTTGCGCCGGCTCGGCTGTTGGGCATGTTCAGACCGTTGCGGACCCGCCCCCCGGGGGGGCGCTGATCAGGTCGGGGCCGGACGGCCCGCGTCCTGGTCCTCAGCCCCTGCGGCCCGGTCCGCGGCTGTTGGCCGCCCCGCCGCGGTTTCCCGAGGGGCTGGCCGGTCCCCGCCGTCGCGGCGCGGACCAGGAAAGGGGAACACCATCATCATGTCTTCACGCTCCGCCTTACGCCCGGTGCCGCGCGTCGGGTCGCGTCGACGGTTGACCGCGTTGCTGGCCACGGGTGCGCTGTTCTGCTCCGGCCTCGTCGCGGTGGCCGTACCGGCAGCGACCGCCGCGCCGGCGCGCGCCGCCGGCGCGGTGGCGTACATAGCCAACAGCGCGTCGGACAACGTGTCGGTCGTGGACACCGCCACGGACACGGTGACCGCGACCGTACCCGTCGGCGACGGCCCGTCCGGAGTCGCGGTGACCCCGGACGGCGCCCGGGCCTACGTCACCAACCGCGGCTCCGGTTCGGTGTCGACCATCGACACCGCCACCCAGGCGGTGACGGCGACCGTACCCGTCGGGGACGGCCCGTTCGGAGTGGCCGTGGCCCCCGACGGCAGCCGGGCCTACGTCACCAACTTCCTGTCCGCCTCGGTGTCGGTGATCGACACGGCGACGAACGCCGTCGCCGCGACCGTCCCCGTCGGAGCAGCGCCGAACAGCGTCACCGTGGCCCCCGGCGGAGGCTCCGTCTACGTCAGCAGCGCCGCCGCGGTCGCGGTGATCGACCCCGCCACCGGTACCGTCACCGGAACCATCCCCGTCGCCAGACCCAACGGCCTCGCGGTGACCCCCGACGGCACCCGGCTCTACGTCAGCTCGCAACAAGCGGGCGCGGTCACCGTGATCGACACCGCCACCCGCACCGTCACCGGGACCGTCCCCGTCGGCAACTCCCCCTTCGGCGCCGCGGTGTCCCCGGACGGGTCCCGCGTCTACGTGACCAACATCGGCGGCAACAGCACGTCCGTGATCGACACCGCCACCGGTACGGTCGTCGCCACCGTCGGCGTCGGCTCCACCCCGATCGGCGTCGCGGTGACCCCCGACGGCGGCGAGGTGTACGTCGCCGACAGCAACAGCGGCACCGCGTCGGTGATCGACACGGCCACCAACACCGTCACCGCGTCCGTCCCCGTCGGCAGCGGACCGTACGCCGTGGCGTTCGCCCCGGCCGCCGCGTCCACCGCGGACGTCGACGTCGACGTCTCCGCCCGGCCGAGCCTGGGCATCCTGGTCCCCTACCTCACCTACACCCTGACGGCCCGTGGCCGGGGCCCGAACGCGGTCGCTTCGGCCACCGTCACCGCCACCCTGCCGCCCGGTACCACCGCCACCAACGTGTCGCCCGGCTGCACCGCCACGAGCGGGACCGTCACCTGCACCTACGGCACCATCACGAACGGAACCAGCGCGAGCAAGACGTTCCGCGTGCCCCTGCACCTCCTGTCCCTCGGCACCGTGAAGGTCACCGGCACCCGAACCGCCTCCGCACCCACCGACCCCAACCCGACCAACGACAGCGCAGCCACGACCTGCACCGTCCTCTCCATCCTCCTGGCCACCTGCGGCTAACACCCCCGCCCGACCCCCGGCGGGCACCCACCCGCCGGGGCACCACACCCGGGTGCGTTGCCGGTACGCCGCCAGCAACCTCGGCACGGCGGCGACAGCGCCCTGCCAGCGATTCAGTCGTGGAGTGTGACTCCAGGCAGCGGACGACCAGCGGCGTCGAACAGTCCGGCTCCACAGTCGCATCGCTCGTCGGCGAGCGTCTCGGCCGCCGGCAACTGCCAGACCAGCAACTGCGCGCAGTCCGGGCAGTCCAGGCTGACCAGGGTCTCCTCGGCCCCCGAGCCCCACGCACGCACCGGCGCGCCCTCGTACATCAACCCGGTGGGCTCGCGCTCACCGGTCAGCGCCACCAACAACTCGTAGGTGTCGGTGCCGGTGTCCCACACCATGAGCGTGCAGCCCAGACCCGCCAGCACACCGGACAGGTGATCGAGCTGGCGCACCGGGAAGTCGCCACGCCCCAGAGTCGGATCGCCCTCGGCCGCACGGTAGACGACGTCCGTGTCGACGCCCACCGGCTCCACCCCGAAGCCCCGCACCCGACCGGCCACGAACCCGGCCAGCTGGCCCGGGTGTTCCTCGCCGGTCCAGTCCATCCCGAACAACACGCTCTCGACCCGCACGCCCCGGGCCCGCTCACCGGGGGTCAGGACCAGTTCTTCCAGCTCTGTCACGACGATCACGTTATCAATTCGAAGGGTGAGCGGGCCGTTGACAGGAAGAGGGGCATCGGGAAGGGTCTGGAGGCATGCAGCCACTCGGTGACCTGCGGGTCCGTCTTGTGGAGCGCCGCCACGTCGACCTGGTCCGTGTCGCGAGCGCCATCTGTCGTTGCGTCTGACGCACCCCGCCGCGCCCTGAGGCTTCGTCAGCCTCGGGTTTGATCCGGCGCGTCCGACAGCGCCTCTTCCCGCACCTCGGCAACCCCTGTTCCGGTTCCCGAGTTCCCCTCGCCGCGCGGTGCCACGCATCTGCGCGAGCACGCACTCCTGCCCTGGAGCACCCTCGTGACCTCCTTCGACTCTTCCCTGTCCCGACGCGCCTTCGGCGGTACCGCCGCCGGGGCCGTGGCAGCCCTCGGGCTGCCGGCCGTCGACGCCGCGGCCGACAGCGCCGGAACCACTCCCGTCGAGCGTCCGTTCCGCGCCGCACGCACGCCCGGCCGGGGTGTCCGCCGGCCCAACGTGCTGTTCATCCTGGGCGACGACCTGGGCTGGGCCGACCTCTCCTCGTACGGCGCACCGGAGATCCGTACCCCGCATCTGGACCGGCTCGCCCGCCAGGGCGTGCGGTTCACCGATGCGTACAGCGGCTCCGCGACCTGCTCGCCCACCCGGTTCAGCCTCTACACCGGCCGCTACCCGGGCCGTACTGAGGGCGGGCTCGCCGAGCCGATCGCGGACCGGTCGGTGGGGCTCGATCCCACGCATCCCACCCTCGCCTCGCTACTTCGCGACGCCGGATACCGGACCTCGCTGATAGGCAAGTGGCACTGCGGCTACCTGCCCGACTACAGCCCCACCCGGTCCGGCTGGGGGGAGTTCTTCGGCAACTTCGGCGGGGCGCTGGAGTACTACTCCAAGCTGAGCTCCGGCGGTGAGTACGACCTCTACGAAGGCGACGCCGAGTACCGCGACCTGCGTTACTACACCCGCATCCTGACCGAACGGGCCGTCGAGTACGTCAGCCGCGACCACGGGCGCACCCCCTGGCTCCTGAACCTCAACTTCACCACCCCGCACTGGCCGTGGATCGCCGACGGCGACGAGGAGACCAGCGCCGAGATCGTCCGCCGGATCAGGGCGGGCGACCGACGGGCGCTCAGACACCAGGACGGGGGCTCGCTCACGAAGTACCGGCAGATGGTCGAGGACCTCGACCGCTCGGTCGGCACGGTACTCACGGCCCTGAAGCGGTCCGGGCAGGAGGACGACACCCTGGTCTTCTTCGCCAGCGACAACGGCGGCGAGCGCTTCTCGTACAACTGGCCGCTGAGCGGCAACAAGGGTTCGCTCCTGGACGGCGGCATCCGGGTGCCCACGATCCTGCGCTGGCCCGCGCGGATCGACGGCGGGCAGGTCAGCCGGGTTCCGGTGTACTCCCCCGACTGGACGGCGACCCTCCTGGAGGTGGGCGGGGCGCGACCCCACCCGGCGTACCCCCTCGACGGAGTCAGCCTCGCCGGCTATCTGCTGCACGGCGCTGACGTGCCCCCGCGTGACCTGTTCTGGCGGGTCCGGGGGGAGCGGGCGCTGCGGCGGGGCGAGTGGAAGTACTACCGGGGCAAGGACGGCAAGGACCGCCTCTACCGGCTGCCGGAGGACATCCGTGAGCAGGCCGACAAGGCTGCCGTACGCCCCGAACTGCTGACGGACCTGAGGACGGCGTGGGAGCGGATCGACCGGGGTCTGCTGCCGTACCCCTCGTGAGGACCGGACAGAGAGTCCGCCGCATGGTCCGGCGGTGCCGCAGGGACTGTCTACCTCGGTCGCGAGAAAGAAATGTTCCTTCTCGCGCCCGAGCAGCAGGGCCGGACATCACTCGCCCATTGGCCAGACGTGGTCGGTGCTGACTACACGATCCAGGGGCGTCGTACCGCTGACGCGTCCTACCGTGAACGCCGGGACGGTGCGGCGAGTGTGCGAGAGCCAGACAGCGGCCGGCGACGGGGAAGGGCGGCAGATGCGTGAAGGGCCGATGTCACGAGTGCTGGAGGGTGATCAGGATGCGTCCTCTGCCGCCCGTGTCGACCGCTTCGTGGGCACGGGCGATCCGCTCCAGCGGGAAGTGGTCGCGGACGGGGACGCGGAGGACTCCGGTGGCGGCGGCCGAGGTCAGATCGCGGGCCGCCAGGCGGACGGCGTCGGGCGGGAAGTCGTCGCTGCCAAGCAGTCGCAGGGTGACGTTGTTGAACAGCAACTCCCAGAACGGGAGAGCGGCAGGGTCGCTGCGGGTGGCGTACGCGGCGATCACCGTGCCGTTGTCCGCGACGGCCGCGTCCAGCGCGGCGTTGTCGGAGAGGGAGACCTCGACGATCCGGTGGATTCTTCCACCGGGTGCCCGTGCCCGCAGTGCCGCCGCGGCCTCCTTTGGGCCGGACGCGTCGAGCGCGACGGCGTGGTGGACGACGGCGGGGTCGACACCGGCCAGGTCGCCGGTGCGGACGACGGTGCCGAGGACGGTGGCACCGGCCCAGCGGGCGAGCTGCGCCGCCAGTGAACCGACGGAGCCCAGAACGCCGTGGACGAGGACGGTCGCCCCGTCGATCGGTCCGTCCGCGAAGACGGCACGGTGGGCGGTGATCCCGGGGATGCCGAGACATGCGCCGAGGTCGTCCCCGACGTGCGCGGGTAGCGGGACCGCCTGCCGCGCGGGAACGACGGTGTACTGCGCGGCGGTGCCGAAGGGACGGTACGACTGGGCTCCGTACACCCAGACCCGCTCTCCCGCCCGCGACGCGTCCACCCCCTCCCCGGTGGCGTCGACGACTCCAGCGGCGTCGCTCTGGGGGATCACCCTCGGGTACGGCATCGCCGAGCCCAGCCAGCCCCCGCGCTTCTTGGTGTCGCCCGGGTTGACACCGGACACCGTGACCCGGATCCGGACCTCTCCCGGGCCGGGGACCGGGTCGGGCAGCTCGCCGACCCGCAGCACCTCGGCGGCCGGGCCCTGCTCCTCGTACCAGGCGGCACGCATGGAATGACGCCTCCCCGCACTCGGGTGCGCGTGGTCGTTTCGAGCCTACGGGGCAGGGCGCCGTGTCGCGCGCCGGGAGCCGGGCGGCGCCCCGGGCGGCGGGACTGCCGTCGAGTCCGTCCGGGGTCCCAACGGGAGCCCGCGGCGGGCATCAGCCTCAACCGATCCGCTCGACACGCCCCCGAGGCACGCGAACCGAACGCGGAGGCGCCCCTCACCCCTGCTGGTCGGATGCCTGACCGCCGCCCGCGTCGGGACGGCCGGGTTCCCGCTTGAGCTGGAGGATGCTGAGGGAGTTCCCGGCCGGGTCGGTGATCCAGGCGGCCCAGGCGAATCCGGCGTCGGCGATGCCGTGGTCGGTGGAGAGGCCGGGCTGGTCGATGTTCTGGATCGTCACCCCGCGGGCGCGCAGCGCTTCGGTCTCGGCGTGGATGTCGGTGACGGTCCAGGAAGCCTGGGTCTGGGTGTCGGCCGTGCCGGTGCTGCTGAGGGAGACCAGCAGGAGGTTGGGCCCGGTGCGGAAGGTGATCATGTTGTCGTTCTCGGCCGCGATCGGCAGACCGAGGAGATCGTGGTAAAAGCGGCGGGCCTCGGCCAGGTCGGTGGCGAGGAGGACGGGGTTGACGGGGTGTTCGCCGAGCATCTGCGTGCTTCCTTCCACCCGGGGCGGGGTTCCGTGCCGGTGGTTCAGCTGGAGTCGCGGTCGAGGACGCCGGTCGCCTGACCGACCTCGATGAGGTGGCCGTCGGGGTCGCGCATGTAGCAGCGGATCTCCGCGCCCCGGTCGAGGGGCGGGGTGAGGAAGTGCGCGCCCCGGGAACTCCACTGCTCATAGCAGGCGTGCACGTCGGCGACCCGTAGGTTGAGGAAGGCGGTCACCGTGTGGGGGTCGGCGGGGGGACTCAGGTTCACATCGGGCTTGTCGGGGGTGGGGCCGCCGCCGGTGGCCATGGTGATCCACCCGTTGGCGACCTTGACGATGCACGGGTCGTCATCGAGGACGACCTCCCCGCCCAGGACCGTGGTGTACCAGTCACGGGCCCTGGCAACGTCCGCGACCGCGATGAAGTGCGTCAGGACGAACCCCTCGGCCGGAGCCGGGAACCTCATGCTCTCCATCTTCGCGCCTCTCCTGTTCAACGGTGTGCGGGGCGCCCGGCGGTGCTCCGGAACCGTGTGCGGCGTGTCCGGGCCGGAGCGAGCGCTAGGCCGCCCCCTCCCACCGTAGGGCGGCGCCGTCCGCAGGGCGACCGGGCCGGCCGACCATGGTCGCCCGGCCGTTCCCGGCCCCGGACCCGTCCGAGCGCGCTCGTCGAATCGAACCTGTCCCACCAACGCGCTCCGCTGCTGATCCTGCCGGTACGCCTCCAGCAACCGCCGTATAAGGACACACCGTATTGATGGAACGGCGTGCCGTCGCCCGGGTGGCGATGTGGCGAGCACGGCGGCAGGCCCACTTCTTCCGAGGAGAGCTTCTCCTGGCCGCGTTGACCGGACATGGCCCGACGAGGGCTCCCGGTTCGACGGCCGCCCCAGGGCGTAACCCGGAAGATCCCACCCGCCCCTCAGGAGGCGCAGACGGTGTTCCGCGCTGGCAGAGTGCCGTCCAGCAGGTAGTCGTTGACGGTCCGCTTGACGCAGTCGTTGGGGTAGTAGAGATAGACCGCGTGACTCCGGGCGGGAACCGTCACCAGCTTGGAGCCGCGCATCGCCCGGTGCATCCGGAGTCCCGACTCGTAGGTGGTGCGGGTGTCGCCCGTCGCCTGTATCTGGAGCGCGGGCACCTTGTTGTTGATCTTCGTCGGCTGCTCACGCGGCTTCTCCTTCCAGAAGGCGCAGGGCAGCGGCACATTCGTCACGGGACCGAAGACGGGCTGCGATGCCCTGACCCGCTCGACCGCCTTCCAGTAGTCCTCGGGGTCGCGCGGCATGACGGCGTCGGCGCAGAGGATCCCGAGCTGAGCGGCGTCATCGGCCGCCCGTCCCGATTCCCGGGGGTTCATCATCACCTCCAGGAACCCCTCCAGGGCCGGGGGCGGGGTGACCGGTTTCCCGTCGGCGGCGTCAACCAGGGCGCGCAGCACGAGCGCGAAGTCGGTGTTCCCGGTGTCGTCGGTGCCGAGAGTGAAGAAAACGAGGGTCAGGTCGTGCTGGGCCAGGCGGTGTCCGCCGATGCGGATCGGTTCGGCACCGGCGCGCCGGATCAGCCCCTCGACGGTGGCGCGCACGGCGGCGGCGGTGGTGCCGAGACCGTACTCCCGGTCACGCGGTGCGGCCCAGCGGGCGAAGTCATCGAGTGCCTTCTCGTTGGCGGGCCCCATCTTCCGTATCATCTCGAAGCTGTGGTAGTCGGCGGGTCCGGGGGCACTGTCGAGGACGAGCCGATCGATCCTGTGGGGGAACATCTGGGCGTACACCGCACCGAGGACCGTGCCGTAGGACTGGCCGAACCAGGAGGTCCTCCGTTCGCCGAGCGCGCTGCGGACGACATCCACGTCCCGGGCGATGTTGCGGGTCGAGAGGTGGGGCAGCACGTCGGGGTACTTGTCCCAGCACGTGCGGGCGTCTTCGCGGGAGAGCCGCACGGACTCGTCGAATCCGGCCCGGTCCGGGCCCGGCGCGTGCAGCCACATCCCGCGGGTCAGCCCGCAGTCGACGGGGGTGCTCTCGCCGAGTCCCCGGGTGTCCATCCCGATCACGTCGTACGCCGCGGCCACCTCGGGCGTCATCTTCGCCTTGATCTCGGCGGGCAGGGACAGCCCCCGCCCGCCGGGGCCACCGGGGTTGCTCTGGAGAATGCCGCGCCGCTTCTTCGGGTCCGTCGCCTTGATGCGCGATATCGCAACGGCGAGGGTGCGGCCCTCCGGCTTGCCGTAGTCGAGGGGAACCGTGATCCGTGCGCATTCGGTTCCGCTCGCGGCGAGCGCGGGATCGTCGCACTCTGCCCAGTTGACGGTCTGCTTCCGGAAGCGTTCGAGACCGTCCGCGGCAGTGGAGGGGGAGGCGACCGCGGTGTGGCCCGCGGTCGTCGTCACCGTGGCGAGCGTGAGCGCGAAGGCGGTGCTGACATGGTCTTCTTCACGACTCATACGCTAGAAGCGCAGTGATCCACTTTCCATGGCGCCAACACCACACTCGTTCCGGGGGCTGACTCCACCACAGCGGCCGGGAACCGCGCACTCAGGCCAGGTGAGCGGTGCGTAGCAGTCCGAGGCTCCTGGGAGTCGTGCTCCAGCAGCGGATCACTGAGCTGCTCACGCAGATAGTTCCAGGCCACCGCGAGCAGCGCGGTGAGGAGTACCGCGATCAGGCTGCCGACGATCCCGGCCAGACTGCCGCCCAAGGTCACCGCCGACAGGCCCCGGGCTGCTCCGACCGGCACCGCCTCCCGCAGCGACGGCGTCCGCTGATGACGATGTCCTGGTGGTGCAGGTGCCGGAGGAGTGACGCGGTGATCTCCCCCAGTACCTACTGGAGCGGGTCCCCGGCCCTCTGCGCATCCGCCGCCCCCGGACCGTCCTTCCCGGGCGCGGGGCAGTGCCTCGAAGCGGCTACTCGAACCGGGCGGTGTCACCCGCTCCCCTGCGCACGATCTCCGGCTCACCGCTGGAGAAGTCGATGACCGTGGTCGGCTCCGTGCCGCAGTCACCCGAATCGACCACGGCGTCGACGACATGGTCGAGCCGTTCCTTGATCTCCCAGCCCTGGGTCAGCGGCTCCTTCTCGTCGGGCAACAGGAGAGTGCTGGAGAGCAGGGGCTCACCGAGTTCGGCGAGGAGAGCCTGGGCGACAGTGTGATCAGGGATGCGGACGCCGACCGTCTTCTTCTTCGGGTGCAGCAGCTGTCGCGGCACCTCCTTCGTCGCGGGCAGGATGAAGGTGTAGCTGCCCGGCGTAGCCGCCTTGATCGCGCGGAACACGTCGTTGTCGATGTGCACGAGCTGGCCCAGCTGGGCGAAGTCCCCGCACACAAGAGTGAAGTGGTGTCGCTCATCGAGATCCCGGATCGCTCGAATGCGCCCGATTCCGTCGCGACTGCCCAGCTGGCAGCCCAGCGCGTAGCAGGAGTCCGTCGGGTACGCGATGAGCGCGCCGGAACGGATACTGTCGGCCACGCCCGCGATGGTGCGTCGCTGGGGGTTCTGGGGGTGCACGTCGAAGTACTTTGCCATCCGGGGAGTTTAGTGGTGCTGGGTCAGCCGGTCCTGACACGCCGAGTGCCCGGTGGTTCCCGGGCCTTCGCGAGGGCGGGGCGTGCCGTGGTACGAGGCGGTTGAGGTGATCGCGGGGGTTCAGCGTCCACGTCAACGGCATCCGGCAGGCGACCGTGGCCGGCTCCCCCTCCTCCCGCCTGACGGGACTTGTGCCCCCGGCCCGCACCGACGATGCTCCTGGCTCCCTGTGCCGACATGAGTGTCCGGCCCACCCTGAATCTGAGCACCCCGACCGCGATCACCTCACCGACCTGCAAGGAGATGGTGTTCAACCACGACGATCCGCACTCGGGGCGGGCCAAGAGGTCATTCTCATGCCGTTCAGGAACAGTACGGACCACGGTTGTCCTGCGCTGCTGGGCCCTGGTGCGCGGGGTGGTGACCGGGCAGGTAGTTTGCTCGAATGAGTCTTCTCGATGATGTGGCCGAGCGCGACGGCTGGCGATGCTGGGTGTGCGACGAACCAGTCGACCCCGACAAGTCGGTGAACGACCCGCTGGGGCCCAGCGTTGACAGCCGGACCGCCGACCGGAAGGCCAAGGTCACCGAGCGGCTCGCGCACCGCGGGTGCAACTCCCGCAAGGGCGCGGTCAAGGTGGTCATCGACTGGCCGGACCGCCTGTACGTGGTCGAACCCGCGCCGCTGATCGCCGTTGCCGCGAGGCTGGAGCGCAAGGGGGGCCGCGAGACGGTGGGCCGTTGTCCGACCAGGCAGGACGCCCAGGAAGCAGCGGATTGGTTGGTGGACCGCTTCGCCCGACTGGTACCGGGGCTGCCCGTGACCGCCGGCGTCGAGGCGGGCGGCGGCCAGTTCCTCGTCGTCCTGGCCACCGGCCGCCGCTGACCGAGGATCGCCGGCACACACCCACGCCGAGCTGAACCGCCGGCCAAACCGGGCTGTCCTGGCTTGAGCGGACCCGCCGGGTACGGTTCCATTCTTGCCGACGCCAGTCAGTGGTGCTGTCGGTCAGCACCAGTTCTGACGTGGCCGCTTCAGAGTACTGCTGGGCGGATCCGGGAGCAGCTCTGGCGCTACCCCTGCCGGTACGCCTCCAGGAACCGCCGCAAAGGACACACCATAGCCGTCCTTCCGGCGCCCCTCACGTCTGACAACGGGCGCCCGCGTACCTAGGATCTGCCAGCACATCGGAACGTTCCACGGACACCCCGCTGCTGTGGGATGCGGCGGAATGGCCGGGCGCGTGGATGGCCGTCGTGACGTCGGCGGTGCTCATCGCACGAGTCCGTTCCAGCACCTCCGGCACGCTGAAGCGCCCGGGCAGAACCGCGTCCTCGGTTTCACACCGTCTGCACGCAGGTGCACTGGCAGACGGCGAGTGTGCCCGCCGCCGCCTCGGTCTCCTCCCGGACGGTGGCGTCGCTGATGGTTCGGGGAGCCTCGACCTTCTCCTCGCGCGGCCACAGGGCCCGTGCGGCGACGGCGCCCAGCGCGGCGAGGACGGCGAGGATCGTCCAGGTGAGGGTGAAACCTGATTCCGTGGCGATCCAGCCGGCCACGGGATAGGTGACCAGCCACGCCAGATGGGACAGCGAGAACTGGGCGGCGAAGACCCCGGGCAGCCGGTTCGGTTCGGCCGAACGGCGCAGCACCCGCCCCGTCGGTGTGACGATCAGCGCCATCCCGCCCCCGATGACGGCCCAGACGGCCGCGGTGCCCGCCCAGGTGGTGAGACCGGCCGCGCTCATCGCGACGGCGGCGGCGACGCCCGTCACCAGGACCGCGGCGCCGGTCGACATCACCGTGCGTTCGGCGATCCGGTCGAGTACGCGGGGCAGCAGGAGCGCGACCAGCAGGGTGCCGCCGCCGGAGGCGGCGAGCATCCAGGCGACGTCGGTCTGGGTGCCGCCGAGTACGTCGCGGACATAGTTCACGGTGTTGACCACGACGATCGAACCCGCGGCGGCGACCACCAGGTTCAGCGCCATGATGCCGCGCAGCCTCGGCGTGGTGGCGAAGGTGCGGATCCCCGAGGCGACGCGGTCCCACGCCCGGGTGTGTTCGCTGGGCCGGGCCTCGGGGATACGCGTCGACAGCACGAACAGGGCGGAGACGGCGAACCCGACGGCCGTGCCGACGAAGAGCCAGTTGAAGGACATGAAGGACAGCGCCACACCCGCGAGGACGGGGCTCAGCAGGCTCTCCATGGTGTAGGCGACCTGGGAGGCCGAGAGCGCCCGGGTGAAGTCGGCCTCGTCGGTGACGATGTCGGGGATCACCGCCTGGAAGGTGGGCGTGAACGCGGCGGACGCGGCCTGGAGAAGGCCGATCAGCACATAGATCTGCCAGATCTCCGTGACGAACGGCAGCGCGATCACGACCAGGGCCCGGACCACGTCGAGGGCGGTGAGCAGCTTCCGCCTCGGCAGCCGGTCGACGTAGGCCGCGGCCAACGGCGCGATGACGACGTACATGACCATCTTGATCGTCAGAGCGGTGGCGAGGACCGCACCGGCGCTCGGACCCGCGAGGTCGTAGGCGAGCAGCCCCAGCGCGACGGTCGCCAGCCCGGTACCGAAAAGGGCGATGATCTGCGCACTGAACAGACGGCGGAAATCACGCAGCGCGAACAGTCCCACGACTACCTTCCTCCAAGGGGGAGCATACCCCTGAGGGGTATTTCAGGGGCCCATGTATATCGCATCCGCCGGGGATCGTCACGGCCGGTCTCCATGGCGGTGCCTCGGGTCGACCGTGCGCCGCTCAGGATTCCCCGACCGGCTGCGTGCGTCGACCGGCCCGTGGAGGGTCGTCGCGTTGACTCACCGCGGCGGCCGTGACGGCGGTGAGGACCTTGCCGGCGTCCGGGCCGGCGAGGTCGTAGGCGAGCAGTCCGAGGGCGACGGTGGCCAGTCCGGCGCCGAACAGGGCGATGACCTAGGCACTGAACAGGTGGCGGTAGTCGCGGATGGCGAACAGCCGCACGGCGGGGCCCTTTCCGTGTCCATGCGGTGGGGCACGGCCCCAAGGCGGCGACCGCGCCCCGCGGGTACGGGCGGGTGTCTCCCTACGCATCGCGGTCGCCCCCCGGGGTGAGGCCGGCGAGCAGGTTGAAGGAGCCGGTGAGGATGTTGAGCGCGACGACGCCGGCGACGTCGGCTATCGCTCGGTCGCCGAAGCCGTGCTCGCGCAGTGCGTCGATCTGTTCGTCGGTGATCGACGTCGGCTCGCGGTAGACCTGGAGGGCGAGGGCGACGATCGCCGCGATGGCGGGGTCGGCCGAGGTGCCCTCGCGGGCGCGGTCGATCTCGTCCTCGTCCACGCCCAGGGCGCGGGCGGCGCTGATGTGGGCGTCGAGGCAGAGCCCGCAGCCCTGTTGGGTCTGGACGGCGATCGAGATCCGTTCGCTGACCTTGCGGTCGAGCTTGGCGCGGCCCATGGCGCGACTGAGCTGGAGGTAGCCGCCCAGGACGGCGGGTGAGTGGGCCATCGTGGAGACCATGTCGCCGAGCCGGCCGTGGCGGGAGGCGAGTTCGGCGAGGAGGTCGCGCGAGGCGCCGACCGCCGTGTCGGGGGTGAGTCGGGTCAGGCGGGGCATGACGGCCCTTCCGGTACGGGTATGTGCGGGGGTGGGCGGTGGGGCACGACGGGTCGGGGGTTTCCCGGCCGTGCCCCGTATCGCGGCAGCAGGTCGGTGGTGTTCACGCCGGTCAGTGGTGACCGTGGTGGTGGCTCGGGTGCGCGGGGGCGGCGGACGTGGTGGCCCGTAGCGTGAACTCGGCGGTCCGGACGGCGTCGTCGTGCTGGAAGTCGAGGTAGAGGCGGTAGGTGCCGGCCGTCGGCGCGGCGGCCATGAAGATGATCTCCGGCCCCGGCTCGGTGGCGCCGTCACCGGGCTCGCCCTCCGGGTGGACGTGGAGGTAGCCGAGGTCGCCGGCGCGCAGTGCCACCAGGTGCCCGTAGGCGCCGAGATAGGGCTGGAGGTCGGTGACGGGCCGCCCGTCGCGGGTGACGGTGAGGGTCAGGTCGCTCGCCGCGCCGGGCACGAGGCCTCCGTCGAGGGTGACGGCGTACTCACCGAGATGCGCGGTGCGGGTGTCCCCGGGGAGCGGCTGGGGGTCGTACGGGCCGGCGACGGCGGCGTCGACGCCCAGGGTCAGGGTCCCGTCGTGTCCGGCCGGGTGGATGTCGGCGAAGATCCGCCAGTCCCCTGGCGTCAGGGTCAGCCCCACGCTCCACACGCCGTTCCCGTCCCGTACGGGGTGGACGTGCTGGAAGCCGGTGGTGTCGCGGCGGACGGCGATGAGGTGCAGTTCCTTCTCGTGCTCGGGCTCGTACTCGGTGACCGACAGGCCGTCGGGGCCGGTGATCCGGAAGGTGACCGTCTGCGTCCCGGCGGGAAGGACCGTCGCGTCGAGTTCGAGGGTGTACCCGCTCTCGGAGACGGACAACCCGCCGGGACGGGCTCCACCGTGTCCGGTGTGGCCGTCATGGCCGGTCATGTCGTGGCCGGAGGTGCTGTTCATCGTGTCTCCATCTGCGTGATGCCTCGTGCGACGTGGTCCGTGTTCCCGGACCACCCACGGGAACCATATACCCCTAGGGGGTATTCCGCCAGGGACGTCACCCCACCCGGCGCGCCGCCACAGGAGGCCCACGCCGGACGTGAAACCCCGCCCCGAGAAGACCGGAGGGCCGGACCGGGACGGCCGCGCGCAACGAGGTCCACGACCCCCGGGAGTGCCGGGCGAAGGCGCCATGACGTTGATCACATACCCCCTGGGGGAATCAATCGAAGGGGTGGGCGGTTGCCGAGACCAGAAAAAGCAACGCTCGTACACTTTTCTGGATGGTAGTCATGTCATCACCCACCGCGGCACCCCCAGGAGCCGGCCGGCACCTGGGGCTGGCCCTCACCGTCATCGCCTCGGCCCAGCTGATGGTCGTGCTCGACGGCACGATCACCAACATCGCGCTGCCGAGCCTCAAAGAGGACCTCGACATCTCGGCCTCCGGGCTCGCCTGGGTCGTCAACTCCTACGTCCTGGCATTCGGCGGCCTCCTGCTGCTCGGTGGCCGCATCGGCGACCTGTTCGGGCGGCGCCGGATATTCCGGATCGGCATCGCGCTGTTCACCCTCGCGTCACTCCTCGGCGGCTTCGCGACCAGCCAGGAGCTGCTGATCGCGGCACGTGTGCTCCAGGGTGTGGGCGCGGCCGTGGCGGCCCCGACCGCGCTGTCACTGATCGCCACGACCTTCCCCGAGGGCGCGCCACGGAACAAGGCGATGGGGGTGTACGCCGGGATGTCCGGCATCGGAGCGACTGTCGGCCTGCTGCTCGGCGGCGTGCTCACCGAATACCTCGACTGGCGCTGGGTGTTCTTCGTGAACGTCCCGATCGGCCTGGCGGTCCTGCTCGGCACCAAGGTCCTCGCCGAGGGCGAGCGGGTACGCGGGCGCCTCGACGTGCCCGGTGCTGTGACCGGGACCGCCGGTCTCGTCTCCCTCGTCTACGCGATCACCCGGGGCGGCGAGCACGGCTGGACGAACAGCAGCACGCTCGCGCTCTTCGGCGTGGCCGCCGTCCTCCTGGCCACCTTCGTGTTGCTCCAGTCCAAGGTCGCGGCACCCATGATGCCGCTGCGCCTGCTGGCCGAACGGAACCGGGCCGGCTCGTACGTGACGATGCTGTTCATCGGCGCCGGCATGTTCGCGATGTTCTACTTCCTCTCCCTCTACATGCAGCAGGTCCTCGGCTTCAACGCGCTGGAGACCGGTCTCGCCTACATTCCGTTCAGTCTCGGCATGGGCATGGCCACGAGCGCCGGTGCGAAGCTGGTGGCGAGGTTCGCGCCGCGCACCCTGACCATCCCGGGCCTGGCCCTGGCCGCCGGTGGCATGCTCTGGTTCGGCACGATGACCCCGGACTCCTCCTACTGGGCACACCTGATGCCCGCCATGGTCATCACCTCCATCGGCCTGGGAACCGCCTTCCTCCCGATGACCCTCGGCGCGGTCTCCGGCGTCGGCCACCAGGACGCCGGCATCGCGTCGGCGCTGCTCAACACCGCCCAGCAGGTCGGCGGAGCGATCGGCCTGGCCGTCCTGGCGACGGTCTCCACGACCATGGCCGACGACAAGCTGCCCAACGCGGACGGCGCCTACTACCAGGCACTGGCCACCAAGGACAGCAGCCTGCTCGAACGCGCCGCTGGCGCGCTGACCGACGGCTACACCGCGGCGCTGGTGGGCTCGGCGGCCCTGATGATCGCGGGCATCGCCGTGGTCGGGCTCGCCGTCAACGCCAAGCGCCCCGAGCCCGCTGCGGACGGCCAGCCGGCCCCCGTACACATGGGCTGACCCACGAAGAGGGCCGGGCCCGAGAGAACCCCGGGCCCGGCCGTCCACGTACGATCACCACCCCGGTCACCCGAGGAATGAGGAACACCGCATGCCGGAGAAGACGCGCAAGGGCGAGCGCACCCGCCTGCGCATCCTGGAAGCGGCCCGCCAGGAATTCGCCCGACACGGCTACGAACGCGCCACCATCCGCGGCATCGCGGCAACCGCGGAGTGCGACAAGTCCTCAGTCATCAAATACTTCGGCACCAAACAGCACCTCTTCCGCGAAGCCGTGGACTGGCAGGCGTCCTTCGACCCGTCCGCACTGGAAGTCTCCGACCAGCAGGGCGCGGAGTACCTCCGCACCATGCTCGCGGACTTCGCCGGCCCACAACACGACCCGATGCTCGCCCTGCTGCGCGCAGCGATGACTAACGAGGAAGCCGCGCAGCTCCTCCGCGAGAAGGCGACCACGGGCGCCGTGGACCCGCTGGCCGAGGCCATGGACGGCCCGGACACCCAGCTGCGGGCCGCCCTCCTGTCCGCGACCCTGTTCGGCATCGCGGTCCAGCGGGAAATGCTCAGGATGCCCTACCTCGCCGAAGCCGACCTGGACGACGTACTGCGGCTCTCCGGCCCGATGCTGCGCCACTTGCTGGAGCCGCCGACAGACCGGGACCACCCGCCCGCTCACTGAGAGCCGGTGCCTTCACCACACCACTCGACCGGCCCGGCACGGCTTTGACGGCGGTTCCTACCCTCGAAACTCCTCCAGCAGCCTCAGCCAGATCTCGCTGATCGTCGGATACGACGGGACCGCGTGCCACAACCGGTCGATCGGGACCTCTCCGACGACCGCGATCGTCGCCGAGTGGAGGAGTTCGCCGACTCCCGGGCCGACGAAGGTGACGCCGAGGAGGACCTCGCGGTCGAGGTCGACGACCATCCGGGCGCGTCCCCGGTAGCCGTCGCCGTAGAGGCCGGCGCCGGCGACGGAGGTGAGGTCCTGGTCGACGGCGCGGACGCGGTGGCCGGCCGCCTCCGCTTCGGCGAGGGAGAGACCGACGGCGCCGACCTCCGGGTCGGTGAAGACGACCTGGGGGGCACCCGCGGTGTCCGCCGTCGCCGAGTGGGCGCCCCAGCGGTCGGTCTCCAGGAGGGGGACGCCCTGGGAGCGGGCGACGATCGCGGCGCCGGCGATGCGGGCCTGGTACTTGCCCTGGTGGGTGAGGAGCGCGCGGTGGTTGACGTCGCCGACGGCGTACAGCCACTCGCTGCCCTCGACGCGGCAGCTGTCGTCGACGGGGAGCCAGCCGCCCGGCTGCAGACCGACGGTGTCCAGTCCGATGTCGTCCGTCCGCGGCGCCCGGCCGGTGGCGAAGAGGACCTCGTCGGCCTCCACGCGGTCGCCGTCGCCGAGGACCAGGGTGACGGGGCCGGTGCCGCCGTCCCGCACCACCGCGGAGACGTCGGTGTTCAGCCGGACGTCGACGCCGGCTTCGACGAGGGAGTCCGCGACGTGTTCGCCGACGAAGGGCTCCATCCGCGGCAGCAGTCCGCCGCCGCGTACGAGCAGGGTGACGCGGGAGCCGAGGGCCTGCCACGCGGTGGCCATCTCCACGCCGACGACTCCGCCGCCGACGACGGCGAGGCGGCCCGGCACCGCGTGCGCGCTGGTGGCTTCGCGGCTGGTCCACGCCTTCGCTCCGGCGACGCCCGGCAGGTCGGGCAGGAGGGCGCGGCTGCCCGTGCAGACCGCGACGGCGTGCCGGGCCGTCAGGACGTGCTGTTCGCCCTCGGGGCCCTCGACGACGACCGTGCGGGGGCCGCGCAGCTTGCCCCGCCCTCGGTAGAAGCGCGCGCCGGTGGAGTCGAGCCAGGCCACCTGGCCGTCGTCCTTCCAGTGGGAGGCGTACGCGTCGCGGTGGGCCAGCACGGCGTCCGCGTCCAACGGCCCCTGGACGGCCTGGCGCACTCCCGGCACGCGGCGGGCGTCCGCGCGGGTGATCGCGGGGCGCAGCAGCGCCTTGCTCGGCATGCAGGCCCAGTACGAGCACTCGCCTCCGACGAGTTCGCTCTCCACCACGGCGGCGCTCAGGCCGCCCGCCCGCACCCGGTCCGCCACGTTCTCGCCGGTGGGACCGGCACCCAGCACCACGACGTCGTACTCCGCTGCTTCCGTCATAGGGCCAGTTTGGTCCCCGGGGTGCGCCTTGGCCACATGGCGGGCCGACCCTCACATGTCGCGGCGATCCTTGGGCAGGGGCAGGAATAGCCAGGCCCGGCGGGTCGTTGTCGCGGGTCGGGGCACCGGGTCGATCCGACGGCCCGGACCGGGGTACGCACCGGGCAGCCACCGAGGAGAGGAAGCAGTCCATGAGCACCGTCGAGCTCACCAAGGAGAACTTCGACCAGGTCATGTCGGAGAACGACTTCGTCCTGATCGACTTCTGGGCTTCCTGGTGCGGCCCGTGCCGTCAGTTCGCCCCCGTGTACGAGGGCGCCGCCGAGCGCCATCCCGACCTCGTCTTCGGCAAGGTCGACACGGAGGCCCAGCAGGAGCTCGCGGCGACGTTCGAGATCCGGTCCATCCCGACGTTGATGATCGTCCGTGACCGGATCGCCGTGTTCGCCCAGCCGGGGGCGCTCCCAGAAGCCGCCCTGGAGGACGTCATCGGCCAGGCGCGGGCGCTGGACATGGACCAGGTCCGCCAGTCCGTCAAGGAGGCCGAGGCGACGCGGGGGAACGGGCAGGAGCCGTCGCAGGGCTGAGGCCCGGGGCACCTGCGCCGAAGCGCCGGGGGTCCGTGGCCGGCCGCCACGGACCCGGCGCCCGGCCGCCGCGTTCGGGACGTCGCGCCCGGGCGTCGGCTAGCGGTCGGCCGCCTCCGCCACCCGCGCGGTGAGCCCGTAGTCCAGCTCGAAGCCGTCGACGAGGAGCGCTTCGACGGTACGGGTCTCGGGGTCGATGTCGGCGACCATCCCCTGGCCCTCGTAGCGGGGGTAGCCCGAGGCGCCCCACTCCCCCGTCGCCTCGACGACCGCGGTACGGATCGCGTCCTGCGGCCTCGGCGCGTCCTCGTGGCCCACGACGTGCTCGGGCAGGACCAGGATCTCAAAGCGCTGCGGATGTGTGCTCATATGAGCGACGCTAGAGGTGGTCGGGGCCGGCCGCACGCCCAGACGCTCCCCCGTCGCGCCGGCGCCGGTGCGTCAGCTCGACTCCCGGTGCACGGCCCGCACCCCCATCAGGTCGTACGTCTCCGTCACGTCCGCCACCTCTGCCAGGTCGGCCACGTCGTGGGGCGCGCGCACCACGCGGTCGACGAGTTCCGCCAGCCGCCGCCCGGTCACCAGGTCGATGTGGACGGTGCTGAGCCGGGGCCGTTGGAGCCGTCCGAGCAGCAGGTCGTCGGCGCCGATGACCGCCGTTTCGGTGGGGATCGCTATCCCTTCGTCCTGCAGGGCCCGCATCAGCAGCACCGCGTAGTCGTCGTTGTAGGTGAAGACGGCGTCGAGGCCGAGCCCGCGCCAGCGCGCGGCGAGTTCGGCCGCGGGCTCCTCCGCGTACGACAGCGGCAGCGGTTCGATGCGTGCGCCGGCCGCCGCGGCTGCCCTGCGCGCGCCTTCCATCCGCAGTTCGGCGCTGGGCCCCAGGCCGGGCTCCTGCGGCAGGACGACGCCTATGGCCCGTCGGCCCCGCTCCACCAGGTGCGCGACGGCACGGACGCCCACCTCGGTCTGGTCCATGACGAGGCAGTGCGCGCCCGCCACGGGGCGCGATCCCAACGTGATCACGGCCTTGGCGCCGGAGCGCTTGAGCACGTCGACGCCGTGCGGGGTCAGGCCCGCCTCGCCGAGCGAGACGACGGCGACGGGCCGCAGCTCGGCCCAGGCGCGCGCGGCCTCGTCGCCGTCGAGTCCGAGGCTGCCGTACTGAACCACGGTGTAGTCGAGTCGGCGCAGCGCCCACTGGAGTTCGGCGAGGAACTGCTCGTAGAGGGGGCCGGCCGGGAAGGACGCCGTGGGCAGCAGCACCATGCGGGTGTGGCCGGCCCGCAGGCTGCGGGCCGCCGCATGGGGGACGTACCCCAACTCCTCAGCGGCCTCGCGCACGCGTCGGCGGGTGGGTTCGCTGATGCGGACCGAGGCCGTGTTGTTGAGGACGTACGAGACGGTGGCCCGGGAAACCCCGGCTAACCGGGCGACGTCGGCACTGGTGGGAACGGAACGCTCCGCGGACTGTTTGGGTGTCTGGCTCATCGCCCCAGGCATCTTTCCAGACCGGGCCCGGGCACCGGCGGCCGGATGGCCAGATTCGACGCTCCGCCAACTTCCTTGCACCCAGGGGGCGTTCCTTCGACGGATCGATGTGTCAGCGCCGTGCGGGCGACGGTGGGCGGGCGGCCCGGCGGGCGGGCGTAGACGAGCGCGCCGGGCGGCGTCGGGGGCGGTGCCCGCCGGCCATCCGGGGTGAGATGGTCGTGGGTTTCAACGACTTTCCGAGGCTTCGCTCCGTTCCCCCACCGTCGTACGTCCTCCGTGTGCGCCAACGCTGACCTGCGGTGACGCGGCCGTGGGCGGTTCCGCGGCCACCCGGAGCCCGGGGCGGGCGGTGCCGCAACCGCTGCCGCCGCGGGCCCCGGCGCCCTTGTGCGCCGCCGCGAACGTGGCTTTAGGTTGGCAGGGTGCCTGCGAAAGCGGGGCGCCTTCGAACGAGGAGTCGAGCATGCGACCTCCCGATACCGGCGACCTGAGCCGGCCCCTGGTAGAAGCGGAAGCGCGGGACCTGCTCCGCGGCATCTGCTTCAAGACCGGCCCGCCCAAGGCCGTGGGCGTGGAACTGGAATGGCTCGTCCAAGAGCAGCACGACCCCCGCCGCCGCGTCCCCGTCCATCGGCTGACGGCGGCCCACGACCGAGTGCGCGCCCTGCCGCTGGCCTCGGCCCTCACCTTCGAACCCGGCGGCCAGCTGGAGCTCAGCTCGGCTCCCGCCGCCTCCCTGACGGAGTGCATCGACTCCGTCGCGGCCGATCTGGCCGCCGTGCGCGCCGCACTCGACCGGGACGGTCTCGTCCTCGCCGGCGTCGGCATCGACCCCTGGCACCCACCGCGCAGACTGCTGCGGGAACCCCGCTACGACGCCATGGAGGCGTACCTCGACCGCACCGGCGCGGCGGGGCGCTCCATGATGTGCTCCTCCGCGTCGATCCAGGTGTGCCTGGACGCGGGCGAGGAGGAGCCGGGTCCGCTCGGGCACGGTCGGCGCTGGCAGCTCGCGCACCTGCTGGGCGCGGTCCTGCTGGCCGCGTTCGCCAACTCGCCCGTCCGGGAGGGCCGGAACACCGGCTGGTGCTCCACCCGGCAGGCGATCTGGGCGGAGCTGGACGCCGTGCGTCCCATCGCGCCGCCCCTGCACCGGGAGCCCCGGGCCGCGTGGAGCGAGCACGTGCTGGACGCCCCGGTGATGGTGGTCCGCACCCCGCACGGCCCCTGGGAGCTGCCGCAGCGCCTGTCGTTCCGCCAGTGGATACGCACCGGCGCGCCGCACCCACCGACCCGGCAGGACCTCGACTACCACCTGACCACGCTGTTCCCACCCGTACGGCCGCGCGGCCACCTCGAACTTCGGATGATCGACGCCCAGGCCGGTGCGGACGGCTGGATCGTGCCGCTCGCGGTCACCGCGGCCCTCTTCGACGACCCGGAGGCGGCGGAGACGGTCTACCGGGCGGTGAAGCCGCTGGCGGAGCGGGCGGGGCCGGGGCCGGCGCCGCGCAATCCGCTGTGGCTGGACGCCGCACGCCTCGGGCTGGCGGACCCGGAGCTCCGCGCGGTGGCGTCGGTCTGCTTCCGGGCCGCGCTGGAGGCGCTGCCGCGGAGGGGGGCGTCGGGCGCGGTGTGCGACCTGGTCGCCGCCTTCGCCGAACGGCACGTACACCGTGGTCGATGTCCCGCCGACGACCTGCGGCTGCCCGCCGCCACGACGCCCCCGGCCCGCGCCACGCCCCACCGGAAGGAGTCCGGCTCATGACGACCGACCGCACGACGCACGGGAGCGCCGACCCCGCGCCGGGAGTCGCACCCACGGCGGGGGCCGAACCCGACGAGCTGCGCCGCCGCGCCCTGGACGCCCTGGTGCGCGCCCGCAGCCGCACGGCGCATCTCACCGACTCCGTGGACGACGACGACCTGGTCGCCCAGCACTCCCCCTTGATGTCACCGCTGGTCTGGGACCTCGCGCACATCGGCAACCAGGAAGAGCAGTGGCTGCTGCGCACGGTCGGCGGACGCGAGGCCCTGCGGCCCGACATCGACTCCGTGTACGACGCCTTCGAGCACCCGCGGGCCACCCGGCCGTCCCTGCCGCTACTGCCGCCCGCCGAGGCCCGCGGCTACGCGGCCGAGGTGCGCGACCGGGTGCTGGACGTCCTGGCCGCGACCCCGCTGGAGGGCGCCGGCCGGCTCGCCGATGCGTCCTTCGCCTTCGGGATGATCGCCCAGCACGAGCAGCAGCACGACGAGACCATGCTCATCACCCACCAACTGCGCAAGGGCCCGGCGGCGCTCACGGCGCCGGCGCCGCCCGCCGCGGCCGACGCCGCCGCGCTGCCGTCGGAGGTCCTGGTCCCGGGCGGTCCCTTCACCATGGGCACCTCGACCGAGCCGTGGGCGCTGGACAACGAGCGGCCCGCGCACCAGCGCGACATCGCCCCCTTCCACCTCGACGTCACCCCGGTGACCTGCGGCGCCTATCTCGCCTTCGTCGAGGACGGCGGCTACCGCGACCCCCGCTGGTGGGCGCCCGATGGGTACGAACAGATCCAGCGCCACCACATCGGCGCCCCGCTGTTCTGGCGGCGCGAGGGCGACCAGTGGCTGCGCCGCAGGTTCGGCGTACTGGGGCCGGTGGCGACGGACGAGCCGGTGCTGCACGTCAGCTGGTACGAGGCGGACGCGTACGCGCGCTGGGCCGGGCGGCGGCTGCCGACCGAGGCGGAGTGGGAGAAGGCGGCGCGCCACGATCCGGCGACGGGCCGCTCGCGCCGCTTCCCGTGGGGCGACGCCGACCCGACGCCCGACCGCGCCAACCTGGGCCAGCGCCACCTCGGGCCGGCGCCCGCCGGCGCGTACCCGGCCGGCGCCTCGCCGCTGGGCGTAGGGCAGTTGATCGGTGACGTGTGGGAGTGGACGGCGAGCGACTTCCTGCCGCACCCCGGATTCACCGCGTTCCCCTACCGGGAGTACTCGGAGGTGTTCTTCGGTCCTGGGCACAAGGTGCTGCGCGGCGGCTCCTTCGCGGTGGACCCGGTGGCCTGCCGGGGCACCTTCCGCAACTGGGACCTGCCGGTGCGTCGACAGATCTTCGCCGGCTTCCGCACCGCCCGGGACGCCTGATGTGCCGCCACGTCGCCCACCTGGGGCCGTCGCTGGCGCTGCGCGAGGTCCTGACCGTGCCGCCGCACTCGCTGCTGCGCCAGTCGTGGGCGCCGCGCCACCAGCGGCACGGCACGGTGAACGCCGACGGCTTCGGCGTCGGGTGGTACGCCGAGGGCGACCCGACTCCCGCGCGCTACCGGCGCCCTGGGCCCGTCTGGGCCGACCTCTCCTTCGCCGACCTGGTCCGGGTGGTGCGCAGCGAGTCGTTCCTGGCCGCGGTGCGGGACGCCACCGAGCCCGGCGCGGACGGCGAGGCGGCGGCGGCCCCCTTCGCCGCGGGCCCGTGGCTGTTCAGCCACAACGGCGCGGTGACGGGCTGGCCGCGGTCGCTGGCCCCGCTGGCGGCGACACTGCCAGCGGTGGAACTGCTCGCCCTGGAGGCGCGCTGCGACGCGGCCCTGCTGTGGGCGCTGGTGCTGCGGCGGCTGCGCGACGGCGACCCGCCCGGGGAGGCGCTGGCGGAGACCGTGCGGGCCGTCGCGGAGGCGGCGCCCGGCTCCCGGCTGAACTTCCTGCTGACCGACGGCCGGACGATCGCCGCGACGGCCTGGGGCGACACCCTTTGGTACCTGACCGGCCCCGACGGGCGCACCACCGTGGCCTCGGAGCCGTACGACGACGATCCGCGCTGGCGCGAGGCGCCCGACCGCACCCTGCTGACGGCGACCCGCGCCGACGTCCTCCTGACCCCCCTCAAGGAGCCCTGCACGTGAGTCCGTTCGAGCTGACCCGCACCCTTCCGAAGGACGCCACCGGCGCGGCCCTGCGCGCCGACGTGCTCCACGGCCTGACCGCCACGCCCAAGACGCTGCCGCCGAAGTGGTTCTACGACGCCCGCGGGAGCGACCTCTTCGAGGAGATCACCCGACTGCCGGAGTACTACCCGACCCGGGCCGAGCGGGAGATCCTGCGCGACCGGGCGTCCGAGATCGCCGCGGCCACCGGGGCGCGCACCCTGGTGGAGCTGGGCTCCGGCTCGTCGGACAAGACGCGCCACCTGCTGGACGCCTTCACCGGTCTGCGCGTCTACGTGCCCGTTGACGTGAGCGAGAGCGCCTTGCGGGGCGCGGCTGCGGCGCTGCTCGCCGAGCGCCCCGGGCTCCGCGTGCACGCGCTGGTGGCCGACTTCACCGCCCGGTTGGAGCTGCCGAAGACGCCGGGCCCGCGGGTGGTGGCCTTCCTCGGCGGCACGATCGGCAATCTGCTGCCGGCCGAGCGCACGGCCTTCCTGCGTTCGGTGCGGGCCATGCTCGAACCCGGTGACGCGTTCGTGCTCGGTACGGACCTGGTCAAGGACGAGGAGGTGCTGGTGCGGGCGTACGACGACACGGCGGGGGTGACGGCCGAGTTCAACAAGAACGTGCTGGCGGTGCTCGCCCGCGAGCTGGGGGCGGACGCCGATCCGGCCGACTTCGACCACGTGGCGCTGTGGGACCGGCGCCGGGAGTGGATCGAGATGCGGCTGCGGGCGCGCTCCGCGCTCACGGTGAAGGTCCCGGAGCTGGGTCTCGCGGTGCCGTTCGAGGAGGGCGAGGAGCTGCGTACGGAGGTGTCGGCGAAGTTCCGTCAGGAGGGGGTGCGCAGCGAGTTGGCGGCGGCCGGTTTGGAGCTGACGCACTGGTGGACCGACGCACGGGGCCGGTTCGCGCTCTCCTTGGCGAGGGTCGCCGGCTAGCCGGCGGGGGCGCGGCGTGCGCGCCCCCGGGCGGTCACTGCCTTCTGAGCGCGGTGGTGATGGCGTCGGACGCCTTCTGGGCGCTGCCCTCGATGTCGTCGCTGCCCTGGAGCACCACGGTCATGTACGACTTGATGGGGTTGTCCAACTCGACGTTGGCCCAGCGCGGCGAGTTGGGGGTGGCCTTGCTTCCCATGGCGGAGGCGCCCTTGGACATCGCCTCGTTGCTCTCGCCGCCGACGACGCTGGAGAGCGTCTTCTTGTTGGGCACGTAGTTCATCGTCCGGGCGAGGTCGATCTGCCACTTCTCGCTGGCGAGCGCCTTGACGACGTCCACGGCGGCGCCGCGGGACTCGGCCTTGCGCGGGATGATCAGCTCCGAGCCGCCGGTGAAGACCGCGCTGGGCTTGGCGGCGGACTTGCCGGGGATGGGGAAGTAGCCGAGCTTGTCCTTGAGCTCGGGGTTCTGCTTGAGGATCCGGGAGGTCGCGCCGGGGGTGTCGATGAACTGGGCCACGTTGCCCTTGGCGAAGACATCGGCCTGCGGCGGGGTGCGCTCGTCGCCGTCCTTGGGGCCCTGGCCGTGGGCCTGGAGGCTCTTGTAGAACTTCATCCCGCGCACGGCGGGCTCGCTCGCGAGGGCGCCCTCCCAGGAGCCGGAACGCTCGACGGCGAGTTCCCCGCCCTCCTCCCATATGAAGCCGGCGAGGACGTACCAGTCCTGGCCGGGGAGGTAGATGCCCTGGTTGCCGCCGCCGTTCAGCTTCTCCGTCATCTTCAGCCAGTCCTTCTGGGTCGTCGGCAGCTTGGTGATGCCGGCGGCCTTGAAGATGTCCTTGTTGTAGATGACGACGCGGTTGGCCGCGTACCAGGGGATGCCGTACTGGGCGCCGTTGATGTTGCCGGGTTCGGCGAGACCGGGCAGCCAGTCCTCGCGGCCGAGGTCGCGGGTGGCCTCCACGGTCAGGTCGGTGAGGGCTTCCGACTCGGCGTACTGGGCGACGTGGGTGTTGCCCACCTCGATGACGTCCGGGGTGTCCTGGCCGTCCAGGGCGGCCTTGACCTTCTTGCCGATGCCGCTCCACTCCTGGAAGGTGAACTCCAGTTCCACGGAGGGGTGGTCCTTCTCGAACTGCTTCGTGAAGCGCTCCAGGAACTCGTCGGAGGCGCTGTCCTTCATCAGCCAGATCTTCACCGTCGTCCTGTCGGACTCGGTGCCGGGGAATATCCCGCAGCCGGTGAGCGCGAAGAGGCACACCAGTGCGATGGAGGTGGGGACGGGACGGCTTCTCACAACGTTCACCTTATGGCATGAATATGTGAACCCGATGGGGGGTATCGCGCTCCAGGGGCACGCGGGTTTGGCTGGATTTTGGTATGGACCAGTGAAGGGGTCAACCCTCTGATTGGCCCTCATATCCGGACACCTCACTCAAGGCCGGCCCCCGGTGCGCGGTGGGGTGAGCCTAGCGAGAGGAATCCGCCCCCATGTCGAATCACACGTATCGGGTCACGGAAATCGTCGGAACCTCCCCCGACGGCGTCGATCAGGCCATCCGCAACGGCATCAACCGCGCGAATCAGACACTGCGTGGCCTGGATTGGTTCGAGGTGACCCAGGTGCGCGGCCACCTCACCGACGGTCAGATCGACCACTACCAAGTGGGGCTGAAGGTCGGCTTCCGACTGGAGGACGGCGACTGAACCCCGTCCGACGCCGATCCGAACGGCGCGCGACCGGGCGGCGAAATCCAGCCGCAGCGCCATCCGGAAGATCACTCCGGTTGTGAAAACTTCCACGTCAGCGAGGTGGTGGCGCCGGTCGGCCCGTCGGGTGCGATCGGCGCTCGCGCGACGGCGCCCATGCCGCGACGTCCCGCCTGGCCCCACCCTGCGATCACCGGCCACCGCGCGGCACCGGGCGGTCCCGCCGCTTAGAATCAGCCATCGTGCACAGCTCTCATGACCCCTTTGTCCGCGTTCGCGGCGCCCGTGAGCACAATCTGCGGAACGTCGACGTGGACGTGCCCCGCGACGCCCTCGTCGTCTTCAGCGGGGTGTCGGGGTCAGGCAAGTCCTCGCTCGCCTTCGGAACCGTCTACGCGGAGGCGCAGCGGCGCTACTTCGAATCCGTCGCCCCCTACGCCCGGCGGCTGATCCACCAGGTCGGCGCGCCGGCGGTCGCCGAGATCACGGGGCTGCCGCCGGCGGTCTCGCTGGAACAGCGCCGCTCGTCCCCCTCGTCGCGCTCCTCCGTCGGCACGGTGACGACGCTGTCGAACTCGCTGCGGATGCTGTACTCGCGCGCCGGCGACTACCCGCCCGGTGCGCCGCGCCTGGACTCGGACGCCTTCTCGCCGAACACGGCCGCCGGCGCCTGCCCGAAGTGCCAGGGCCTCGGCCTGGTCCACGACACCGACGAGGACCTGCTGGTGCCCGATCCCTCGCTCTCCATCCGCGAGGGCGCGATCGCCGCCTGGCCGGGCGCCTGGCAGGGCAAGAACCTGCGGGACGTCCTGGACGCGCTCGGGCACGACGTGGACCGGCCGTGGCGCGAACTGCCCCCCGCGGAGCGCGAGTGGATCCTGTTCACCGACGAGCGGCCCGTGGTCACGGTGCACCCGGTGCGCGAGGCGGGCCGCATCCAGCGCCCGTACCAGGGCACGTACCAAAGCGCCCGGCGGTACGTCCTGCACACCTTCGCCGACACCCGGAGTCGGACCCTGCGCGCCAAGGCGGAGCGGTTCCTGCGGGCGGCGCCGTGCGCGGCGTGCGGGGGCGCGCGGCTGCGGCCCGAGTCGCTGGCGGTCACCTTCGCGGGTCGGACGATCGCCGAGCTCGCGGCCCTGCCGCTGACCCAACTGGCGCACGTGCTGTCGCGGCCGGACGGCGCGGGCGCCGCGCAGGCGCTCACCGACGACCTGCTGGCACGGATCGCCCCGGTCACCGAACTCGGCCTCGGCTACCTCAGTCTGGACCGCACCGCCCCCTCGCTCTCCAACGGCGAACTGCAGCGGCTGCGGCTCGCCACCCAGCTCCGCTCGGGCCTGTTCGGGGTGGTGTACGTGCTGGACGAACCGTCCGCCGGGCTCCACCCGGCCGACACCGAGGCGCTGCTGACCGTCCTCGACCGATTGAAGAAGGCCGGGAACTCGGTGTTCGTGGTGGAGCACCACCTGGACGTGGTGCGCGGCGCGGACTGGCTCGTCGACGTGGGCCCGGCCGCCGGTGAGCACGGCGGCCGGGTCCTGCACAGCGGGCCGCTGGCCGAGTTGGCGCGGGTGGCCGAGTCCGCCACCCGGCGCTTCCTCTTCGAACGCCCGGCGCCGGCCCCGCGGGCGGTGCGCGAGCCCTCGGGGTGGCTGGAGGTCGGCCCGGTCACCCGCCACAACCTCCGTGACGTACGGGTGCGCATCCCCCGCGGGGCCCTGACGGCGGTCACCGGGGTGTCGGGGTCGGGCAAGTCAACCCTGGTCGGGGCGGTGTCCGACGGGACGTGGGACGCGGGGCGGCTGGTGACGGTCGACCAGAAGCCGATCGGCCGCACCCCCCGGTCCAACCTCGCCACCTACACCGGCCTGTTCGACGTCGTACGGAAGCTCTTCGCGGCCACCGACGAGGCGCGGGCCCGCGGCTACCGGGCGGGCCGCTTCTCCTTCAACGTCGCGGGCGGGCGGTGCGAGCGCTGTCAGGGCGAAGGGTTCGTCTCCGTCGAGCTGCTGTTCCTGCCCACCACGTACGCGCCGTGCCCGGAGTGCGGCGGCGCCCGCTACGAGCCGCGGACGCTGGAGGTCCGCTACCGGGGCTCGCACATCGCCGCCGTACTCGACCTGACCGTGGAGGCGGCGGCCGAGTTCTTCGCCGACGTGCCGGCCGCCGCGCGCAGCCTCGGCACGCTGCTCGACGTGGGCCTCGGCTATCTGCGGCTGGGGCAGCCTGCGACGGAGCTGTCCGGCGGCGAGGCGCAGCGCATCAAGCTGGCGAACGAACTGCAGCGCGTGCGCCGGGAACACACCCTCTACGTACTGGACGAGCCGACGACCGGGCTGCACCCCGCCGATGTTGAGGTGCTGATGCGCCAGGTGAACGGCCTGGTCGACGCGGGCCACTCCGTGGTGGTCGTCGAGCACGACATGGACGTGGTGGCGGACGCGGACTGGGTGGTGGACCTGGGGCCGGGGGGCGGCGAGGAGGGCGGCCGGGTGGTCGCCGAAGGGACACCGACCCAGGTCGCCTCGGAGCCCCTGAGCCGTACGGCGCCCTACTTGGCCCGGGCGCTCGCCCCACACGCCTAGAGCGTGCCCGGAAGGTCCCGCGCGCTTCCCCGTGCGTCTGGACGTAGCCGCCGTTTCGCTGCGGGAGCCTTGTCTCTTTGGCCCGGTGGTCGGTTGCTCGAACAGTTCCGTCCCCTATGCCCAGGGGGCATGGGGGGACCCCCAGCGCCCCCAACCCCCTGTCCGCAGGTAGCCGACAAGGGGAGCGAGACGGGGGCGCGGGGAACTGCGCGAGCAACCGACCACCGGGCCGCAGACGCGACGTCTCCGCCCGCCGCACGGCGAAACCGCGGTACTGCCGCAAGGGCCGCACGGGACAGAACTCCTAGGTGCGTCGGGTGGCCCGCAGCCACTCCTTGTTCATCGCGGCGATCGACGGCAGCGGGATGCCCTTGGGGCAGGCGGTGGCGCACTCCCCGGTGAGGGTGCAGCCGCCGAAGCCCTCGTCGTCCATCGCGGCCACCATGTCCAGGACCCGGGTCTCCCGCTCGGGTGCGCCCTGCGGCAGCACGTTGAGGTGGTTGACCTTCGCGGAGGTGAACAGCATCGCCGAGCCGTTGGGGCAGGCGGCGACGCAGGCGCCGCAGCCGATGCACTCGGCGTGCTCGAAGGCGAAGTCGGCGTCCGCCTTGGGGACCGGGGTCGCGTGCGCGTCGGGCGCCGACCCGGTTGGGGCGGAGACGTACCCGCCGGCCTGGATGATCCGGTCGAAGGCGGTGCGGTCCACCACGAGGTCCTTGACCACCGGGAAGGCGGCGGCCCGCCAGGGCTCGACGTCGATGGTGTCGCCGTCGGCGAAGGAGCGCATGTGCAACTGGCAGGTGGTGGTGCGCTCGGGCCCGTGCGCGTCGCCGTTGATGACCAGGCTGCACGCGCCGCAGATGCCCTCGCGGCAGTCGTGGTCGAAGGCGACGGGGTCCTCGCCGCGCAGGATCAGGTCCTCGTTGAGGGTGTCCAGCATCTCCAGGAACGACATGTCCGGGGAGACGCCGTCCACCTCGTAGGTGGCCATGGCGCCGGGCGCGTCGGCGCGGGGCTGGCGCCAGACGCGGAGGGTGAGCCTCATGTGTAGCTCCGCTGGGTGGGGTGGACGTACTCGAAGACCAGGGATTCCTTGTGCAACACCGGAGCACGCCGGTCCGCGGGGAACTCCCAGGCGGCGGCGTAGCCGAACTCGTCGTCCCGGCGGGCCGCCTCGCCGTCGGGGGTCTGGGACTCCTCGCGGAAGTGGCCGCCGCAGGACTCCGCGCGGTGCAGCGCGTCGAGGCACATCAACTCGGCGAGTTCGAGGTAGTCGACGACACGGTTGGCCTTCTCCAGGGACTGGTTGAACTCGTCGCCGCTGCCGGGGACCTTGATGCGCCGCCAGAACTCCTCGCGGATCTGCGGGATGCGCTCCAGGGCCTTGCGCAGCCCCGATTCCGTACGGGACATCCCGCAGAACTCCCACATCAACTCGCCGACCTCGCGGTGGAAGGAGTCGGGGGTGCGGTCGCCGTCCACGGAGAGCAGCAGGTTGATCCGGTCCTCGGTCTCCGCGAGGACGTCCGCGACCTCGGGGTGCGTCTCGCTCGGCCGGTCGTCGAGCGGGGTGCGCGCCAGGTAGTCGTTGATGGTGGACGGCAGGACGAAGTAGCCGTCGGCGAGGCCCTGCATCAGGGCGGAGGCGCCGAGGCGGTTGGCGCCGTGGTCGGAGAAGTTGGCCTCGCCGATGGCGAAGAGGCCGGGGACGGTGGTCTGGAGGTCGTAGTCGACCCACAGCCCGCCCATCGTGTAGTGCACGGCGGGATAGATCCGCATCGGCACCTCGTACGGGTTCTCCGCGGTGATCCGCTCGTACATGTCGAAGAGGTTGCCGTACTTCTCCTCGACCTTGTCGCGGCCCATGCGGCGGACGGCGTCCGCGAAGTCCAGGTACACGCCCTGGCCGCCGGGACCGACCCCCCTGCCCTCGTCGCAGACGTTCTTGGCGGCGCGGGAGGCGATGTCCCGGGGCACCAGGTTGCCGAAGGAGGGGTAGATGCGCTCCAGGTAGTAGTCCCGCTCGTGCTCGGGGATCTCGTTCGCCGGCCGGGTGTCGCCCTTGGCCTTGGGGACCCAGATCCGGCCGTCGTTGCGCAGCGACTCGCTCATCAGCGTCAGCTTCGACTGGTGGTCGCCGGTGCGCGGGATGCAGGTGGGGTGGATCTGGGTGAAGCAGGGGTTCGCGAAGTACGCGCCGCGGCGGTGGGCCCGCCAGATCGCGGTCGCGTTGGAGTTCATGGCGTTCGTCGACAGGTAGAAGACGTTGCCGTAGCCGCCGGTCGCCAGCACCACCGCGTCGGCGAAGTGGGTGGAGATCTCGCCGGTGACCAGGTCGCGGGCGACGATGCCGCGGGCCCGGCCGTCGACGACGAGGAGGTCCAGCATCTCGGTCCTGGCGTGCAGGTTGACGGTGCCCGCGGCGATCTGCCGGGACAGCGCCTGGTAGGCGCCGAGGAGGAGTTGCTGGCCCGTCTGTCCTCGGGCGTAGAAGGTGCGGGAGACCTGAACGCCGCCGAAGGAGCGGGTGTCGAGGAGTCCGCCGTACTCCCGGGCGAAGGGGACGCCCTGGGCGACGCACTGGTCGATGATCTCCACGGAGATCTGGGCGAGGCGGTGCACGTTGGACTCGCGGGCGCGGAAGTCGCCGCCCTTGACGGTGTCGTAGAAGAGGCGGTGGATGGAGTCGCCGTCGTTGCGGTAGTTCTTGGCGGCGTTGATGCCGCCCTGCGCGGCGATGGAGTGGGCGCGGCGCGGCGAGTCCTGGTAGCAGAACTGCTCGACGTGGTAGCCCTGCTCGCCGAGGGTGGCGCCGGCGGCGCCGCCGGCGAGCCCGGTGCCCACGACGATCACGGTGTGCTTGCGCCGGTTGGCCGGGTTGACCAGCTTCGCCTCGAACCGGCGGCGGTCCCAGCGCTCGGCCACGGGGCCGTCGGGCGCCTTGGTGTCGGTGATCGGCGCGCCGACCTCGTACTCGGTGTAACTCATGTCAGCTCACCAATCCGGTCATGACGGCGACGGGTACGGCGAGGAAGCCGGCGGTCAGCACCAGCGCGAGGCCGTTCGCGACGGCCTTCAGCGCGCGGTCGCGCCGGGCGTTGCCGGCGCCCAGGGTCTGGGCGGCGCTCCAGAACCCGTGCCGCACGTGCAGGCCGACCGCGAGCATCGCGGTGATGTAGATGACGTTGCCGTACCAGGTGGAGAAGGTGGCCACCACGTTCTCGTAGGGGCGTCCGTGCTGGGCGTTCTCGTTCACCGTCAGCGTGGTCAGGTCCAGGATGTGCCACACGATGAACAGCGCGATGATGATCCCGCCCCAGCGCATGGTGCGGGTGGCGTAGCTGGCGCGGCGCCGCTTGTGCACGTACGCGACGGGGCGGGCCTTGATGTCGCGGCGGCTGAGTTGGTACGCGGAGACGGCGTGCGCCACCACGGCGGCGAGCAGCAGGATCCGCACGCCCCACAGGGCCCACTCCTCGTGCAGGACGGGCGCGCCCATGGTGCGCAGCCAGCGGCCGTAGCCGTTGAACTCCTCCGGGCCGAAGAAGACCTTGAGGTTGCCCACCACGTGTGCGACGAGGTAGCCCAGCATGATCAGGCCGCTGACGGCCATGATGATCTTCTTGCCGAGCGTCGATCCCCAGAAGGTGCGCGGGGGGCGGGTGGGCGACGGTTTCGCTGCCGTGCGCGTTGCCAGAGCCATGTCAGGAACGGTAGGGCCGCACCCCACCAGTGGTCCAAGACATGATCCAGCTGCTGTCGATAGTTATTCCCTATGCTGCCCTCGTAGGCTGGTGCCATGCAGCTGCAACAGCTCCGCTACTTCGTCGCCGTCGCCGAGGCCCGGCACTTCACCCACGCCGCCGAGCTGGTCCACGTCTCCCAGCCGTCGCTCTCCCAGCAGATCCGGGCGTTGGAGAAGGAGCTGGGTGCGGAGCTGTTCAGCCGGGCGCGGGGGAACATCGCGCTGACGGAGGCGGGCGAGGCCCTGTTGCCGCTGGCCCGGCGCATCCTCGCGGACGCGGACACCGCGCGGCACGAGGTGCAGGAGCTGGTGCAGCTGCGCCGCGGACGGGTGCGGCTCGGGGCCACCCCGAGCCTGTGCACCGGACTGCTCCCCGACGTGCTGCGCGCCTTCCACGACCGGCACCCCGGCATCCAGCTGCTGATCGACGAGGGCGGCTCCCACGACCTGGTGCGCCGGCTGGCCCGGGGTGCGCTGGACCTGGCGTTGGTGGTGCTGCCGCTGCCGCCGGCGTCACCGGCCCTGACCACGGTGGAGCTGCTGCGGGAGGACCTGGTCGTCGTCTCGTCGGCGGTGTCCCCGGCGCCGCGCGACCCGGTGCGGATCTCCGATCTGCGCGATCAGCCGCTGGTGATGTTCCGGCACGGGTACGACCTGCGGGAGCTGACCGTCGCGGCCTGCCGGGCGGAGGGGTTCGAACCGGCGTTCACGGTCGAGGGCGGCGAGATGGACGCGGTCCTCGGGTTCGTCCGGGCGGGGCTCGGCCTTGCGGTGGTGCCCCGGATGGTCGCGGACCGCGCGGGCCCGGACCTGCGGGTCACCCCGCTCGCCCGACCGGGGCTGCGGCGTACGATCGCGCTCGCGCACCGCAGCGACGTGGCGCCGCCGCGGGCCGCGCGCGAACTCCAGAAGGTGCTGCTGACGACGACCGCCGTGGCGGGCGGCGCCGACGGGTGACGCCGGGCCCCACCGTGCGGCGGCGCGGACGACGCGGCCCGCGGGTCCCGCCGAGCGGGTCCGCGGGCCGCGGGCCGTCGGCCGTGGGTCACACCGCGTCCGCCAGGGACAGCGCGTGCAGTTGGTCCGGCGGGCCGGGGCGGGCGTAGTACCAGCCCTGCGCCGTGTCGCAGCCCAGCTCCCGCAGTTGGTCGGCCTGGACGCCGGTCTCCACGCCCTCGACGGTGACCGCCAGCTCCAGGCTGTGCGCCAGGGAGACGATGCCTTCGACGATCTTCAGGTCCACCGGGTCGACCGGCGCGTGCTGCATGCCCTTGGTGAAGGAGCGGTCGAGCTTGAGGATGCTGACCGGCAGCCGTCTGAGGTTCGCCAGGTTCGAATAGCCGGTGCCGAAGTCGTCGAGGGCGATGTCCACGCCGAGCTCGGCGAGTTGCCGCAACGGTCTGAGCAGCCCCTCGTCGGCTCCTATCAACGCGGACTCGGTGACCTCCAGGCACAGCGCTCCGGGTTCGAGGCCGGCGCCCTCCAGCACCGCGACGGTGTCTTTGACCAGGCCGGGGTGTTGGAGCTGGGTGGGCGAGAGGTTCACGTTGATCCGCACCGGGGCGCCGCCGACCGGGTGCTCCTGCCAGTAGCGGGCCTGGCGCACCGCCTCCTGGAGCACCCACCGCCCCAGCGGCACGATCAGCCCGGTGTGCTCGGCGAGCGGGATGAACTGGTCGGGGCCGAGGATCCCGTGCTGCGGGTGGGACCAGCGCACCAGCGCCTCAGCGCCGTGCACCCGGCCGTCGCCCATGTGCACCAGCGGCTGGTACTCGATGAAGAACTCGCCCCGCTCCAGGGCTGCCGGCAGCGCGGTCGTCAGCCCGTGCCGGGTGATCGCGCTCGCCTCCAACTCGGGATCGGCGAACTCGTAGCGGTTGCCGCCCTGCGCCTTCGCCCGGTACATCGTGATGTCGGCGCTGCGCAGCACCTCCGCCGTGGTGCGCTCGCCGGAGCAGCCCTCGACGATGCCGATGGAGCCGCGCACGGTGAACTCGCGTCCGTCCACCAGGATCGGCGCGCCGAGGGCGCCGAGGATCCGGGAGGCCAACTCCCGCGCTTCGCACTCCGACTCCGATCCGGTGGTCAGCGCCACGAACTCGTCGCCGCCGAGGCGGGCCACCATCTCGCCGGGCGCGGTGGCGCAGCTCTGGAGCCGGTCGGCGACCTCGACCAGGAGGCGGTCGCCGGTGGCGTGGCCGAGGCTGTCGTTGATCGCCTTGAAGCCGTCGAGGTCGAGGTAGCACAGGCCGAAGCGGGAGGTGCCGCTGCCGGCGAGGGCCTTCTCCAGGCGTTCGAAGAAGAGCGTGCGGTTCGGCAGCCCGGTGAGCGCGTCGTGCGTGGCCTCGTACCGCAGTCGCAGATTGAGCAGCCGGCGCTCGGTGGTGTCCTCCAGGAGCGCGAGCAGGTACTGCGGGCGCCCCTCCGGATCCCGGAGCAGGGACATCGTCAAGTTGGTCCACAGCACGGTGCCGTCGGTGCGGAAGAAGGGCTTCTCGACCCGGAAGTGCTCGCGTTCGCCGCGCTTGAGCTCCCGGTAGAGCTGGCCGATGTGCGGTCGGTCCTCGGGGTGCGTCCACTCGGTGATCTTCTTGGCCCGCACGTGGTGCTCCAGGCCGCCGAACATCCTCGTCAGCGTCTCGTTGACCTCGACGAGGGTGCCGTCGAGGTCGGCGATCCCGATGCCGATGGCGGCGCCTTCGAAGACGGCCCGCAGTCGGGTCTCGGTGGCGTGCAGCGCGTGCAGGGCGTCGGTGCGGGCCGCCAGCGAGGAGCTGGCGACGGCCTCCTGCTCGGCGAGGGTGCGATCGCGCAGCCCCTGGGAGAAGCCGGCGGCGACCGCGTGTTGCAGCCGGGTGCAGCGGGTGCGGCCGTCCTCGACGGGCAGTTCCTCGGCGCCCGCGTCGCCGCAGTACAGCACGAGGTAGGCGTCGATCACGCCGAGCGTGCGGGTGAGCGCCTCGGGGTCGGTGCAGTGGGCTTCGATCAGCGCCGCCCCCACGTCCTGGGCGGGGCCCGGGTCGAAGGGCCGGGCGTGCAGCAGCGTGCACAGCCGCCGGGCCAGCGGCAGCAGGTGTTCCTCCACCTCGGCTCGGGTCAGCGAGGTCGCCGTCACGGGAAAGACGGCACGGCTCCAAATGGTCGCGAAACGGCGAAGTCTGTCTTCAAGACCGTCCGGGTCCGCCGTGGGACCCGTCGCCTGCGACGGCGCCTTCACGCCTTGCGTCCCACCCCTGCGAAGCCTGAGTAGGCATATGGGTCCTCCTGCTCGGCAGGGGCATCCGGCCGCCAGTGCGGCTTGGACACCAGTCCGGGCTCGACCATCTCGTACCCCTCGAAGAACCGAGCAATTTGCTCTTGTGAACGCATCGTCATTGGATTGCGGATGTCACGGTAGACGCTGACGGCCCGCGCCGTCTGCTCCTGCGGCACCGGCACTCCGTCGTACGCGGCATGGGTGATCACGATCAAACTCCCCGGGGCGAGCCCCTGCGTCAGTTCCGCCACCGCCCCGTGGGGATCGTCCTGATCCTCGACGAAGTGGAGGACGGAGACCAACACGAGCGCCACCGGGCTGGCCAGGTCCAGCACTTCGGCGAGCTCCGGACTCTCCAGGATCTGGCGCGGCTTGCGCAGGTCAGCCAGGACGGCGGCGGCGCGGGGGTCCCCCTCAAGGCGGGTTCGCGCCTGGGCGACGACGACCGGATCGTGGTCGACGCAGACCACTCGGCACCCGGGGTCGGCCGTCCGGGCGACCTCGTGGACGCTGCCGAAGGCGGGCATTCCGCAGCCGACGTCGAGGAATTGCGTGACGCCCGAAGCGACCGCCCAGGTCACCGCGCGGCGCATGAACGCCCGGTTGGCCTGGATGACCTTCGGCACCCCCGGCAGGTGCCGCAGCACCTCGCGGGCCGCCTTCCGGTCGGCCTCGAAGTTGTGCGAACCGCCCAGGTAGAAGTCGTTCATACGGGACACGCTCGGCACCGAGATGTCGATGCCGGGCGGGGCCCAGGCGGGACGCTCCATCGATGTCTCCAACTACGTCAACCACGCCCCCCACAGGCGCGTCCGACCATGTGCATGGCCAGTGCTCGAGCCGAGGCTACTGATCGACCGCCAATTGAGCGAGTCCAAACGGGAATTCGCGAACCGTTCTTCATCACACCGCAAGGGAACGGCGGCCCGGCCCGCCGGCGCGCGCGGGGCGCACGGCGGGCCGGTCGACGACTGCTACCGGGGCGCTTTGACCAGCTTCCCCTGCGGCGTCACGGCGAACCAGGTGCCGCCCACGCCCTGTCCGTTGATGTCCCCGGGCTTGGCGTCGCCGGCGAAGGTGTAAAGGGGCCAGCAGTCGATCGTCTGCTGCTTGACGCCGTCGGGGCGGTCGAAGGTGACGTACCCCTTCCGGAGGATCCCCCGGGTGTCGTTCTTGTCGACGGGGGCGACGACCGGCCACTTCTCCAGGCATTCGCCGGTGCAGGCCGACTTCATGGGCCAGGCGGAGTCCTTGGTGAAGCGGTACACCGTCATGCCGTCCCGGTCGACGACGACGTCGCCCAGCTTGGGGTCCTTGCGGGTGGACAGGCCCGGCAGTCCGGCAGGACGGGCACCGCTGTCGCCGCCGCTGCTGGCACCGCTGTCGGCGGCCGTGGTGGCGCCGGCCTTCTTGCCGTCCGGGGCGGCGGCGAACCAAGTGCCGCCCACGCCCTGCCCCTTGGCCTCCCCCGCCTTGGTGTCCTTGGCGTAGCGGTACACCGGCCAGCCGCCGATGGTGAGCTGTTCGGTCCCGTCGGAGCGGGTGACCTGGCCGAGGAACGAGGGGTCGACCCCCGGTGCCGCCGTCACTCCGTTCGCGGGCACCACGGGCCACGCCTTCGCGCAGTCGCCTTCGCAATGGGAGGCGGGCGGTGCGGCGGTGTCCTTGTCGAAGCGGTACAGGGTGAGCCCCGCGCCGTCGGTGACGACCCGGCCGAGTGCCGGGCTGTTCCAGACGGTGAGCTGGCCCGCCGGCTTCGCCGCGGCGCCCTGGGCGTTCGCGCCGCCCGACGCGTAGTCGCCGTAGCCGCTGCTTCCGGGCTGCGCGGCACTCGCCGCGCCGGTCCTCCGGCCGTCCTCCCCGCCACCGCCGCCGTCCTTGCCGCTCTCCTCGCCGCACGCCGTCGTCAGCACCAGCACGGCTGCCGCAGCCACCGCGAGCGAGGCGTTCCGCAAGGTGTTCATGTGCACTCCCGAAGTCCGTCAGGTTCCGGACGGCGCCCGGCCGCGCCGTTCGTGGCCCTAGGTACGGAGCGGGTGCGGGCACGCGTTCAATGCGGCCGGAAAAACTCCGGAGCGGGTGGACGGGCTTCCCGCGCGGGCGACACCACGCCGGTGCCGTCGCCCGCCCGGCCCACACGGATGACCCGTTCGCACGGCAGCGATCGCGACCGGCAGGGCCGGCTCCTAGCGTTTCGGACATCGAGGGGCATCACCCGCCTTCTGTGGACAAGAGGTTCCGCGCCTGCTCCTCGGGGACCCGGAGGAATGACCATGCGCGTGATACCCGTCGCAGCCGCCGCCCTCGTGGGGGCGGCGGCGCTCGCCCTGCCCGTCCCCGTCGCCTTTGCCGGTGGGGACGGGACGGCGGTGCGGTTCACCGTCGCGCCCTCGACCGTGGCCCCCGGCGGTCGCGTCGCGCTGTCCGCGAGCGGGTGCACGTCCGCCGCCACGGCCACGTCCGGGGTCTTCGACACGGTGACGATCCAGCCCGGCACGTCGGCGACGGCCACCGTGGACCCGGACGCCCGCCGGGGCGCGCAGTACGCGGTCCAGTTCACCTGCGGCAGCCAGCGCGGAACGTTCAACCTGACGATCGCCGGGGCCACCGCGACGGCCACCACCACCCCCACGACCAGCTCCACGGCGATGCCGATAGCCCCCGCCACGCCCACGGCGACGGCCAGCGCCTCCGTGACGCCCCAAGGGGTGCGCGGCGGTCTGGGGGGCAGCAACGGCGGCGCGGGGCCGAAGGAGGTCGCGATCGGTGCCGGGCTGGTCCTGGTCGCGGCGGCGGGCACCGGCTGGGCCGTACGCCGCCGGGCCCGCCCGCACGAGCACTGACCGCGCTCCCGCCCGCCCCGCGGCCCGGCCCCGACGTCGCTCGCCCCGAGCGCCATACGAGCGCTCGGGGCGACGGCGGTTGCGTCGACCGGGAGGTTCGATCCGGTCAGACCCTGGTGCCCGCGGCCCCGCGGCGGCGGGTCAGGGCGAACGCCCCGCCGGCCAGCGCGACGGCCACGAGCCCGCCGCCCACGGTCATTTCGGCGGTGGTGGGAGCGACCGTGCCGCCGAGGCCGCCGTGCGCTCCGCGCCCGCGGAGCACGGTGAACTCGGCCGTCTCGACCCGGTTGCTGCCGTGGCAGCGGACCGCGAGGTTGTAGTCGCCGGGGGCGGTGTTGTCGCGGACGCGGGCGAAGGCGACCAGTTCGCCGCGCTCCCGCCCGTCCCGGTTGTCCCGGGCTTCGCGGTTGTCCCCGCCCCTGTTGTCCCCGCCGTCCCTGTTGTCCCCGCCGCGGTTGTCGCGGTTGTCCCTGGCATCTCTGTTGTCGCGACCGTCACGGCCGTCGCGGCTTTCACGGCCGTCCCGGTTCTCCAGGCGGGCCGTGGGGAAGGCGTTCGACGTCACCGTGCCGCCGCGGCTGCAGCCGTTGACCGTGATCGTCAGGGTGCCGCCCTCGTGGACGGCGCGCGGGTGGACGGAGATGTTGAACGGCCCCAGATCCTGGTTGTCGCCGCCGCCGGCCGCGGCCAGCGGGGCCGGGACCCCGATGGCCGCGCACGCGACCGCGGCCACGGCGAGAGCGCGTGAAGCACGCATCGTGAACCTCCATCGGAAGACGCCCGGAGCGGCGCTCCGGGTAAGTCGACGAGTACGCCTTCCATGACGAACCCTCACCAGGCTCGCCACCCGCCGCATGTCGACGCTCGTCCGGCCCGGTGAGCCGACACGCCCACGTAACGCCCAATGGATTCCACGGAGCCGCAGGTCACGGACCGTCACGACGGTCCGGAAGTTTTATCGGACCGATGGCACGGATGGGTCACCCCGGGTGGCGGTCGCCACCCGTTCGCCCCGCCCTCCTCGCCAAGATCGCCTCCCTCCCCTAACGTGCCGTTGAAAATCAATAAAAGTGACATGTCATAAGAAACGTCTTAAGTGCGGCGAAGGACATGAAGGGGAGTGCCCATGGGCGCGGAGTACCACGACCCGGAGTCGAGACGGCGACGCTCGCCCTGGGGAGTGTTGGCGCTGGTGATGCTCACCGGCATCGCGCTGATGAAGAACGGCGTGGACGTGGCGCTCGGCCCGCCGCAGCCCGCTGCCGCCGCCTCGCTCGGCCGTTCGCAGGGGGAGACCTTCGCCCCGGTGACCGCGGTCGAGACGCTCGACCACGCGCCCGCGGACCGGATCCGCATCCCGTCGCTCGACGTCGACGCCCCGCTGATGAACGTCGGCCTCGACCCCGACGGCTGGATCGAGGCGCCGCCCGCCGAGGACCCCGACATCGCCGGCTGGTACCAGAACGGCGTCGCCCCCGGCCAGCGCGGCACCGCCGTGATCGTCGGACACGTCGACAACGCCACCGGCCCCGCCGTCTTCTACGGCCTCGGCTCCGTGAAGACCGGCCGGCGCATCGAGGTGCCCCGGCTCGACGGCAGCACGGCGGTCTTCGAGGTGTACGGCGTGGAGGTGTACGACAAGGAGGAGTTCCCCGGCTCGCAGGTGTACGGGGACACCGGCTACCCCGAACTGCGCGTGATCACCTGCGGCGGCGCGTACTCCCGGGAGCGCGGCTACGACGCCAACGTGGTCGTCTTCGCCCGCTTGGTCTCCTCCCGCTGACGCGCCCCGTCGGCGCGCCACCGGCGCCCCGGCGCGGGGCGCGTCAGCGCTGCGGGACCGTGATGCGGTACCCCGCCTCCAAGAGCCTCGGCAGGTAGTTCCGCAGCGCCACCACGCTCTGCGATCGGTCGCCGCCCGCGTCGTGCGAGAGCACCACCACGCCCGGCCCCGCCCCGTCCAGCACCCGGCTCACGATCGTGCCGGCGCCCGGCTCGGTCCAGTCGAGGGTGTCCACCGTCCACCCCAGCGGCTCCATGCCCAACTCGGCGCCGATCTGGAAGGAGAGCCGGTTCCAGGCGCCGAACGGCGCCCGGTACCACAGCGGCGGATGCCCCAGCACCCCCTCGACGGCGTCGCTGGTGCGCCCCATCTCGCTCCGGATCCGCGCCGCCGACAGCGAGGGCATCAGGGGGTGCGACCAGGTGTGGTTGCCGATGACGTGACCGTCCTCGGACATCTGGCGCAGCAGGTCCCGGTGCTGGGCGACCATCTCCCCGCAGACGAAGAACATCGCGGGCACGCCGTACCGGCGCAGCGTGGTCAAGATGTCCGGGGTGTAGTCCGGATCGGGCCCGTCGTCGAAGGTCAGCACCATGCTGCGGCCCTCGGCCGGCAGGCTGAGGAACGGGTGCTCGCGCACCGGCGGCCTCGTCCGGCGCGCCCGCTGCGGCACGGTGGTCATCGGCTGGAGCCGGTAGGCGGAGGCCCGGACCCGGTGCGCCGACGTGCCCGGCGCCCCCGCCGCGGGCGCACCGGCCCCGGCCGGGCCCGCCTTCGGCGCCGCGACCTGCCCCCCGTTCCCTTCGGTGACGAGGAGGCCGGCCGTGGCGAGCGCGCCGAGGCCCGCGGCGATGCGGAGCACCGAGCGGCGCTCCGGCGTCTGATCCTTCTTCATGACCAACTGCTCGCACGAGTGCGCGGTCCGGTCGCACACCAACACGCCACCGCACGGGAAAGTACCCGATGAGAGCAGTCGAACAAGGCTCGGTAGAACGCGCCCTCGACCGAGCCGGTGCCGCGACCGAGCGGAGCCCCTGGGTCGCCCTCGTCCACGACGGCATAACCTCGGTGGTGTGACAGAGCCTGAGCCTCCGCAGCGCCCGCACTCCCCCGAGCCGGACCGCTCCACCCGCTTCGAACGCGGCACCGACGGTCCGAAGGTGATCCTCGCCGGCGTCGACGGCTCCGACGCGTCGTTGCGCGCCGTGGCCTACGCCAGCGGACTGGCCCGACGGCAGAACGCGCTGCTCGCCATCGTGTACGTGCAGCCCGTGGTGTCGGCGAGCGCGGCGCTCGGCGCGCCGGTGGTGGACGTCACCGGGGAGATCGCGGAGGGCCTGGTCGCCGAGATCCGGGCCGCCACGGAACGCGTCCGCGGTATCTGGGACGTCCGGTGGGAGTTCCACACCTTCCGCGGGGACCCCTACGGCGGGCTGACGCGGGCCGCGGAGGAGCTGACCGCGGACGCGGTGGTCGTCGGCCTCTCGGAGTCCGCGGGGCACCGGTTCATCGGTTCGGTTGCGGTGCGGCTGGTGAAGGCGGGCCGCTGGCCGGTGACGGTGGTGCCCTGATCCGCCGTCGCCGCACGGCACACGGCACACGGCACACGGCGGTCAGCGGTCAGCGGTCAGCGGTCAGCGGGCGAGGGTGAGTCCGTCCCGGTCCGCACCCCTGCTGAGGACGGCTTCGCTGATCGCGTCCTGGATCGCCTGGTGGTCCTCCCGCTCGGGGTCCTCCGCGAGGGCTGCGGGGAGGTTGACGACGCGGCCGGTCGAGGTGTCGTACCACTGGGGGACGAACTCGGCCTTGGTGACGGCCCACCGCTCCCCCGGCCGGGCGGGCGGCGCGAAGGTGAAGCGGCCGATCGAGCCCTGGTTGCCGCGGTGGTCGCGGGCGCCGGTGTAGTCGAACATGGGGCCGGCGATCTGGTCCCCCATGCCGTAGATCACCCAGGTGCCGTTCACCTTCTCGTACGCCTGGGGGACGTGGGCGTGGGTGCCGAGGATCAGGTCGACGTCGGGGCGGCCCCCGGTGGTGGACGCGGTGAGGCCGCGGGCGAGGGCGAGTTGCTGCTCGTCGGGTTCCGTCTGCCACTCGGTGCCCCAGTGCAGGCTGAGGACGACCACGTCGGCGCCGGCGCGACGGGCCGCCCGGGCGTCGGCGACGATCTTCGCCTCGTCGATCAGTCGGACGGCCCAGGGCTGCCCTTCCGGGGTCTCGTTGCCGTTGGTGCCGTACGTGTAAGCGAGGTGGGCGACCTTGGCTCCGCCGGCCTTCAGCCACCCGGGAGTGGCCGCCTCCTGCGCCGTGCGGGCCGAGCCGTGGTGGGCGAGCCCGGCAGTGTCCATGGCGTCCAGGGTGCGCCGGATGCCGTCGGCCCCGTCGTCGAGGGAGTGGTTGGAGGCGGTGGAGCAGGCGTCGTAGCCGGTGGCGGCGAGGCCCCGGGCGACCTCCGGCGGCGAGGTGAACGCGGGGTAGCCGCGGTAGTCGCCGTCCGCGCCGTACACCGTCTCCATGTGGCAGATCGCCAGGTCAGCCGTGGACACCACCGGACGGACGGCGGCGAGCATCGGCCTGAAGTCGTGGTCGCCGTTGGACGCGTCCGTGGAGTCGTGGGCGGCCTGGGCGATGACGGAGTCGTGCGGCAGGACGTCGCCGCTGGCGACGAGCGTGAAGCTGCGCGTGGGATCGGCGCCGCCGGTGGCGGGTGACCGGGCGGCGCCCGGGGCCGCCCCGCGGTCCTGCTCGCCGTCGGGCGCGCCGCAGGCCGCCGCGGCTGCGGTGACGGCGGTCAGCAGCAGGGCGGCGAGGGTGACCGACCGACGTCGTGTGCGCGATGTGGTGCGCTCTCCCATGGATCGACTCCCGGTGCGCCGAACGAATAAAGCGTGCAAAAACACTCAATATGACTTTGTGACTGCACAGGGCGCCCGGCAGGGAGTCAAGCGTCACGGCCCGAGCGGTCACCCAATCGGAGTTCCACAATCCGGTTTTCGGCCGTTCATCGATCCGCTTCCCCGGCCGTCCGGATCCGGCCGCCCGTTCGCCGCACCACTCGCCGCGGCAAGCGACCGCTCGCCGACGACCGCGCCCGGTCTTCTGTCCCTCGCCGTGCAGATGGGTTCGGATACGCCACAACCCCGAATGCACGACCCCCCGATCGCCCCGACCGACAACGAGCACGCGAAAGGGTGTTGGCCATGACGACGGCGACCGCGACCGCTTCCTCGACCGCCGACGAGGGGACCATCGTCGATCTGCAGCGCCAGCACGGACCGGCGTTGCTCAGCTTCCTCCAGGGTCTGACCTACGGCGATCAGCAACGGGCCGAGGACCTGCTCCAGGAGACCCTGGTGCGGGCCTGGCAGCACCCCGAGGCGTTCGACGGCCCCTACGAGTCCATGCGCCCGTGGCTGTTCACCGTGGGACGCCGGCTGGCGATCGACGCCCGCCGCTCCCGGCTCGCCCGGCCCACCGAGATCGGCGACGGCGTGCTGGCCACCACCCCCGACCCCTGCGACGTCACCGAGACCGCCGTGGCGCAACTCGACGTGCGCGCCGCCGTCGGCACCCTCAGCGACGACCACCGCGCGGTCCTGGACCGCCTCTACTTCCAGGGACTCAGCGTCAACGAAGCCGCCGAGTCCCTGGGCATCCCCCCGGGCACGGTCAAGTCGCGTACGCACTATGCGCTGCGCGCACTCGCCCGCTGTCTACCCGGATATGCGCGCCCCGGACGCGCGGCGGCCTGACCCGCACGGCCGGCCCCCCGCCCCGTCCCGGCCGTGCCGCTGCGCCCCGCCCCTCCCCACCTCCCGGTCCGACCCGCCAGCACCGGTCGCCCCGCTGGCACCGCCTCCCCCCGGGGCCACGGCCGGGGACCGCAAAGTGCGTAACGTCACGGTGAAGTTGAGTAGATTGACGCCTCTATCGACATCACCTGAGGTTCCTCTGGAAACGCACTGGTCAACCACCTCCACGTGATTTTGGCGTGGACATAGATGGTCGTTTCGTGGACATGAGTGACCATGATCGTTTCCCAGTCGTTTCCCAGCTCCTCGCCCGGAGACATGAGACCGGGGCCGGACCGTCACGCCCTTGGAGGCAGTGAAGACGGTCCGACCCCGGCACCATGCCCAACGAATGCCTCGTACACCGATCACGGCATGCGGTTCACTCGATCGGGTGGTTACCCGCCGCGCTTCGACGGGTAACCCGGGGCGCTCCATGGTCGCGGGGTACGACGACCGTGGAGCGCCCCATCGGCGGAGGCGGCCTGAGTCGCCCCGCCGACTTCTCCAGTTTTCACGTGTCGCTGGCATATCCAGAGTGCCGGATCCGCCCTGGATATATCCAGACGTTCCGATCCTTCTAGGTTCAGACCTCAGGTAACGATCTACGCCAGGGGTCCTGATGAGCGATGCAGCACACCGCCGCATCGCCTCCGACATCCACAGCCGCATCGATCAAGGCGAGTGGTACCCCGGCGACGCCCTTCCGTCGCGCGCCGAGATGGCTGTCCAGTACGGAGTTCACCCTCAAACCATTCGCCTTGCGTACGTCCTGCTGCGTCGCACCGGCGTTCTCGACGGAGAAGAGCGGAAGCGGGTCACCGTGGCCCATGCTCCTGCCATGCGCACCCTCACGGACGCCGACGCGGACTGGCCCTACGGGACGGAGACCACCGACACCAGGCCGCGGCCCGCGACTGCGGAACTGGCCGCCAGGCTCCAGGTTCGTGAAGGCGCGCTGCTGCGGCACGAACTGGTGGAGTGCCTGGACCCTGGAGGGCGATCCGCCATGCTGATCTCCTCCTGGTGGCGAGGGCGCCGGAAACCACATGTCGACTACGTGGTCGAGGTGGGAACGGTGCCCGTTGAAGAAGACCATGCTCACGCCCTGGGGTTGCTGGTGGACTCGGTGGCGTATCGGCTGGTGCGCACGCGTCTCGATGCGCTGGGACATCCCGTGGAGACCGCTGATCTGATCCTCCCGACAGACCGGTGGCTCATCCGCCTCTGCGGAGCAAGCCAGAAGTAGACCCCCGGAGCGGGTGGTTCGCGTGCCGGCGGGGATCGCCGGCACACGGAGATCAGGGACGTCGTCCGTACCGGCGCAGTACGCCACCAGCGATCCGGCCACTCGGCTGCGGCGCTCGCCGCGGCGGCCGACATCCGGGGTGCGCGTACGAGTCCGGTCTCGCTCCCGAGGCGGAGAAGCCATCCGCGACCCGGTTCTCATCACAGCGGGGAACGGGCCCTTCGCAGTACACGCAGTACTCCACGCCGCTACCCACGGACCGTCCGCCCTTCCGTGACGGCGTAGCCGATAAGGCCCTTCGCGTGGTTCGCCAACTGCATCAGGTACTCGCCGGGCGGCGCGCTCTCGGGGTCGTCGGCTGCGGCCAGAGCGCGCTGAACGTCGCGGGCGACACACTGCTGCTCGTCACCGCCGAGGCTCCGGGCGTATTCCTCGGCCGGGTCGGCGAGGGCGGCGATGTGGGACCGCAGTCGGTCGCGCAGGGCCGTTTCCTTCTCCGGCAGGGCCTGTGCCACTGTCCACGCCAGGTGCACATCACGGGCGATGTCCACCAAGCTCGCACGCACACGCTCAGCCACGGTCGGCTCCCAGCCGGTTGAGCCGCGCGAGCGCTTCGGTGCCGAGCAGGGTGTCCTCGGCTGCGTCGGCGAGCTCCTTGGCGTGCTCGGGGCAGCCGTACACGGGGCGGTCAGGGCCCGAGCCGGTGGGCAACGTCGCGACGAGGGCGACGCCGCGGCTCGTGCCGCACCTGCTACACGCCGCGTTCAGGTCGACGACCGCAGCCACGTCGCCACCCGCGCCGTTCTCGATCTGGTGGAGCAGGCTACCGGGCACCGGGACGACGCGGAAGGCGCGCACCAGGGTTCCGCAGTAGCGACGGTGCGTCGGCTGCTGACCGGTGTGGGTGAGCGCCCACAGGTCGGCGTCGACCTGCTGCTCCATCGGGCCAGAGGTTTCCCCGCACTCGCACGTCATCGCGTACGCGGGCGCCGCAGCGTCCTCGTCGGGGTCCAGCCGCAGCGACGCAAAAGCGAACAGCCGGCGGCTGGTCACCGAGACCCCCTCGTATCGGGGAGGGCGCTGAGGAGCTCGTTCAGCGCGTCCCGCAGGACGTCGAGGTCGGTGAGGTTGATCGCGCCGTCGGCTCCCGGAGGGACTAGCCAGTAGGGGCCGGGAGGATGGAGGCGATCGGCAGGGGGGATCAATACGAAGGCTGCTCGCCTCAGGGCGGACGTCTGCGCCACGTGCCAGTCGTAGGTGCTGCCGGCGACAACGAAGAAGTGCAGCGCAGGGTCGGGGCGGCTCGGCGCCACCACGAGAGAACCCGGGTCCAGGCGGTCGAGTGCTTGGAGACCGAGGTGGCGGCTGACGCGGACCACGTCCCAGTCGACGCCGGCTTCGACGAGGTGCGTGCCGTTGGAGCCGGGGAGTACCGGTGCTGTTCTCACGGCGGTCCCTTCACGTTGGTGTCCCGCGAAGGTAGGGCCGCCCCGGCCTGGCGACCCGAACTCACAGTTCGGGTATGCCCGGAGTTCGGGTCAGACGCCGAGACGCTCGGCGAGCTGGTCGACGGGGCGCCGGTACGAGGGCCGGGCGCGCTTTTGCAGGTCGGCCAGCATCAGCAACGCCGCAGGGCTACGCACCAAGTCCTCCGCCGACAGCTCCTCCAACCTCAGCAGGTGCACCAGGACCGCGGCGTCGTCGCGGCGTATGGCGCAGCACCGAGCCACCTCCATAGTGAACGTGAACTCCCGCTCGTGCGAGGCAAGAGCGCTGGTGTCGACCAGGTCGGCGAGGCGCAGGGCCTCGGCCGCCTCGCCGGCCAGCATCTCGATACTGATCGCGTGCAGGATGATGTTCGTCGGCCCGAACACGGTCCGCCCGACGTTCCCTTCGCCGGCCTGCTTCGCGAGGGGCACCGCGGTCTTCTCCAGCCTGTCTCGCGCCTGCCACCAGCGTTGTCGCCGTGCATCGGAGACGACGGAGACCAGCTCCAGAGCGCCTTGCATCGCCAGTGCATCTGGCGTGCCGCCCGCAGGAGCGCGGCGCAGCTCGGCGACCGCAGCCTGTGCGACCTCCCCTGCTTCTTCGATCGTTTCACCGCGTGGGTCTGCGAGGAGGGCGTGTCCGAGGTTCCAGGCAGCTGCGGCGATTCGGATGGGGTCGTCGGCGTCCTCCGCTGCCTGCCGAGCCCGGTCGGCGACCATCAGGGAGAGGTCCAGGCGGCCGGCCCGTCGGCAATATGAGCGCAGCAGGCCGTACAGGTCGGCGGCGACTCGCAGGGTCTCACGGCGGGCAGTTGCATCGGCGTCCCGGCGGCGGGCGCGAACCGCGTGCTCTGTGTCCTGGATCAGAGCGGGGAGGATATCGGCGATGTCCGTGAAGCGCTGCGGCGAGGACTGCCAGGTCTGCCACGCGTTCTCGACGCGCTCACGGAGTGCTGCGGGTGCCACCGGCTCGGCGGTGCGGCACGGTCCGTAGCCGAGCAGTGCTCGCGCCACTTCGGGCGCCACGGTCAGCGGAGCGGATGCCTGCGGTACGGGCTCCTCCGCCAGCAGCGCCGCGACAGGAACGCCGAGTTCAGCGGCGAGCTTGGTCAGCACGTCAGCCGACGGCGTCTTGTGCCCGTTCTCGATCTGGGACAGGTAGCGCTCGGAGATCCCGACCAGCCCGGCGATCGCGGCCTGGCTTCGGCCGGTCCGGCGCCGGTATCTAACGACGCGCTTGCCTAGGGGAAGTCGTACCGTCATCGTGCACCTCCGCTGCGGTGCCGCCAGCGTACGCAGGATGACAAGAGCCGGCACGGATGGTGCACGATCGAGTGGACCCATCCGAACAGGGGAGGCGACCATGCTGGTGCTGTGGGACATCGATCACACCCTCATCGCGACACGCGGCGTCGGACGCGAGCTGTCTGCCGCGGCGTTCGAGGCGGTGACGGGCGTACCGATGCGGCAGCAGGCGAAGATCGACGGGATCACCGAGCCGGTCATCTTCCGGGAGACGGCCCGCCTTCACGGACTCGACGTCGACCGCCGCGACTTCGAGCGGTTCGCCGCCGCACTGGCCGACCAGCATCTGAAGCACGGCGCCGCCCTACGAGAGCGCGGTCATGCGCTCGCCGGGGCTGCCGCAGCGCTGGACACTCTCGCCGCAGATGGGATCGCCCAGACCGTCGTGACTGGCAACGTGCGCCGCGTCGCAGAGATCAAGTTGTCCGTGTTCGGGCTGGACCAGCACATGCAGTGGGGCCTCGGCGCCTACGGCGAAGACGCCGAAGAGCGCCCGGATCTCGTGCGGCTCGCACTCGATCGCGCCCGCGTCCCAGCCGAGGACGCCGTCCTAATTGGCGACACCCCCGCCGACGTCGCGGGTGCACGAGCGCACGGTGTCCGGGTCATCGCCGTCGCCACAGGGCGAAGCGCCGAGGACCAGTTGGTGGCGGCCGGCGCGGACGTCGTACTGGCCGACCTCGCTGACACGGATCGGGTCGTCGAGCTCGTCACGCGGGGCGCTTAAGATCGGCCCGTGGCTGCTATCGAACTTACGGACGAGCTAATCGCGCTGGAGCGGAACGCCTGGGTCGAGATCCAGGCCGGCGCCCTCACGATCCCCACCGCCACCGCGGTGCAGGCAGGCATCACGGCACACGCCGCGGCTACCGGGCAGTCGCGGTACGTCGTGGAGAAGGCGTTGAAGCAGCGGGTGCGGCACGACGTCGAGTGCCCTGAGGGCTGACCGCCCGGGGTGCTACGGGAGCCGGCCGGGCGCATCCTTGAGGCATGGTTGCACCCGTCGTCGTCCACCGGCCCAGCCCCAGCGGTGGGCGCAGGGTTACTGTGCGCAACAGCATCCTGGGCGTCGCGTACTCGGATGCCGATTTGATCGAGTTCCTGCGCGCTGCTGGGCTCGACCACGCCGAAGCGCTCGTCGGCAGTGACACCACCATGATCGAATGGCGGGGTGGAAGGGCACACCAGTACGACACATCCTAGGAACGTTCCTGGGATGAAGCCGTTGGACCACCCGGTGACGTCACTAGGTGCTTGGCGCGAGACCACTGCGTCACGTGTCGCAGTGGTGGTGGAGGCCAGTGACTCACGTGAGTAGGTGCTCGACCCCGAGGTTACCGCGTCACCCGACACGACACCCCACCCCCCATATGGGTGAATGGGCGTGGCCGTCGGGCCAATTCGGTCGTTCGCCAGATGTGGTTTTCAACCTGTTGAATACTACGACCGGCTAGCGCCGGTAGTTTAAGGGTGTAGTAAATGTGGGCAGCGTGCAGCCTGCCCGCCGCCCAGGGGGACGACGGGCAGACTCGATGGGGAGGGAGTGGCATGGCTAGCTATCGGCGCCACCACCCCCGAACCTTGGTGGTGGCGTTCGCGACCTCGGGTACCGGCGACGAAGAGGGGCCCGGATCTCCCTTGCGTCGATCGTGCTCGTCCTCTTCGTCCTTCGAGCCACCCGCAGGAGACTGCGGGTCAGGGGGCGTTGGCAACGCGACCTCCTGTTGAAGGGCGTCGCGCAGCTCGACTTGTCTGCCAGGACCCAGCGAGCTGCGCGACGCCTGACTGGTGTTTTCGCAACACCTAACGGCGCGCAGCCGCACGGAGGCACTACTGACCACTCATATGAATTGATCTAGCCACGATCGGTTGACGGGCCCTGGTTCCTTGACCCGCTTTGGCCACGGCGTCACGCAGCGAGGCCACCGCAACCCCGCGACGGCGGGGCCCACTTCGCCCCGAGACGGAAACACGGACCACCCCCGCGCGGCGGGGACTTCACGTGGCTCTCCGCGGCCCACCATGGCGAAACGGGACCACCCCCGCGACGGCGGGGCGCCACCCCCGTTGCGCAGCACCGTGCACCCAGGCGCCGCAACAAGGCCATTCAGTCGACCAGATTGCCGAGGATCGCGAAGGCAATGAACATGACCACGTAGAAGATCACCCAGAATCTCGTATCCCGGCCACGGGAGCGATAGGGCTGGCGGGCTCTCGCAAGGACGGCCTCCTCTTCTCTGCGCGCCTCCAGTCGTCGACGCAGCTCCGGATTCACGTGGTCGTCCAATGCGGCACCCCCTTTGCGCTGAGTGTGCCGCGCGAGCTCCAACTTGTCTGCGGAACTCACAGAGAGGCCCCGCGTCCGCCCGCGGGGCCGCGCCATTGCACCGGCAGAGACTTCGACCAGCTCCTGAACGCACCCGGCGACCGCCTCCCCATCCTCACCGCAGGTGAGACCGTGGCCGCGATCGCCCTGCTGCGTGTACTCGCCGAGGCACCCGGCACCGACGAAGCCACCGCCACGGCAGCCGCCAAGCTCTGGGAGCAACTGGCCCGCCGGCTGCCGCGTACCTGACCAGGCGCCGCCTCAGCCGGCGGCCGTCCACGTCACCGCGCAAACGCAACGATCACGACCGCGGTCGCGTCGTCCCGGCGCCCTCGCTCGTCCGGCTCGGCAGCGGCGACGATCGCGTCCACCAGGGCCTGCGGGTTGTCGGCGTGCTCCAGCACCAGCGTCTCCAGCGTGCCGTGCTCGACTTGGTCCACCACACCATCGGAAACGAGCAGCAGCAGTTCGTCGCGCGGGACGGACGTCACGGCAACGTTCGTCGCGGTCGAGGTGCTGAGCGCGATCCTCACCCAGTTGTCGTGCTTGATCGCCCGGCCCTCGTCGTCGTTGATGCGCAGGAACTCGCCCATGCTCTGCGGCGTGCTGCGGCGCAGCAACTGCTTGCCGTTCCACGAGAGCGCGACACAATCGCCCACCCACGCGAGCCGCGTCTCGTCCGGCTCGACGACAGCAAGGACCGCGACACCGTCCGGCTCCGGCTCGTCGCCGGCGCCCGGGTCGGCCACGAGGGCAGCGGCGGCGAGAATGCCGGCGAGCGCACCCTTCTGCGAGCCCACCCGCACCGCGGTCTCCGCGCACAACATGCCCACCCGCGGTGCGGTCGGGGCGTGGCCGATCATGTCGACGACGGCCGCCGCCAGGGTCCCGTCGGCTGCGGTGAAAGCCGCCGCGCTGTCGGCGTTGTTGGTGCCGGTGCCCTGCCGGGATGCCGTCGCGATCGTGATGCCCATGTGGACTCTCCCCCAAGTTCTTCGTGACGGCGACCGTACCGAGAAAACGTGACAGATCTCTGACGAACCCCAGGATCAACCACGGTCAAGAGCAGGCGGCCGTAACGTCGTTGGCATGCCAACCCTCCGTCTCATGGGCTCCGACACCAGCGACGTCACCACCACCGCAGACGCCGTCGTCAAGGCCCTCCGCGCCGCACCAGACCTGATCGTCGGGGACGTATCCACCCCCGTCCCCAACCGCCGCGGCACCGGCTGCCGCATCTACATCGAGGTCATCACCCAGGAGGAGTCGTGACGCACCTGATCATCCCCGGTCTGAAGGTCACCCACGACATGTACGAGGCCACCCGCGCTGCGCTCGCCAAGCAGGTACCGGACCGGCCGCCGCTCGCGTGGGAGCACTTCGTCGCGCCGGCGGGGTGGACGCTCGTGCCCGACGAGGACGGCGAGGCGTACAAAGCGGAACTGACCCTCCTCAACACGATCGAGCGCACCCTGCGCGCCAACATCTGGTATGCGCCCGACCTCCGCGGCGGCCGGCAGTCCCAGCCGCACTCGCACCCGTGGGCATTCGACGCGCACGTCCTCCTCGGGCGGGTATAACGAAGACCGCTACACACCCGGCGAGGGCTCCGTGCGGGCCGACCGCGGCGTCGAGCACGCCGCCGGTGGCGTCAACACCGTGTCGCGCGAGGTGTATCACGAGGTCACCCGTATCCATGAGCCCGGGAGCACGCTCACCCTGATGGTCTGCGGGCGAGGGCAGCGCGGCGCCTGGGGCTACCTGGACACGGCCACCGGTGAGCACCAGGCCACCACGCCAGACCCTGGCTTCATGGGCCGTCTTCGAGCTCTTAATCCCCATCACTGCTGGTAGATCCACGTGTCAGGTGCCGAACAGCACCCCACCACGTACGCAACTCTTGACATCACTCCTTGACTGCATGTCTTGACTTGCTACCTTGAGTTCATGAAAACGTACGCCCTGACGATGCGCGTCCAAGCGGACCGCGACGTCGGCCCCGAGCGGATCAGCGAGGAGATCTACGACAGATGCTCCGACGTCCGGTTCGGGTTCGACATCACCGCAGTTCAGGAAGTGGAAGGCGTCAACCCCACGTTCCTGGACCGCATCTACGACTCGCTGGTCCACTTCAACAAGACGAACCATTGGGACGCGCTGCGCCTCGCACCGATGCGTCACCACCTCGCCGAACACCTGGCCAGTGATCTACAGAACTACTACCGCACCGAAATCTTCACCGAGGCGATCGAGGCCGCACGTGACGAGTACCTGAACGACGACACCGGCACTCTGGCGGACGAGGCGTTCAACCAGGCCGTGTCTGACGTGGTCGCTGCGATCCGTGCACGGCTGGAGGGAAAGTGAGCAAGCGGCTCCTCCCGAACGGCTTCTGCTGGTGCGGCTGTGGCAAGGAGGTCGGCATCGGACGCTTCTTCGCCCAGGGCCACGACAAGGTCGCCGAGGCCGCTTTGATGGCTGTCCGGTACAAGGCGTCGGTGCCTCACCTGCTCGCCGAGCACGGATTTGGCCCCGAGAATTCGGTGACCGAGGCCGCAGTCGCTGGCGGAGGCTGGGAGAAGTGTCCGTATGGCTGCGGATATGTCGGAGCGCCGGCCAGCGTCCGTAACCACGTCAATCGCTACCGCAAGGGGGACTGATGCACAGGGCTGGAGACTGCCGAGGCGTCTGCGCCTGCGACGCACCCTCGGCATGACGAAGCGCCCCGCCATCGACCCGAAGGTCGAGGCGGGGCAGTGTCACGCTGCCGGAGGAACAGGCGACGGCCCGGGTGCCGATGGCGGCGCGGGATGCGGATCCAGTACCCCCATCTCCTCCAGCGTCGCCCGGTCCGCTGTCTCGTGATGCACCTCCGGTTCCACCGGCCGCTCGGTCGGCACCTCATCCGGTTCGGTCTGCTCCGTCGGGGACTCGCTCATTTCGCTCCTCACGTCTCGATGTGCAGGTACTCGCGGGCCGCGTCCGGTACCGGCTGTGGCGGCGCCGGCGGCTCCAGGCCCGCTCGCCGTATGTAGCCGTACAAGGTGCGGACCCACGACTCCAGGTAGCGGATCGTCTCCCGCTGCCCCACCGCCCGCTCCTCCAGGACCCCGATCCGCTGCTCCTGGCGGGCGATGTCCCGCTCCATGCGCTCCGTGATCGCCGTGAAGTCGTCCCGGCGCTCCTGCCTGCGGGTCCTTCGCGCCGATCTCGCGGCCACCACCCCACCCGCGGTGCCCACCAGCGCGAGCACCGCCTGCACCCACGTCTCCATCGTCATCTGGTCGTGCCTATCTCTCCGAGCGCGGCGGCTCCGGCCACCCCGCGACCACGGCGCACCCGGCGCCCACCGCGGCCCAGATCGCCGCTGCGATCCAGCCCCGCGAGTACTCGCCCCCCGCCCACGCCGCGGCGTACGACAGCGCCCACAGCACCAGCATCACCGTGAGCGCCGCGAACCCCGGCCAATCCCGCCCGGTCGGCTTCCACGCCGCAACGACGGCCACCACGCCGGCGACGATCCAGCACCACGCCCACACGTCCATCGGCGCCAAGGCCAGCACGTGTCGAAGGCCGCGGGTGTCCGGCACTGGCTGCACGAGCAGCCCAGCCCCGTACAGCACCCACACGGTGCCGAGACAGACGAGGTAGGCGCCGCGGCGGCCGAGGCGGGACCGCGCCCGCCGCAGCACTGGCTACACCCCCGGGGCTGATGAGGCGGAGTTCTTATCGCCGATCACGCGGGCTACAAGGCCCTTCAGCAGCGAGCCGGCCGCCGCTAGGCCAGCCGCACCGACGGTTTCCCAGAAGGAAGCGGACAGCATGTCCGCAGGTCCAGCCGCGAGCGCGACGGCAGCCGAGGCAGTGAGAAAGGTCCATACGACGCGTTCTGCCAGGTCGCGGGCGTAGATGGAGGCGGTCTTCGTTATGGCGATGCGGTCCATGGTCTCTCCGATGCTTCAGAACTTGATCTTGCGGCCGATGCTGAGGTCGGCACCGTTCAGCCGGCGCAGCCGTTCGACACTGGTGTCGTGGAGGTCGCCGATGCTGGCCCAGGTTTCGTCGGGGTTTACGACGTGGATTTGGTAGGTGGGCTTCGGCGCGGGCGGCTTCGGCCCCGGCTTGCCGGCCAGCCGGCGGGCGATCCGCTCGCGCAGGTCGGGCATGCCGAAGCCTCGCGGGTCGACCTTCCCCAACTGCCACTCCAGGTGGCCGATGACGCTCTTCGCGCTCCAGCCGTGCGCGCGGCACAGAGCTGCCGCGGCCCGCTCGATCGCGTCCAGCTGGGCCTCGGGCCAGGGGTCCTTGCCGTTGCCGAGGTTGACGCACTCGAAGCCGTAGAAGCGAGCGTTGCCATCGACACCGTCGACGTTGCCCTTCTTCGGCGCCGTCGGTCGGGTGGTGTAGGACTCGGCGATCACCTGGTCGAGGACCCTAGGGTCGCCGCCGCCTGCGTGGTTCGTCCGGCCGTAGCCGACGAGGTGCACCGTCCCGTCCTTCGGCACCACCCCGTGGCACAGGGGACCCGGCAGGTCGGCGTGCCCGCGGCGGCACAGGTCGACCGACGCCTGCGTGCCGGAGGACACGGTGTGGTGGATCATCACGCCGTGCACCGGGCCCCACGGGCGCCCGGACCCGGTGCGGGTGTGGGTCTGCCAGCCGCCGACCTCGACGACGCGGACGCCCTCGGCGCGAAGAGCCGCCTCGAAAGCTGCGGCTGTAAGTGGTGTGGCCATGGGTACTCCAGACGTGCAGAAGCCCCGGGCCAGCGGCGCCGGGGCAGACGGAGAGGAGAGAGGAGGCCGTCGTCGACTTCGGGGTCAGGTCGCCACGGCGATCCACTGGACGTCCACGCCGCTCCAGGTGGAGGGGATGGCGGGGTCGTTGGAGAACACCGCGAGGGAGAAGTTCGTGGCCGTGACGGCGCCGGCTCGTTCGCCCCACCGTGCAGCAGGGGCCCCGAGGTAGTTGATGTTCACCGACACGGAGGGTGTGGTCGGGAACGGGGTCGGAAAGGTGACCGTGGTGGTGTAGGACGTCTGTCCGGTGAAGGAGATGCTGACGCTGCCGCGCTGCACGAGGGCGGAGATCGGAACCCATGCGGATCCGTCGTACCGGTAGACGCGCTTCGTGTCGCTTTGGGTAGAGATCATGCCCTCGACGGGGGCGCCGGCCCCGACGAGTTCGGCGGCGCGTTGGGATGCGGTCGTGAACCGCAGCACGCCGCGCGATACGGCACCGTTGGCGATATTCCTTGCCAGGGTCGCGGCGTCCGGCGGGTCCGTGAGGGAGGCGATCGAGACGCCTTGGCCGTAGTCATCCTCAGCGGGCAAGGGGGCCTCCTCAGAGCAGGCGGTAGCGGCCGAATACGTCGAATTGGGAGTACTTGGTGCCCGTGCCGGGCAACGCCGGGTTGAAGTCGCCGGTGGTGATCGCGCCGCCGGGATCCAGGGTCAGCACGCAGAAGTACCCGGCCGCGACCTGGGCAGTGACACGTACGCGGCTCGCGGGCCGGGCTTCCGCCGGAAGCGTGGCGACCGTCGCACCCGCGGCGAGGGCGCCCGTCATGGAGGCCATGCCGGACAAGCTCGCTGTGCCGTCGTCGTTGATTCGGTAGGCCGGGGTGTAGTAGCCGACGGTGGCCGCCCAGCCGGAGGCGAGCGAGAAGGCGATCCACTGCCCCGCGCCCGTGGCTGCGGTTTCGGCGAGAGCGACCCAATTCCCGGCAGATGACTGCGTGATCACGACCTGATCGCCGGCGCGGGGGAACGAGTACGAGAGGAGACGGCGGGCCGTGATCCCGTCCGTAGTGACGATGGTGCCGTCCGTGTTGACGGTTGCCACCGTCGCGGTGCGCCAGTCCGCGCCCCGTACCCGCGGCGAATCCGCGCTCGCAGCGATGGCCTGGTCGCGGACCGCTGCAGCAATCCGGTCCGTCACGGCCCGAGCGGACGGATTCACGTGCCCTCCTTCGCGCTGATGGTCTGGATTACGAAGTCGCCGCCGACACCCAGGTCGATCGAGAACGACGCGACCTGGTGCAGTTCCTTGGAGCCGTCTGGATAGACGACGCGCAGAACGTCGCCGGGTTCCAGCGCCGGGTTGGGCAGGGCGCTGATGTCTGCGGTCGCGTTCGGCGCGACGCTGGCCCGGAGCTTGAGCGTGGCCGCGGCCGACGCGGAGGCGACGGTGACGATGGTGGAGCTGCTGTAGAAATCGGGGCGGCGGCCGAACGGACCGGACCAGTACGTCGGCGAGCCGGGGTCGTTGTCGACGACGAGCGCCTGCACCGCGGCGGCGCCGGTCTCCGTGTTCTCCCCGCGCACCAACCAGCCGTTCTTCACGCCTTCGGAGCTCATTCCGCGGTTGGCCTGGATGTAGACGCCCCCTTCGCCCGCCGCGATGGTCCACACCGGGGTCGTGGTGGCGATGTCGGGCAGCGGCGCGATGATGAACGTGCCGTCCGCGTCCGAGAACACCTCGCAGCCGATGGCGGCGCCGAGCTCCACGACCGCGGCCCACGGGTCGCCCTCGACGTCCCAGGTACGGGGCCCGATCGGCGCGTCCGTGGCGTTGCTGCTGTCGACCGTGGCGGTGGGGATGCTCCGGCGGATCAGGGCGGTGATCGCCCCGACCGCGGTCCCGGACCCCCGGTAGGGGGCGGTGAACCGGTCGTCGGCGACCACGCACTCCAGGCTCTTGCCGGTCAGGGTCACCGGGCCCATGTCGATGTCGCCCGCGACGCCGTCGACGCGGAACAGGCCGACCGGCACCAGTTCTTGGTACTCCCCCAGCCGGATGCCGCGGCTGATCTGCAGGCGGGCCCCGTAGATCGCGGCCTTGTCCATGCTGGTTAGCGGGATCAGAGCCAGGTCGGCGGACGTGGTGGAGCAGGTGCGGCGGGACTGCTGGGAGCGGTCCACGGTGACTGTGCCACCTGTGATGGGCAAGGTCTCCACCATGCCGTCTGCGCGGTACAGCGTTGCTTGGGTGACCGGGTTGTAGGAGCCCGCGAGGGCTTGGAGGAAGCGATCGGAGACCGGATACACGCTCAGCCTCCGATCGGGCGGTTGAGGAACACGGCCTCCCAGGTGGCGAAGCGGTCCAGCACGTCCTGCCACGTCGCGTTCTCCGTGAGGACGTCCTGCCAGGTGCGGCCCGCGCTTCCGGCGACGCCGACCGTGGTGGGCATGTCGACTTGGGTCAGCGCCAGGGTCCATTCCCGCCACGCCTCGCCCGCGAGCGGCGCGCCGCGGGGCAGAGACGTCTCCGCGACGGAGACGTAGGTGTCCGTTTCGTGGACGCCGGGCACTACTTGCCACAGCAGGATGTTTCCCGAGCTCAGGACCCAGGTGAGGGCGGTGGCTTCCGCATCGGATCGGGTGTAGACGACGAGGTCCCCCTCCAGGCCGCCGCGGACGTCCGAGTGCACGACCGGGTTCTGCCGGCCGTGGACGCGGTACACCGCCTGCTGGATCGGCCGCTTCCACGCCGGAGGCACTTTGACCATGACCTGCAGGTTCCGCTGCGGATAGCCCGGGTCTTTGAGCCAGCACAGGTTGAGGTCGCCGGGGGCCAGGGTGACCGTGGCAGTGGCCCGGGTCGAGGACAGCGCGGTGCCGGTGCGGGTCTCCGCGTAGTAGTACACCGGCACTCCGAGCGGCGCCTCGTAGTCCTCGATCACGACCACATCGGACGCAGACGGCACACCGAGGATCAGACCGTCGGCGCCGCGGACCGGAGTACGGGTCCCGTCAGGGGTGACCCGCCAAATGGAGATCGTGCCCGCGGTGTTGATCTCCCGGAACGTGACCCGGATCGAAGCGGTGGCGTCGTCCGGGACCGCCTCGGTCAACGGCAGCGCCTGCCACAGTGAGACCTTGTCCATCCGCATCACCGATGCCGCGGCGCCCGCGGTGAGGGTGTACTCGATCGCAGCCTGCGTCGCCCCAGCGGGCGCGGTCTGGTCGATCGACAACAACCACCAGCCGGGCGACGGGGGTGTCCCTGGAGATCCGGCGCTGACGCCGAGGTCTGTGCCGGTAGCGGAGTACCAGCGGATTGCCCGCGTCAGTGTCCATGACCCGGCCGTGGTCTTCATGCCGGCCTCGATGCGGAACGACAGCCCCGCCGCGGCAGCGCCGATCGGGTAGCGGCCCGAGCGAATCACGCTGGTGGTGGCCGTCGCCGAAGTGACGGTCATGCAGTACGACGCCTCCAGCGAGTCCGTACCCCACGGCGTGAGGCGAGCGAGGGTCGCCGCGCCCGAGACGACCGTCCAGGCGCCGATGCCCTGCTCGAACCCGCCGTCCGCGTACGGGACAACACTGCCTTCGCGGAACTCCGGGGCGACGGTGATGACCGCGGTATCGGTCCGCAGCACCTGTCCCGCGGTCGCGCCGTCCAGGCCCGCGGCGAGCGTCGCATACGCTGCCCCCGCAGGTGCCACCGCCGATACCCGCTGCCGGTACCAGCCCGTCCCCGGCGCCGCCAAGGTGGCCCGGGTGGCCTGGACCTGGGTGAACGAGGCGTCGTAGAACCTGAGCTCCACCCACGCGGTGCTCCCCGCGGTGGGCGGGTTGAGGTGCAGGTAGCCCAGGTACTCCGTTCCCGGAGTGATCGAAGGCAGGTCCGTGGAGCGGAAACTGGCGTTGCCGGCTGCTGTCACGGTCATCGCCGCGACGTGCCCGCCGACCACGTAGGTGGTGCTGGACCAGGCGACCGCCGGCATCTGCCGAGCCACCGTGGCGTTGGTCGGGACGCCCCACTCCCACCCTGATGCCCGCTCGCTCGTCTCGGCGTTCGCGCTCAGCAGGTTGCCCGTGGTGCGCCACGGCAGACCCAGGTAGACGTTGTCGAAGTACTGCAGCACCCCGGCCCCGGCGGGCGTAGAGGAGAACACGACCTGGGCGTTCGCTGCGCCGGCGGGGGCCCAGTCGGCGACCGCGATCCGGTGCCAGCCCGCTGCCGCCGTGGCCGTTGTCAGCGACCACGTGATGCTCACCTCGGTGTTGCTCGCGGTGAGCCAGCGGATCCCGATCCGCTCCGGCACCGTCGCCCCGGCCGCATCCGCGAAAGCGGAGTACTCGACGCCGGGCACGACCGGGTACGAGGCGACCGTGCGGACCCGCATCTCGCCTGCGGCGACGGACGTCATGAAGAGACAGCCGTCCGTCATGCTGCCGCCGGAGCCGAGACCGATCGTGCAGTTCAGCAGCGGTGTCCAGCCGGAGATGTTAGGGGTCATCGTCGACGTCGTGTCCGACAAGTAGTTCCCGGGGATCCCCATCGCCTCAGCCCCTTCTTCCTTGGATGGCGGTGGCGAGCGGCCCCAGAACTGCACCCACGCGGCCGTCGGCCCGCCCGTCGACGTAGGCGCGAAGCGTCGGGCCGTCCTGGACGACGAGGGTGACCGGCGTGCCGGGCTGGAGCCCGCCGCCGACTGCGGCCCGCGCGAGGGCGCTGGCCTGCCCGGAGGTGAACACGGGCTCGGGGCTCCCGGTGCCGTTGTAGACGAGGGACAACCCCTCTGGCAGGTAGCCGCCGCTGTCGTACTTCCCGGGCATGAAGCCGTACACGTCGCGGAACATCGCGGCCTGCGAGCCGAGGGCCCGCTTCCCGATGACGACGCCGTCGCCGCCGCGGGACTCGACGTTGACGCCGCCGAGGGTGCCCGCGGTGTGCCCAACGCCGGCGTTCGTGATGCCGATCGTGAACGGGCTCTTGCCGTTCAGGACCCAGCCGGGGGGAGCGGTACGGCCGTTGAACGCCATCGTCGCCCACCTGCGGCGATACGGCGGTGTGATGCCGCGGATGACGTTCTCGATCGCGCCGAGGAAACCCGAGCAGTCGTAGCCGGCCGGGCCGGTGCCGCCCCAGATGTAGGGCTTCCCGGCCTGAGCACGCGCCCAGTTCAAGGCCGCCTTGATCCGAGGCCCGCCGGTGCCGCCTCCGGTGCGCTTGTCGGCCTCCTTCGTGTAGCCGAAGAGGCTGTCGATCACCTTGTCGGGGATGCGGCGGATCATCTTCCCGAAGCCCGTATGGGCGCCGGGGAAGGAGGCGAGGATCGGGTCGACGACGTTCTTCACGCCGGCCCGCGCCGATGCTTCCAGGGTGTCGGTCACCCAGGAGGCGCCCTCCTTGACCTTCTCCCACACCGCAGTCCCGACGCCGGCGGTGGTGTTCTTCACCCACCCCCAGATGCCGCCGTCCGCGAAGCGTTGCGTCGGCACGTCCGGATTGCCGCCCAGCATCGGAGCCAGGGCGCGCTTCACGCCGGTGGAACCGCGGCTGGACGCGATCCGGTTCATGGTGCTCACGAAGCCGGAGCCGACGGCGCGGGTCCACTCCGGGCGCATGATCGCTTCGCCACCGGAGAGTTCCAGCCCGCCCCCGGTGGGGCTGACGAAGCGGTGGACGTCGCGTCCGGGCGTGTACCCGGGGAGAACACCACCGGTCGCCCAGCCCCGGATCTTCATTTCCTTCAGCGTTGGCGCGCCGAACGCATTCGCCACCAAATTCCATACCGGCACGACGCCCGCGTTGTAGACCTTTTCGATGACGAAGCGAACGGGACCCTTGGCAATGTCCTTGACCTTGTCCCACGCCCGGCCGATGAAGTCCTTCGCGTCCTCGAAGGCGTCACCGACCGCTTTGATGCCTACCTTGATGGCATCGAAAGCCGGCTTGATTGCGTTCTTCCACAACCAGGTCGCCTTGTCGCCGATCCAGGTGAAGGTGGGCTTAACGCTCGTGTCCCACAGCCACTTCACGACATCGGCAACAAACCGAACCCCCGCCTTGATCGCGTCAAAGGCAGGCTTGATCGCGTTGCTCCACAACCACGACGCCTTGCCTCCGATCCACCCGAACACCGGGGAGATCACGGACTGCCACAGCCAAGTCGCCGCCGATCCGATCGCCCGGAATGCAGCGACCAGGGCGTCGAAAGCCGGCTTGAGGACGTTGTCCCACATCCACTTCCCGGCGGCACCGATCCACTGGAACACCGGCTTCAGCACCGTGTTCCACAGCCACATCGCGATCGCGGCGAGGACCCTGAAGCGCACGATGATCTGCCCGATAACGACCGTGACGATGATCGTTGCGAGGATGCGGGCCGCCACACTGATCGCGTTGAAGACCGGCTTGAGGATGGTGTTCCACAGCCACATCGCCCAGCGGCCGACGGTCTGCAGCGCAGTCCAGATCGCCGTGAACGTCGGCTTGAGGACCGTGTTCCACACCCACAGGGCCGCGGTCTTGACCCCATTCCAGGCAGCGATCATCGCGGTGCGGAACCAGTCGAAGTTCTTCCACGCATAGATGACGGCGGCGACGAGCGCCACCACCGCAGCGATAATCAGCGGGATACCGGTGAGGCTCCAGGCGACATTGAAAAGCCAGACCGCGATCGTCCACAGCTTCCACGCGATGATCACCGCATAGATGAGCTGCACGAGCCACGGCAAATCCCGCACGATATCCGCCAGACCGCGCGCGAAAGCCCCGATAACCTCGAACACCGGGCCTGACAGCGGCGACAGCGCCTTACCGACCTCGTAGAACGCCCGCGCCACCGCCGACAGGGCCTCAGCCAAGATTGGCGCCTGCTCCGCGCTGTACCGGAGAAACCGCTCGAAGTCCTGGCTCCCCTTCAGCCCGGTGCCCCAGTCGGCGAACCGGCCCGTGATCCGCTGCATCCGCGCGGAAATGGAGTCCATGTGCGGCATGAACGCCTGCACAATGCCGGCCATCCCCCTGAAGACTCGGCCGAAGGAAGCGCCCATGCCGATGATCGCCGGCTCCACCGAGCCGGTCAGATCCTTCTTGAACTCCTGCCACCACGGGGAGCGGAACCCGGCGGACGCCCGGTCCTGCAGCGTGGTGATCGCCCGTGCCGCGGCCAGCACGATCGGCGTCAACCCGGGCAAACTGTTCTTGATCCCAAGCAACGCACGGGTGAAGATCGGCATCACCGCCGGCTGCAACGACCGCGACCACGCCGAGAAAGCCGTCCGCAGCGACATGAACGCGTCGAACGTGCCCCGCGCCGCCGGCGACAACTTCGCCAGCTCGGCCTGGTACTTGGCCTGCGCGACCGCGGCCTGATCCACCCCGCCCGCCGCAGCGAGCGACGCCGACTGGATCTGCCGCTGCGCCGACGCGACCGACTCAGCCGCCGCCTGCTGCGCGTTCGCGACGTTCGCCGTCGCCTCACCGACACGCTCCTGCGCCTGGGCGACCTGCCGCGCCGTCTCCACCTGCGTCCGGGCGGCCTCCGCCTGCGCATCCCGCACCGCACGCGCACTGTCCGCCACCTGGCCCTGCGCCTGCACCAGCCGGTCCTGAGCAGCCCGAACCGTGTCCGAGCCCTCCACACCAGCCCGGTTGGCCTCCGCCGTGTCGGAGGTGAGACGTTTCGTCTCCGTCTGCTGCTCCCGAAGGCGCTGCACCGCCTGGTCGTAGGCGAGCTGCGCCCGCTGCAAGTCCAGACCACGGACGCCCGAGGCGCGGGCCGCGGCGAGCTCCTGCTCCGCCTCCTTCACCTGCAGAGCGGCGTCCCGCTCGTCGAGTCGGGCGCCGGCCAGGCGCGCGTTCAGGTCCTCCAACTCGTGACGGGCCTCACGGCGTGCGTCGGTCAGATCCTCCTGAGCGCGCCGAGCGTCTTGCTGCGCACGGACCAGGGCCCGCTCAGCGTCCTCGATCGCCCGGGCGGCCTGCGCGTTGCGCTGTGCCGCCTGCATCACGGCGTCCGCCGCGGCCTGCTTGGCCTGCCGGACCTGCGCCTGAGCCTGCGCGATCTGCCGGGCACCATTTCGCTCTGCCGCGGCCAGGGCCTGCTGCGCGGACGCCATCTGCAGCGCCTGCGAAGCGCCTTGTGCCGTGGCCTGTGTGCCGCGGGCTGTGGCGGTCGCCGCAGCGTCCTGGGCGGCCTTCTGCGCCTGCAGGGCGCCGGCGATGCCGACGAACGCGGGGATCGCGACCGCGGCGAGGACCCCGACACCGACGGAGGCGACGACCGCGGCGGACGCGATCGACCCGATGCCGGCAGCCAGGATCGGGAGCGCCGGCACCACGGCGAGCCCCGCCAGGGCGACGGTGAGGTGGAGGATCGACGCGGTGGCCCGCGTCGTGTCGACGTCAGTGTCGATGTTGATGCGGCGGCCGTCGACCGCGGCGATCTGCGCTCGTACCGCGGCGAGCTCGGCGCGCGCGGTCGCTGTGTCCGCGCGGACCTGGACGTTCGGGTGCCGTGCACCGAGGCGGGTGAGTTCGGCCTCGATCTGCTGGATCTCGGCCTTCGCCGCCGCGGCGTCGATGTCGATGCCGATGCGCTTGTCGGCCAGGGACTCCATCCGGACCCGCAGGGCCTGCAGGTCGGCGTCAGCCTCGCTGGTGTTCGCATCGATGTTGATCTTCGGGAGGGCGCGGAACGCTGCCTCTAGCCGCGTCTTCAGCGCGCGGGAGAACGCCCCTGCCGTGTCGGAGCCCTGCCGTGCCGCCGCGGGGCGAGCCGCGCGGGCGCCGGCGTTGATGCCGTCCCGGATCGCCGGCGTGATGTGCGCGGCGATCTGCCGGCCGATGATCCGGCCGGCCTCGTCACCGATCTGCGTCGCCGCCGGCACCAGAGCAGCACGCAGCCGGCCCTGGATACCGCGGGCGTTGGGGATGACGTCGACCTCAACGCTGCCAACAGTGATCGCCACAGGAGGTCCCCCTCCCGCACGTTCAGGCGCTGCTGTTGATCAGGCGGAACAGGTGCTCCGCACCCTCGTCGGTCAGCGACCGGCCCGTCTTCACCGGCCGCGCGCCCGGTCGACGCATCGGCTCCGGTGGCTTCGGGTGATCCTTCTTCTCCGAGTTGGAGCAGATCAGGACGTACTCGATCCGGCGCAGGGCATCGTGCACAGCAGCGAGGAGCTGCTCCTCCTGGGACCAGCGACCTTCTTCCGGCACCGCGGCCTCAGCCGTCGCGGCCAGTTCCTCATCTGACATCGCGTTCCGCAGCGCCGTCATCGTCGCCGACTCCGCCGGCAGCCCCTGAATCAACACCCGGAGGCGGCGGATCGTCATCCGGTCCTGGTAGTAGCCGGCCAGTTGGTCGGCGTCCCGCGGGTAGTAGCGGGCCAGGTCAGCCTCTACCGCCTCCGCGTGGTCCGCGAGGACGGACCGGGTCCACGCGATTTCCCCAGGCTCTCACCAGCGCGCTCCGCCGCCGAGGCGATCATCTCGCCGAACTCGTCGTTCGTCGGATCGAGTTCGAGGAACAGCTCGTAGCTGTCGGGAGACAGAATGGTCTCGGCGAAGGCATCGATCTGCCCCGAGTTGAGGAGGCGCTGCCACGACTGGCGCCACGCCCCCGGCGGGATGATGTAGACCTGCTGGCCGCACAGGTCCGCCGCGACGTGGCGGCCGGTGGCCTCCGCCTCCTGCGCCTGGGCCACCCCGCCGACGGGGGGTGCGGCGGGCAGCTCCTGCCCCTGGGGCGGGAGCGGTTCCGACACGGGCTGCGGGTAGGGGTGCGTGGTGGTCTGGGTGTGCTGATCCGTCATAGCGCGGGACTCCTCAAGTGCGCGCGGGAAGAAAGGGGTGAAGGTGGGCGGGCCGCGCCCGCGCTGACGTGCCCGCCCACCGGTCTGTTACGACCCCGTGTAAGCCGGGGTCGGCGGGACGCGGTCAGCGTGGTAGACGGTGTTGCCGCTCACGTCCGGGTAGGCGGTGATCGTCCACTCGAAGCCGGCCATCTCGTCCTGCTTGTGGGTCACGTCGGAGCGCTCCGTGATCTCCCCTTCCGGCACGTAGAACCCGAGCTGCGTCGCGCCATCGAGGACGATGAACCAGAACGCGCGCCGGTCCGGAACGGGACTCGCAGTCTCGGCGAACGACGTCAGCCCCGCGGTCGGGGTGAGAGCGGACTCCGGAATCCGGTAGTGCAGGCTGCGGGCGGTGACGCGCGTCGTCTCCCACGCCGTGATCTTGAAGGTGCGCAGGGACTTCGTGATCGTGGTCCGAATCGGCGAGGTGTACCCCCACGGGGTGTACTCCTGGCTGTCCTCGTCGAAGCCCTGCACGAGGCCGTCATCCGAGATGGCGCCGATCGGCAGCCACGGCGCGAGAGGCTGAATCTGCGGGTCGCCGGGGGAAGCGGTGCCCAGCGGCGCGGTCCACGCGCCACCGTTCGCACCGACCTCCATCAGGTCCGCCGCGCGGGTGATGTTGACCATGGTGGGTCTCCAGACATGCGAAGGCCCCGCCAGCGGACGGGGTCGGAAACAGGGAAGGGCGCGCGGGCCGTAACCGGTCAGACCGGGTGGAAGAACATCTCGTATGTGGCGCCGCTCCGGCGCAGGCCAGGGTTCTCGTAGGGGCGCCAAGCGGGGGCGGCGACCGTGGACACCCGGCCGAAAACGGCCCTCGTGGTGGTCGCCCCGCGCAGCAGGACAACGAGTTCGTTGCGGACCTGCTGCGCGATCTGCGAAGCCAGCAGGCGCGTGGGCGCGTACACGTCGACGTCGACGAGGGCGCGGTCGAGGCGGTAGCCGTCATCGCCGCCGCCGGGAACCCGCTGAACCTGCACCACGGGGAGAACGTCCAGGAGGTTCTCGGGCAGTTCGGTGAGCACTCGGGCCGGCCCTAGTCGCCCGTCGCCGAGCCGGGCCACAAGCTCTATTTCCACGTCCGGCCAGGTCATCAGTCACCGCCTGCCCTCGCGGCCCGCAGCATCACGTGGTGCGCGGGCACCCGCTCGGTTCCGTACTCCACCCAGCGGGCATAGGGGGCGGTGTTGGTGGCGTACGCGACGGCCCGGTCACGGCGCCGGCCGCCACGGGTCGTCGAGGTGACGACCACGGACGCCTTGTACCGGCCAGGGTGCGGGTCGCCTGGGCCTCCGACCGGGGCGATGGTCTCAGCGGTCGACTTGATGCGGTTGGCGCGCCGCACCAGGTCGCGGCGGATCATCTCCGACCGCAGGAGTTCACCGATACCCCGGTGTGAGGGGCGGAAGCGTGCTGCCAACGGGCACCTCCTCAACCAGTGACGCGTGAAAGGGAGATGACGACGGGCCCGGTTGAGCCGGTGAACGGGGACCGGTAGGGGCTGGCTGGACGGCCGGTGATCTCGTAGACGATTCCGGCGAGCCGAACCCTGTCGGTCGGGCGTACGTCCGTGCCATACGGCGCCCACACCGTGAGCCCCGACAAGACGGTGTCCCGAGCATCGGTGAGCTCGTCGGATCCGGAGCCGGTAGCGTCCTCGGGGGCGACCGCGCAACCCTCCACCGGGATCTCGGTCGGCGCGCCAGCAACGTCGTTGCCGTAGGCGTCGCGGGACGCGGGCCCGGGCCGGAGGATGGTGATCGTTTCACCGTGGGGCAGTGCGCGCACGCGCCACCTCCTCGACCGCGTCGCACCACGCCGCAAGGTCGTCGGTCGGGTCGAGGGCGCGGGAGCGGGCGCGAGCCTTCCGGGAGGCCGCCCGGTACGCGGCCGTCTCGTCGAGGGCTTCGATCGCGTGCTGCCAGGCGTCCACATCGCCCCGGTCAGCGAAGGTTCCCGCTGGTCCGAGGGATTCGACGAGCCCGTCGGTGGGGTGGGCGATCACGGGGATGCCGCTGGCCATGGCCTCGACACCGGCGCGCCCCCAGGATTCGTAGTCGCTGGGCATGAGGAGGATGCGGGTGCGGGCATAGACCTCGTCCCGCATGCGGTGCCCGTCCATGTGGTCGAGGACGAGGACGTTCGGCAGATCAGGGGGCTGCTGTTCGCCGTAGCCGCCGCGGACGGCGAGGAACTTCCGGTCAGGCATGCGTTCGGCAACGGCAGCAAGGACCCCGGCACCCTTGGACAGGGTGCAGTTGATGAGGGTGATGCAGTCCCCGGGCCGGGTCTGGTAGTCCCCGGGGTGGACCGGGGGCCGCACGACCAGCATGCGCTGCGGCACGTGCCCCTGCTGCTGGTCGAAGGCGCGGCCGGCTGCCTCCCGCATCCACTGCGAGTTGACGACGGCCAGCGCCGTGGTGCCCTCCATGATGGGCTTCCACGTCAGATCGAACGTGTTGTGGCACAGCACCACCATGGGGACGCCGTAGCCGCGGGCGAGGCTCGCGGTCTCCGGCACGCACTCCAAATGGCTCACCACCACCGACGCGGCGGCTACCGCCGGCTGCCACTCCCCCAGCCCGGCCGGCACGACATGGACCCCGTCAACGTCCCGGGCCTCCGTTTCTCCGGTCCACTGGGAGAGCCACACCTCGCAGGAGTGGCCACGGGCCACCAGGGACCGCAGCATCTCGTGGAGCATCCACTCGGCGCCGGCGTTGTGCTGCGGCGGGTAGGCGTGGACGCGCGCCACCACGCGCAAGTCGATCATCGGAACCTCAGCATCGACATGCCGGCCGTGGGCCGGTATCCGGCATCGTTGAGCATGCGCCGGTCGTCATCCTGCATGAGCACTCCGGTGCCGGCGCCGGCGCCGTCCGTCCGGTACGTGTAGGGGCCGATCGTTTCTCCGGTGACTCCGCCGGCGATCGTCGGCGCCGTCAGGGTGCGCAGCACCATCCGGCAGACGACCGCGACCACATCGGCTGGGGCGTCGGCGTCTCCGTGGCTGTAGGTCACCCGGTAGGTGCCCGGGTAGCGCAGCAGGTCGTCCTCCAGCCACGTCTCCGGAAAGTTGATCACCGGGGTGTCGGCGACGGTCCGGACGATGTCCAGCCCGTCCCACTGCCAGCCGACGACTGGCAGGTCAGGGATGCCGTCACCAGCGCCAACCGCGATCACCGACGTCACGGTGATCACCGGGCGCTGCGGGAGTCGGATCTCGCCCTGCTGCGCCCGCAGAACGACGACGTCGTTGTCGACCCGGGCGAACGTCTGCCGGGTGTAGGAGCGCACGAGGGCGGAGGCGTCGTCCAAGAGGGCCTGCGCGCGGCCGGCTTCCGCCGGCGTGAGGGGGCGGCCGAGGCGGGCTTCGAGGTCAGAGAGCTTGGCGAGCGCGGCCACGGGCCACCACCTCCTCCAACGCCTGGTGCCAGTGGTTGAGTTCGGCGGTGGGGTCGAGTTCCGCGGCTCGGGCCCGGGCACGTTTCGACCGGTCACGGAAGGCCGCGGGTGCGGTGGTGGTGCGGATCGCTTCCACCCAGGCATCTGGGTCGTCCCGGTCGCAGAAGATGCCGGCGGAGGCGAGGGACTCCTTGAGGCCGGGTGTCGGGTGCGCGATGACGGGGATGCCAGAGCACATGGCCTCCACGGCGACCCGGCCGTAGGACTCGTACACGCTCGGCACCAGCAGCACGCGGGTGCGGGCGTAGACGTCCTTCGCGATCCGGTCCCCCGGCGTGTGCGGGACGATCTCCACGTTCGGCAGATCCGTGCGGATGATCTGCTGGCCGTAGCCGCCGACGACTCCGAGGAACCGTCGCCGCGGCATCAACTCGGCCAGCCGGTAGAACAGCCCTGCGCCCTTCTCGGCAGTCAGGTTGATCAGGGTGATGCGGTCCCCCGGTGTCGCCTGGTAGTCGTCCACCGCGACCGGGGGCCGCACGACAATCCCGGGAGGCATCGGCCAGTCGCCACGATGCGCCTGCCACCACTCCTCTACGTCGGCGCGCATCCACTGCGTGTTGTAGATGGCGAGCGCTGGATCGCCTTTCACCAGCCACGCCTTGGACTTGTCGTAGGTGTTGTGGAGCAGGTGCACCACCGGAATGCGGTGCATGCCCGCCAGGATCGACGCTCGGGCGGTGTTCTCCAGATGGGTGACGATGACGTCCGCTCGGCCGGTGCCGCACATCCAGCCGGCCGGATCGCCCTTCCCTCGGTAGGGGTGCACGCGCACCCCGTCGAGTTCGTACCCGGCGGTCGCGGCCCGCTCCTGGGACAGCAGGACGTCGACCTGGTGCCCGCGGCGGGCGAGGTCCCGCAGCAGGCCGTGTGCCGCCCACTCGGCGCCCGCGTTGTGGCCTGGCGGGTAGGCGTGCAGCATCGCGAGGACGCGCACCAGCACCTCCTCAGCGCTCACGGGGGGCGTGTGGCGACCAGCCGCGCTGGCTGGTCGCCGCACGGATGGTCAGGAAGCGGCGGTGGTCGCCTGGACCACGCCGAACGGGGACCGGGTCGCCGAGTTCGTGTTGACGCGGGTCGCCGGGTTGGCCGTGGCGAACGCCGCCCGCATGACGACGCGCATCGCCACGCTGTCCTGCTGCATCAGGTTGAGGATGACCTTGCCGGTGTCGTCGCTGAGGACGCCTTCGGTGAACAGCTTGAAGCTGATGTCCTGCCGCATGCCGATGATCGCCTTGGACCAGTCGCCCATCAGCAGCTCGGCCTCGGACGTGTCCCATGCGCCGTTGGTGAGCTCCGACATCGGGTAGCCGTACAGGGTGCCGCCCGGGGTGCCCTGCAGGTTCGGCTGGTAGATCGGCATGCCCTGCGAGGAGCGGATGCCGTTCAGCTTCCACGTCAGCCCCGGGCGGGACACGAAGCCGTTGATCGCGAAGCCGTCCGCGGCCACCTTCTCCGCGACGACGGTCACGTCCTGGGCGAAGTCGGCGCCGGTGCCGGCGATCGTGGTGTTGCCGGCCGCGACCGCGGACTGGTAGACGGCGGTGGGCCAGGTCGACGGCTTGTCGATGCCGAACAGACCGGCGCCGTCGATCTTCGCGCCGATCGCTTCCACGAGCCGGGGCCGGACCTGCTCCCAGATCGGCATCTGCGCGTCGTCCAGGTACGCCTCGGGAATCGGGACGATCGCCGCGATCTCCTCGACCACCAGGTCGACGTTCTTCCAGTCCTGCGCCGACGTCTGCTTCAGCCCGGTGTCGCCGCCGACGAAGTACGCGATCGGCATCACGTCGAGCACCGGCTGCCGCTGCGTCTTCGTCGACATCGGGACCTGCCGGGCGCGCTGCAGCAGCGCCGACGCGGCCGGAAGCTCCTGGATGATCTCCGCCGAGACCGGTTCGGGCACCAGCGGGTCGTTGCTGGCATCCCGGCCGATCATGGAGTTGTAAATGGCCACGGGGACTCCTTTCAGGAAGGCAGCGCCCCGGCCCCGTGCATGGGTGAATCCGGTGCTGCGAGAAGAGGGTTAGGAGGTGGGGCGGCCAGCGGCGCGGCGGATCAGGGCGTCCACGGAAAGGGCGCTGCGGTCCGATGCCGGCGCTGCCCCGGGTGTCAGGGCTTCGACGGGCCGTGCCGTTGCCGGCGGGGCCGGAGGCGGCGCGGCGGCCTTGAGGCGCTCGGCCAACACCTCAGCCCGGGTGTTGATCTCCTCGGCGCTACCGGTGCCAAGGAGGTCGATCAGGTCGGTGGGGAGGTTGTGGGTCGCCGCCGCCATCAGGCGCGCGTTCTGCGCCTCCAGCGCGGCAAGTTGCTGCTGCAGGCCCTCGGCCCGTTCCGTCGCCCGCTGCATCTCGGACTTCTGCGCGTCCTCGTGTTCGCGGTACTTCGTCGCGGCATCCCGCAGGGCGTCCAGCTCGTCCGTCGAGGACAGTCCGAGAGCTGCCAGGGAACGGCGTTCGTGCTGCCGCGACATGGCCTTCCACTTGGCCACTTCCGCGGCGAGGTCGACGTCCGTCGGCTCCCCTGCTGCGGGTGCGTCGGGCGCGGGGCCTCCTTGCCCTGCCGACGGCGCCATGGCCGGGACCGGGGCGGAAGGAGACGGAGGCGGCGGGACGGGGGCGGTTGCGGGGATCTGGCCGGAGGCGACGGCCTCCGCCGGCGTCGGGACCGCTGCCGGGGCAGCCGGGTCGGTAGGGGTGGACATCAGGACTCCCATGTCGGGATGGCGGGCGCCTGCCGGCAGCCCGCGAAACGGGGGGAAACAGGAAGGGCACGCACCATGCCGGCGCGCGCCCAAGAGAAGGTCAGGTCAGATGGTGGGGGCCGTGTATCGGGACCGGCCCTCCGACTCCCACCAGCGGCGGAAGGCGTTCACGGCGTTCTTGCCGCCGTAGCCGCGGGTCTCCCGCAGCCAGTCGTCGTACAACTGCTCAGCCACTCCGATGAACGGCTCGTCCATCGTGAAAGCCGGCACCGCTTGGCAGGCGCACAAGGGGTGGTATCGGTCGCCGCCCCGACGCGGGTCGCCGGCGGTGACAGCCGTCTTATACACGGGGCCGCGGGAGGCGAGCATCGCGCACCAGGCGCACGGATCTTCGTCGGTGACCCGGGCGTAGCCCGTCGCGCCGCTGTCTTCCTCGATCGCCTGCTGGATGAGCTGCCGGCCGCCCTGCAGAGCGGTGTACTGAGTGGAGCCGGCCAGCCGAACTGCCGCGGCGTCCACGGCCTGGGCGGGTGTCTTCCCCGCCGCGATGGCCTTCTTGAAGGTGATCGGCCCGGTGATGTCGAGCGTGGTGGCGAGCTGCGCCCAGTCCAGGGGATCCGGCGCCCTGGGGCGGAACCCGTCGTCCGCGACTCCTGCGGTGCGGCGAGCCTCCAGGTAGAAGCTGCTGGCCGTGGCCGTCGATTCCGCCCGGGAGACCATCACCATCGCAGCCAGAGCGGCACGCAGCGCCGGCCACGAGGCGTCCACCCGCGCCGGATCCACCAGATCCCGCCACGTGGAGGAGATCTGTCGCACGAGCCGTGCCGAAAGCTGCGCCTGCCGGAGCCGGTACTGCAGCGCGATGCGTGCCGTCAGCGTGGCCACGTCACGCCGCCATCTCCGGGTCGGAGTAGCCGCCCGTGGGGTCTGCCGGCGGCTCCATCTGGCGGTTGATCACCTCGTTGAGGCGGCGCATCTGGTCGCCTTCCGCCGCCGTGGCCTTCCACCGCTCCACGTCCGTCTGCGTCACCCCGGGCACCCGCTCCCACAATTCCTGCGCGGGCACGCCGAGCATGGTGACGAGCTTTCCGAGGGCGTCAACGGTCTGCGCGAGAGAACGCGCCGAGGTGTCGCGCCATACGACCTGGGCAGCGGTGTCCTTCCACGCTTCCATGTCTCCAGCGGCGCGCCCGACCAGGCGCAGGGTCTGCTCGTGGGACTCCCCGCACAGCGACTCCCGCTCGTCGACCTTGCGGTCCAGGCCATCACGGGCCGCAGCCAGAGCTTCCGCCGACAGGTTCACCATCTCGCCCAGCAGGTGGTACGGAGGCACTTGGGACACTGTCGCGATGTGCTTGATCGTCGACTCCCGAGATTTCAGGTAGCCGGACAGGTCCGTCGCCCCGAACTCCCCGAACTTCGTGTCCGCGTCCTCCGCGACGAGGATCCCGTCCACCCGCGACCGGAACGGCTCGATCGGGGTGCCGTTCCCGTCCAACGGAGGCGCCATGCCCGTCACCCACCGCTGACGGAACGCCGCGTACTGCTGTGCCATCAACAGGTTGAACGTGGTCATGTTCAACTGGTCCTGGGTGTCGATCAGCGGCTCGATCTCGCCGAGAACACCGTCACCGTCCAGGTCGAGGGTGTTCACGTACCGCACGATCGGGCACACGCCCAGGCCGTGCTTCTCGACCGCGTCGGGCCCATCGAGCTGCAGTTGGGTGCCGTCCGGCTTGCCCGTCAACCGGTACCGGTTCGTGTCGTCGTACAGGGTGACAACGCGCCGCTTCCCCGTCGCCGTGTTCTCCAGCCGATCGTCGACTCCGAACTTCGGCCACTCGTCGTTCACCGGGTCCTCGTACAGGGCCGTCATCCGACGCGGCGAGAACGGCGTGATCACCGGAACCGGCGTGCCGGGCATCACCAGCGTGTACGCCGCCCCATACGTCAACACCGACCGGTAGATCCCGTGCTGACGAGCATCCATCCGGTTCGCCTGCCACGCCTCCCACGGCGCCGCGTTCTCATCCTCACCAGCCGGCCGGTAGCCGTCGACGTACATGTTCTGCGCCACCACCGTGACCACCAGCGGCAGGATGTTCACGCGCGCCCGCTCGATCAACCACCGGTACTCAGCCCGCGCGCCCCTCGGCACGTACACGCTGTCGTGCCGGCCCCGCATGTAGTCCGCGATCCGGTTCAGCCGTGGCTGCTCCTCCTCACGGAGCTTCAGCAGGTGCCGGGTGGTGGCCACCGCCTCGGCGTCGGTCAGCTCGCCCACACGACCACCCCCTCCTTCTCAGTTGAAGCCCCACACTCGACCAGTGCGCTGCCGTTGCTTCTGCCGCTTCGACCACTCCGGGGATGCCAGCACCAGGCGGCGCACCATCCGGGCCCCGACGGCGCACACCGCGAGGTCGATCTTCCGCGGGGACTCACGCCCCTCCTTGATGATCGACACGCCCCACTTGTTCGGCTTCCTTCGGGCGTTCAGCACGTGCCGCTGCAGCCGGCTGTCGCCGTCGTGCGTGACCTGCTTCTCCCGGATATCGATCTCCATGCGGACCGCGGCCTCCGTGAACTCCCGGAGCCGACCGCGCATGTCGAACGCGACCGCGTGCGCCGCGCGCCCCGTCGCCGCCTGCACGACGAACTGGTCCCCGTAGTCTTGGCCCCACTGGTCGATGTAGGACTCGAACTCCTTCACGTCACCGAAGAAGCCGACGACGTTCCGGGTCTCCAGGACCTGGCGGACGACGCGGTCGACATCGGCCCGGTCCACCTCCCAGCCCCGCGCGAGAGGCCCGTCGGGCTTCTCCCAGCAGGCGAAGGTCATTACGTGACCCGTCGCGATGTCGCAGCCGACGAGCGCCGTGGCGTCGTCGTTCTTCGACCCGTCGAAGAACATAACGATCGGGTCCGAGTCCGCGACGATGATGTCCGGACGCGCGCACGCCGACCACAACGGCTTCGTGGTCCACGCGGTGCGGGCCGCCGTCGGTTGGTTGAAGAAGTACCGGCGGCTCTCTTCGGGGTCCTTCTCGATGTTCCAGAACTCGTTCTCGATGATGCCGTCCAGATCGAGGACGTCAGCGAACGGCCCGTACACCTCCCGGAGCGCCGCGGTGAGCTGCTCCCGGTCGGCGAGATCCACCTCCGCGGGTGCTTCACGGTGATCGAACAGCAGGCGCGCGGCCCGTGTCTTGCCCTCCGCGATCAGCTTGGCCCGCTCGTGCGTCCCCTCCGCGACCGAGTTGTCTCCCGGCTGATACATCGTGGTGGTCTGAAAAGCCCACGGCTGGGCGTCTTTGCGCTTCCTGCAGTTCCGGTCGACCGTCTTGTACATGCGCCGCAGTTCCGGTGTCACATACAAGTGCGTCTCGTCGAAGATGGTGCAGGTCTCCTTGCCGCCGTCCTTTGACGAGGACGACGCCGTCGACGGGACGATCTCCCCGCCGCCCGGCAGGAACACCCGGGTCAAGCCGGCGGTGCCCTTGGGGACTTCCTCCGCGAGGATGCCCTCGGTCAGGTTGAAGTGGATGTTGTCGTAGGTGTTCCCGGCCTGGGACTCCTCCGTCGCAAGGCAACGGATGAACGGGTACGTGACCGGGCGCCCCATCGGCTCACCGGGCGCGTACTCGTACCGAAAGTCGTGCCACTCGAAGACCTCGCCGCCCTCAGCCCAGCCGGCGAACCGGCAGGGGCCGAACGCCTCGAACAGGCCGATGAAGCCCGCGAGCTCCGACTTGGCGCGCCCCTTGCCGCGGGAGATCACCGCCGAGTCGTAGAGCTTCCGCCCGTCCCCGCGCAGCGCGTACGCGTCGACGATGAAGCCGCCGAACTCGCCGTCGAGCTCCACACTCTGGCCCTGCACGTCGCCGGGGCCGTGGACGCAGAAGTGCTCGATCCAGTCCCACGCGAGCAGCCCCAGCGACCTATCGCGGTCATGGTCTGGGGCGTAGACGAGTTCACGAGGCATCGGTCATCCGCTTACGGCGCGCCGCCCGCATGTCCGCTACCCCGGCCGGCGGGCGCGTCCCGCCCGAAGCCGGCTTCGGGAGCTCCACCGTGATCCGGCCCCGCATACGGTCGACGTGCGTCGCGCCGAGCAGCGACTCGGACAGCCGGATCTCCGCGAGCAGCTTCGTCGACGGCTCCAGGAAGTACGCGTCCACCAAGGGCGCCAGCATCTGCAGCCGCTGCCAGTCCGTGGACACGAACACCGCGGCCTGCGGTGCTCGCCGCCACGTCTCGTACCAGTCCACCGTCCGCGGGCAGTACAACGCGGAGTGCGGCAGCTCGGGGCCGCGGACCTCGTCGTCAGCGACGATGGTGACCGCCTGCTCCTCGAAGTCGTCCTTGTTGCGGCGCACCTTCCGCTCCGACGGCGGGGGGCCATAGCCAGCCATGGCACCCCCTTTCTTCGTCAGACCAGCGAGGCAACCACCTCGGATAGATCGGCGAGTTCGGCAGGAGCGTCTTCGAAACGCTGGCCGGTCATGGCGATGTACCGGCCCTGCCCGTACACCTCGACGGAACGACCGTCCCGCACGATGCGGCGGCCCTTCACGACCTGGGCGCGGCCGAAGATGTGAAGCCCGTCGCCGCTCGGCGACACCTCGATGTACGTCCCGGAGCAGCGGTCCACGACTTCCCGCGCCCACTGGGCGAGCTGCCCACCGTGGAGGCAGTGGTCGAGGTCGATGCAGACGATCCCGTCGTCCGGGCCGAGCACGTATCCGAGCCCCACGCCCACCGACGAACCGGCCACGGTCCGGTACGACGACCACGTCGCCGGCGACGTCGACAACGCGGGCCGCCCCGACGGTTGCAGCGGAACCTTCCGTGCGCTTCGGCGCACCCACCGCCGGCGGGACGTCATCTCCTGCGGCGGCTCCGTCGCCTTGCGGCGGGCCCTGTGGGCGGCGACGCGGCAGCACGTGGAGCAGAACCGGGGCACAGGGCCCCGGCCGGCGACCGGGAGGGCCGCCTCGCACCCTTCGCGCTCACACACCGTCGTCTTCATGAATTCAGAATACCCGCGATGTAACGAGTAGTCGCCCTGATCAGGCAAGTTATCGGCAAAGGATAATGGATCAAGGCAGCGGACCGTGATCATCGCAGGTCACAGACCCGTACAGATCGCGGGGAGCTAACCTGCCCGATCGCAAGATTGGAATGATCTTGGGGGCACCCCCCAGGGTGATCACGAAACGCCGTGACCATGCACGACGTCCCCGAGTCAAGATCAACCCAGCAGTCCAGGGTGAGCCTCGGCCGGCCTGGTCCGCGGCGGCAGGGCATGAGCAGCGGCGGAGGCTTCGCGTCCGGTCTTCTGGTCGTGGTGCCAGCGGCAGAGGGCTTGGAGGTTGACCTCGTCATCACTGCCGCCGAGGTGGGCGGGGGTGATGTGGTCGACGTCGGTGGCCGGCTCGCCGCAGATGCCGCCGGGGTTGTGGTCGTGGGCGCGTTGGCAGCGGTGCCTGTCGCGGCGGAGGATGCGCTGGCGGAGGCGGGCCCAGTTGCTGGGGAGGGGCGAGGTGCGGCGGCTCTGGCTGGCCATCAGTCGCGGCCTTTGCCTGCGGCTTGTTCTCCGGGTGCGTGGCCGGGGCGGGCGCCGGTTGCGCGGAGGTGCAGGTTGGAGCAGAGCCCTTTGACGATGCCGGGGCTGACGTACTTGCTGAGCTGGACGACGCAGCGGTCGAAGTCGCCGGGCACACCCCATTGGATCTTGGCTGCGCCTTCGCCTTCTGCCCAGTAGCGCATCAGGCGGGCGGTGGCGGCGATGTCGTTGGGGGTTGCTTCGCGTCCGGCGGCCATGGGTCATCGCCTCCCGCTGCTGGCTCGTCGATGCGTTGGATGGTGGCGCCCTGCCCGGAGGGGACAGCGAGGCAGATGCCGTTCTGGTCGGTGAAGACGGCCCACCCATCGGTGACGGTGAGGGTGAGGTGGGGGTCTTCGATGAGGATGTCGTCGTGCGGGTGTCCACCTGGGCGGTTAATGGCGTAGGCCGGCATGCCAGCTACCTGGTTCCGTTCACGCGTTCGCGTGCTCGGGTGACGGCTGTGGTGATGGCGTCGTCCCAGCCGGTGAGGTCTGGTTCGAGGCGGATGCACACGGGGTGGCCGTCGGGTCCGATGGGGACTTCGTTGGCGGGGATGTCGATGGTGTCTTCGAAGACGAGGACGGCGCGGGCACCGACGCGGTCGGCGACGATGTCGTTCAGGTCCATGTCCTCGCGGAACGACCGGAACAGTGGTTCGTCGCGTGGGGCTTGGTCGATGACGAGGACGAACGGCGGGCGCTCGTCGTCGATGCCTTCGGGGAGTTCGAGGATCTGGAGGCGCGGCATCAGCGGTTCGCCTCGTCGTGGTTCTGGCGTACGACGCTGCGGACGCTGCAGATCGGGATGTAGGCGGTCGCGGATCCGTCGTCGGCATAGGCAACGTACTGGTCACCGAAGGGTTCGATTCTGCTGGCGGTGATGGTCTCGGTGTCGCCGTCGAGGTAGGTGATGAGGTGGTTGGCCATGCGCGGGCTCCTGGTTGTTAGTCGTCGTCGACGTCGGCGAAGCCGGAGTTCTCGACTTCGAGGGCGACGGTGAGCATGCCGATCGCGGTGACCCAGTCGAGGGTTTCGGAGCGGCCTTTGACGAGGGATACGGTGCCGTCGGCTTTGATGAGTTTGATGATGACGAGGGCGTCGACGGGGAGGTCGTCGGGGTCGATGTCGGCTTGGGTGCCGAGGCTGTCGAGGAGTTGCCCGATCAGTTGGTTGGCGATGGCGGCCTCCAGGTGGTGAGGTGGCGGCCGTCGGCGTCGTGGTAGTCGATGGCGGCGAGGTCGACCGGGAGGTCCTCGTCGTGGTTGAACCAGGGGGTCATGCTGGCGGCTTCGGGCGGCGCGTCGGGGATGTTCATGGTGATGGTGATGCGGGTCCCGTCGGCGGTGGGCTCTCGGTGGAGTTCGTAGCCAGGCAGGAGATGCTGGCGCTTGTCGAAGTTCGCCTCCCACTCGGCGCCGACGGTGAGGGTGACGGGGCGGTGCGAGGCCATGGCGCGGGCCTTCCTGGTCACGTCGGGACGTCGGGGGTGATGGTGATGCTGCGGGCGTACAGCGTGAGTGTGACGGCGACGACGTTGGTGGAGGTGATTTCCCCGATGTTGATCACGGCGTCTTCGGTCCCGTTAATGCGGACGCGGTCGGGCAAGATGAGGCCACCGGCGCGGCGCCGGTGATCGCGACATCGACGCCTTCGGCTCGGCGGCGGGCCTGTTCAGCCGCGGTTCCACCACCAGCACCCGAGCGTCCCGCCACGGAACGTCTCGACCCGCCCGCCGAGTCGGGTGAGGACCTGGTCCATGTCGTCCGGGTCCCACTGGTGGAGGTGCGCCTCGTGCGGGTTGCCGTCGACCTCGCCCTGCGGCGAGTCCACGATCGGCACGGACACGAGGATGTTCCACGCGCCCGCGGCTTCCGCGCGCTGCAGGAGGGCGACAGCGTCGTCTCGTTCGACGTGCTCCAGCAGGTCCCCGAAGATCACCAGGTCGCGGTAGAAAAGGTGGCCCGGGGAGTCGCGGACGTCTTCGACATGCATCTCGTCGTACATCTTCCGCGCCTTGGTCGAGTTGAGGCGGTACTTCTTGATGTACGGCCGATGGATCTCGATGCCAGTCCACCAGACGCCTTCGTGGACGGGCCGGAACAGCTTGGCGTAGGTGCCTTCGCCGGGGCCGACGTCGGTGACGGTGTTCGGGAGGTGGCGGCGGAAGCGTTCGAGGGACCAGTCCTTGCCCTCGGCGTCGCTGGTCGGCATGGTCTGTCCCTCCTGGGGGCGGCGTGGGTGCGCCCCGGCACCGTGGTCGGGTGTCGGGGCGCACGGCTGGTGCAGGTTGTCAGCCGAGTTTCCATTCGGCGGTTTCGTCGGCGAAGCCGGAGTTCATGCCGAATTGGACGCTGGCGAGCTTGGCGTTCTTGGGGACCTCGTAGACGAGCCAGCCGAGGACTTTCGCGCCGGGCTTGGCTTTCGCGGACGCGGTCATCGACGGACCGGCGGTGATCTCGGCGAACGTGGTTCCGAAGCGCTGCCCCTCGCTGTCGGCGATCTGGGAACCGTTGCCGGGGCTGTCGTCGTAGTCGACGGTGCCGGTGTTGACGATCTCGAACTGGGCGCCGACCCACCGGTTCCCGGCGTCCGGTTCGGTGAACTCGTCGGCAGGTTTCGCCGGGTCCGCGATCTTCTTCAGGGTGACCTGGACCTGTTGCCCGTCCTCTTGGCCCGTGACGGTGATCGGGTCGCCGACCTTGGCTTCCTTCGCCGGGGCCGGCGTGGTGGCGGCACCGCTCGGAGTGTCGGCCGGCTGTGATGCGGCGCTGCGGTCGGGCTTGTCGACGACGCCGGTCTTCTTGTCGTCGTCGGTGCAGGCGGTGAGTGTGAGGCCGAGGACGGCGACGGCGGTGACGACGGCGGCGCGTTTCATGATCCCCCCAGGGGTGGTGCTGACGTGATCCGCCATCATCCGGGGGCCGGCCCAACCGTGTGGGGGTTGTGGCTGTTTCGTGACGGTGAAATCGTGCCCCGCCGCTCCTGGCCTGGGGGTAGAGGAGCGGCGGGACGGTCCACCCGGGTTGCCGCCCTCGGGCCGGGTGGACGTGGGCCGAGCGCTGGGGCGCTACGAGGCCCTGCCTGCACTCGCATTGTCGAGCGCAGGGGTCTGGCGGGTGGGTCGTCGACGCTGGTGCGGCCCGCGGCTGTTCGCCGCCGGGTCCCGGGGGGTGTGCTGGGCGCCGCGGGCCGCGATGCTCTGCGCGGTGGGGATGTGGAAGACCTCGGCCCCAGGCGCGCCGAACAGGGGGCGGATCTTCCCTCGGGTCATCCAGGTCCGGATCGTGCCCGGCTTCACGCCGGCAGCTGAGGCGGCCTGGTGGATGTCGCCGATGACGCTTCCGGGGAGGCCGTCGCGGACTTCTTCGAGGACGTCCCACAGGTCGGGCGCAGGGTGGGGCATGGCACCTCCCCTGGAAACGAAGGAAGCCCCGTTGCATTGTCTGCAAACGGGGCTTGACACACGTGTGGTAGGTCATTTTGGAGATTACAGCCCGGATGACCTTCACACAAGTCACACGAGAACTGCGCTGCTTGGCGAGAGGAAGCCTCGCCGGCTACGGGTACGGCGAGCGGCTGCAGGAACGCCCGTTGCAACGGTTACTGACCGCGGGCGCCCACCTCCGTCAGACCTCATCGAGGCTCGAAGTCGTCGAGGCCGAGGTCGGGATCTGGCGTGCCGTCGGGGTTGAGGAGCTTGTCCGTATTGACCTCGCCGTCCTTGTCGACCCATCCGTCCTTCTCAAGGACGGAGCTGATCACCAGGGTGTCGTAGTCGTCTTCCTTGACGTCCTTGCAGGCGCTGGGCTTCTCCTTGTCCCCCTCTGCTCGACTCTCCAGCGCCTTCGCGCAGTTGGCGGTGATGTCTTCGTAGCTCTCGCTACTGCATGCGGTGAGTGCGAGTGCGGCTGCGATGGCGGCCGGGACGAGTCTGGTGCGCATGGATCCCCCACGGTGAGTGCGTGTGGAGGCCATGGTGCTGGGTGTGGGGGTGGCGTGGTGGTCGTGTGTCCGGACCGTGACACGACGAAGCCCCGCACGGTGGCGGGGCTGGCCGTGGTGGACGTCTCCGACGGTACGCCCGGGGTGTGACAGCGGGCGGTCAGCCGTCGACCACGGGGAGGCGGGCGAGGTCGATCCGGTCGACCAGCTCCTGCACAGGGTGCTGGCGGGTCCACTCCGTCAGCGGGGTGACGGTCAGTTCGGCGCCGTGGATCCGTTCCTGCTCGACCAACCACGCGTACAGGTCCGCCCGGTCCAGGCCGGGCGGCGGGACGATGCCGACGAGCTGCGGGTGCTGCTGGAGCAGCGCGGGCGCGCACTCGTCGCCCGCGCGGAGGAGCTGATGCCGCTGCAGGGGCTCACCGGTCATCCACGACAGCAGGTCGGTGAGCCCGTCCATGCCGCGTCGGGACAGGAGGGTGGGGGTGGTGACGCTGAGGATGTCGGCGAGGGGGAAGGCGCGGGATTCCATGGTGGTCCTCTCTCGGCTCAGAGGTGCGCGGCGTCCTATCGCGTGGAGCGGTAGCGCCAGGCACCGTCGTTGGTGCGAGAGACGAAGCCGCCTTCGCCAAAGAGCGGCTCGTACAGGACGGTTCGCGTACTGCTCTCGGCCGGCCGGGCATCGATGAGAGCTGCAGTGCCCTCGTCGATCGGGAGCTGGATCCCGAGGGGAGGTTCAGCGCTGGGCCATGTGATCCGCTTCCCGTCGTGCGGGCCGCCGACGCACTCTACTTCGCACCGATCGGGGTACTCGACCCAGACGGGGAGGGCGTCGAAGCGGTCGGCTGGCAAGTCGTGTCCGGCGAGCAGGACGGCGCGGTGCCGGAGTTCCTCGCGGGCTCGGCGTCGCACGGACTCCTGCATGGGCTCGTCCGCCTCCCACCTCGCGCGGTCGACGGGCACGAGAACGTAGGCGAGGTGGCCGTCGACGACGGTCTGGCAGCGGAGGTGCAGGGTACGGCCGGGGGGCATAGGGGCATCCTCTCGTGTCAGCGGCGGGTGAGGGCCGTCACGACGGCGAGAGCCAGGGCGAGCACGGTTGCGAACGTGTAGGCGATGAGCATGAAGTGGCGGTTCAGGGCCCACCAGACGCGGGCAACGACGGTCATGCCGCTGCCCGCTCGCGCTCGACCAGTACATGCTGTTGTGCTTCTCGCAGCGCCCGCCACTCCTCCAGCGTCTCCCATCGGGCTCCGCAGGAACGGCATCGGATCCGCAGGTTCTCCGCGGTCGCCGTCAACGCCTCCCCGCACACCCGGGCGCCCTCGACCACGGCCGGGCAGGACCCGACCCGAACCCGGCCAGGACGCCCCGAACCATCGAGCGCGGCACGGCACTCCGCAGCGAGCCGCCGCAGCTCCACTACGTCGTCACCGACCGACTCGTACTCGGAGCACGCCCACGGCAGGTTGTTGACCAAGAACCGGACGTGCTCCGGCACCGCCTGCACAGGCGAACCGCGCCACGGCGCCACCGTCCAACCGAGCGCCGTCCGCCACGAGTCCTCGACCGCGGCGAGACGAGCCCCCACCCCGCCGGGCCCCGTCAGCGCCAAGACGTCGAGCCGAGGCGGGATCGGCGGAGTCCGCGAACCCGACGTCGCAACCCCTCGCCCGCCTGCCCCGCGTATCAGCGTCGCCGTGCGGTTCAGCTCGGCGAACAGCCCCGGCAGGTCGGCGAGATGCCGCTGCGCCGAGGTCTCGCACGGCCGGCACACCCGCCGGCCGAGTTCACGAACCCACAGTTGCCTGCCGCACGACGGCGTGCTGCAGGTGGGCCATTCGTACGCCGGATCGGACTCGTGGTGCATGGCGGGCGCTCCCAGGACGGTGCGGACGGCGACACGCCCATGGTGCACCCCCCAACCGACATATACCGGCCACCTCGAAGGTGGCGCGTTTCCGTGTTTCGGCCGCGTCGCCCCCGGCCCGCCGGCACACTGCCCCCATGGCGATCTCCTACATGGTGCGCGGCGACGACCGCATCGAGTGCCAGGCCGAACTCGACCGCCTCTGCGAACGCATGGGCGCGGTGCCGACGAACCCGCCCTCCGACCGAATCGGCCGCGGCTGGGTAGCCCGCGCCGTACTCCGCACCAACCAGGACGAGATCACAGCCGCCGACGAGTAGCCTCCCCAAACGGGAAACAGGAAACCCCTGGTCAGCACCATCGCGCCGGCGCCACGCTGACCGCATGCCCTCTCCGCTTCCCGCGCTGCGCATCGTGTCCTTCGGCTACGGCCACCGACCGGCGCCTACCGCCGACATCACCCTCGACCTACGCCGGATCCTGCGAAACCCGCACCAGGACCCGGCCCTACGCGAGCTCACTGGCCTCGACGAAGTCGTGCTTCAGCACGTCCTCACCACCCCGGGCGCCATTCCCCTCGTGACCGCGACCGCCGCAGCAGCAGCCGGACTCGTCACCGCAGGAGTACCCCTGACGGTCGCGGTCGGCTGCGTCGGAGGCCGTCACAGAGCCGTCGGAGCCGCCCGCGCCGTCGCCGCGATGGCCGGACCGCTTCTCAAGCTGGCCGGCGCCGCCGCGGCACTGGAGCACCGAGACGTCCACCAGCCGCTGCTGCCGCCCGCAGCACACAGGTGAACCCCGAGCCGAAGAGGGGAGCCAGGCCCCAGAGAGCCCGGCACCATCTGCCTGGCGCGCTGCCCGCGCATCCGTGGCCGGCCGCTTCCAAAGCCGCGGCAGACACCGAGTCCACCGCAGAAACCGCAGGCCAGGAGCCTAGAAAACACGAACCACCCTTCAAGGTAGATTAATGAGCTACGGTGAACCGCACGGTTGTAGTTGAGCTGAAAGTTCAGCTGACGGCTAACGCCGAAAGCTAGAGCCGAAAGCAAACGGCGAAAGCACGCACGATACGAGGCGGAGGAACCCACGGTGAGCACCTCGTGGACCATCGAGTCCATCTGCGACGCCCTCGGCAGCCCCGCCCTCTCCCAACGCTTCCTCGCCGAAATCAACCGCGCCCCCGCCCACCAGATCCTCGACGTGTTCGCCCGCTGGGAACGCATCGCCAAGGACATCGTCGCCGCGGTCGAACGAGGCCGCGAAATCGCCGCAGCCGAGGAACGGGGCGAGGAACCCCCGGGCGACTGGATCGACGGCACCGCGCGCATCGAAGCAGCAGCTGCCCGATTCCAATCTCAGGGCGCTGCCTGATCTGACAGTCTGAGCGCGTGTACGAGCTGAGGTACGACCGCGTCATCGAGTCCGTGTGGGACTCCCTCCCGCAAACCGCGCGGGACGAGTTCGACCAGGCCCTCCTCCACGCCTGCAACGACCCACACACGGCCACCGAACCCTACGGGGTCGACGACGGCGTCACCCGCACCCTCATCCTCACCCACACCATCGCTGTCCTCCTCATCACCCACGCACCCCGCAAAACCCTCCGCATCCTCCAAATCACCCACCTGCCGACCTGACCGGCGCGAGCGGTTCACCAACACGAGTTGTGCGTGACGCACCTCAAGCGGGCGGCAGCACGGGGCGACGAGATCGTCCTACGTGTCGAGCACCTCGACACCAACACCCTCCGCCCAAGCCGCGACGGCATCGCGAGAACGCGGCCCCCACGCCCCCAAATTGATCTGCCCGTCCAGCGTCAGCTGCTCCGCCTCGACGACACCAAAATGCTGGTAGCAGTCAGCCAACAGAACAGCGGCCCCCTGCACGAGCGCGCTTCCGCCCTCAGCCGCGTTCAACAGCAGCCCTGCCCGCCCGCCCGCAGAGTACTTCTCCAGCGGAGAGACAACCTCAAAGACACCACCACCGCGGTCGCTCGCCAACCCGCACGCCGGAGGACCGCCGACCAGCCCCATCAGCATGGTCGCCGTACCCGAAGCTCCCGCCCGGTTCACCGCATGGTGGACCAGGTGCTGCATCATGACGAGGGTCTTCAGCACGATGAAGTCGCTGTGCCAGCTCATGCACAACTCGTGCGTCGAGCCGCTGTAAGGGAACGCCGACACCACTGGGCCCTCGGTCACCCAGGCCGCGGTCCCATCGTGGTGGAAGTGCGCCACATGCCGTGAGCGGGACTCACCCGCTGAGGCAATGAAGCGCCGCGGCCCCACGCCGAAGGACTGGAAGACCTTGTGCCCGTGAAGAGGCAGCTCGACGTCGGCCAACTCGCCTCGTACTTCGCCATAGCTTTTCTTGTCGACGGGGAATGCGCCAGGCAGATCGGGTGTGACGGTCAGCGTGATTCTCGGCCCGGGAAGGAATCTTCCGTCCTTCGCCACGTCCTCGTGAGCAGCCGCCAGGACCTCCTCACGGGCGGATACGAGGCTCGTGGCGGCGGTGATCGCGCGCTTGATCTGGGTGAGATTCATGTGAGCCGTGTGGTTGTCGTTGCGGTACGGGAAGCGGAGGGTTCCGTCGCGTAGATCCGTAGTACCGACCACGGCATGCGGGCCCCGAGCACTCGGCGGCACCGAGATCACCACCAGGCCGACCAGGGCCGCCGCGGCGGGATTCTCTGCAATGAAGTGGATGTCGCAGTCGACAGGAGGGTCGAGCCGCAGTATCAGGGTCTCTCGGTAGCTCTTCCGGAGGCGATCCGTCAGTGGCTCCGGGTTCGCGTGCGCCGGGATCGACGTGGCGCGGTCTTCCCGGAGTCCGAGGATCAGAGTCCCGCCTGCGGCGTTGGCGAGCGCCGCGACGTCCTTCGCCAACTCCCCCGCAGCCTCGGAGCCCTTCCGGTACTGCTCGCCCTTGAAGTCGAGATCCGGGCCCTCCTGCGCGTTCGGATTGTCGATCAGCGACAGGAACTGGGCGTACGACGCCTCACCCGGAGCAGCACCAAGCAGAGTCCGCAGACGAACATCAAACATCCACGAACGCTACCCCGAGCACCACCAACCCCACAGCCACACAGCACAAGCAGCAGGACGTGAGCCATCTGTGGGCGTCCCCCTTGCCCGTCGTCACGAGATGCTGTAACGTTGTTTTCGTTCGGAAGGGACGGCACCCACCGAACGGCCCCATCAACATCCACCCGCACCCGTGAGGACGAACACCATGACGAACACCGCCTCCTCCGCCTACACCTTCACAATCCCCAACGTCACCACAGGCGAGCGGGACGACCGCGGCGAACTGACCATCCACACCCTCGGCGACGTCACCGTGCAACTCGTCGGCATGTCCCGCGCCGAAATCGCCGAGTGGGAGTGGGCAACCGACACCCTCAACACCCGCGGCATCAAAAAGGAGACGTTCCGGCTGACCGTAAACGGGTGGAAGGTCGTCCACCCCCACGCGGGCACCGTCGGCGTGCTGCTCCAGGGCGCTGGCAGCCGCGTGCACGTCGAGTGGTACGACGCGGTGAACGGCGACTACTTCCCCGCCGGCTGGGCGCGCAACCTGCGCCACGGCGCCGCGTCAATCGTCAACGCCCTACAGCGCGCCGGCCACGGCCTCCCGATCCACGTCACCCCCGAGCCCTACACCGCCGCTGCGCCCATGGCCTGGCTGGAGGACGGCACGAAGGTGCGCTACCACGGCTCGATCGCCGACCTGCACGACGGGACGTTCTGGGTCAGGGAGTGCCCCTGCTTCGACTGCGACGGCTACCAGCTGATGGCCAACGTCCCCAGCGGCGGGTGGACGCCCGTCGCGATCCACGTGGGCCCGCGCTCCGTCACCGCGCGGGACGGGACCCCCAACCCCCTGGAGTCGCTCGCCACCACCCGGCGGTAAAGCGTGGTTGTCGTCCGCGCGCGGACGACAACCGCCAGCAAAGAAGAAGGGGCCGACGGTTCACCCCCATCGGGGGCGACGGCATCCGTCGGCCCAACCCCATCAACACCCGCCCGAAGGCGAGCACCGATGATGTACCGGAGTGTATCCCCCACCCCCGACCAGGAGCGTGAATCCCCGATGATCCCCCAGGGCCGCCCCGTGCGCACCGAAGCCGAGATCGCCGCCGCCGCCGGCCTCCCCCTGCACACCTGGCGCCGCCGGGAGCGTGACGCGTTCGAGCAGCGCGTCACCCGGGTCAACCCCGCGGAAGGCCGCGTGCGGCTGTACGACGCCGCCCAGGCGGACGCATACACCAACGGCCAACCCATCCCGCCCGAACCCGACCTCGACGCCGAGCACCCCGACGACCTCCTGACCGACAAGGAAGCCGCAGCCATGCTCGGCATCGAGGCGTCCACCGTCCGCGCCTACAGCACCAGCGGCTACCTCAGCGGGGCCGTCGACGAGCACGGGCGCCGCTGGCCCCGCCGAGCCGTCGTAGAACGCATCGAGCAGGGCGACCAACGCGAACACCCCGAGAAGACCGGCGCCGGCCGGCCCCGCAACAGCCCAGCCGGCCCCAACCGCGGGCGCGCCGGCCGCGACCCGAACACGCCGATCGACCCCCGCGTGGCCCAGGCCGCTGACGCACTCGCGCGCGCGAAGGCCAACGGCACCAAGGCCCCCACGGCAACCCAGATCGCAGAGCTCCACGGCGTCAGCCGCACCACCGGAGCAGCCATCCTCCGCACCGCCCGCACCCTCAACGAAACCGAGCAACAGAACTGAACCGGGCGGCCTCTACGACTGCGGGCCCCGCTGGTTGTTGCTGGCGGCCAGTTCGATGCCACGGACGCGGCGCAGGAAGCGGGACAGGACGTACAGGGCGGCGCCAGCGATCCCGCACGGCTCCCACACCTCGGTCACCAGGCCTTCGAGCCCGCCATCCCCGACTATGTACACGGCCTGGGCCCCGACGATCACCGTGATGGCGGCGTTCCGCCGGCGATCGGTCAGCAGGACCCAGTCAACCGGCGCCCACACCCAGCCCAGCAGGTCATGAGCACGCATCCGAACCGCAGCCACCACGAACCCAGCAGCCATCCGACGACGCTGCCAAGGAGTGAGGATGAAGTCGTTCTCCGGGTCACCCGCCAGGTCCGCCAGCCACACCTGCCGCATGTCACGGTGGCGACCCGCCAGCACGGCTGCGAACCCAGACAGCCCGGTACCAGCACGAAGGGACCGCCTCGTGATCGCGTCGTACAACCGGGGCCATTCGAACACGAGCTGCACTCCCATGGCACAGGCAATCACCAAGATCACTCCGGGCCACCACTCCCCTCTCACCAGAGAGGTGAACGTGACGAAGCACGAAGTGACGGTTCCCGTCATGGCGACAATCAGGCGCGCCCGGCGGCGCTCCTTGGCATCCGAGTGCCATGCCCTTCTGGTCACGCCAAACCTCCAGCAAGACCAAGGCCCAGCCGCCGGGCGGCACGCGCTTCGAGGGCCGCCTGCGCTTGAGCCCGGCCGGCGCCAGTGAGTTCGTAGTAGCGGCGTGGGGGCCGGCCTGGGTGCGGTTCGCCTTCGGTATGGCTGGTGATCCAGCCGCGTTCGGCGAGGCGGTCGAGGATGGGGTAGACCGTCCCTGAACCGAGATCGGCCTCACGGCAGATACTCAAGCCCCACGCCGGGCGATCAGACGTGGCGGCGAGCAGAACCTCAAGCACCGCGATCGTGGGCTTGGTGAGTCTAGGTGTCGACATGCCACAACTAGAGCATGTATCGAGTACGACACACAAAACAGATGGGGCACTACACGCAACTCAATTTCGTTGCCGCATGCACCAGTTGACGAGCACACCCAACCACGGACGCCTTCCCCACGACACGAAAATCGAAGCCGTGAGCGAGTGGGGAATCCAATCGCCGCCGGCGTCAGTGACGGGGGCGGCCTGGTGAAAGCTAAGCGAAGGCAGGAGAGCGAACTCCACCCAGGTCAGACGTCCGGCATCAGCTCCACCGCTGTAGTTGAGAAGCCGAAGCACAGGTTGCCGAACACTGTGTCAGGGCGAGGTCCGGGATCGCCGTGGTGGTAGTCGAGCACCGCACTCGTCAGGTACTCCCGCGTCCGATGCCAGTCCAACAGCTCGCTCCGCACCACGGGCTTGACCCATGCAGGAAGCCCCGAGGCAGTCGTCACCGCGCGTAGCAGTTCGTCCAAGGCGTCGTACCACTCAGCCAAGCGAGCAGCATGGCGGCGCACCAACTCGTCGACACGCGGCGGGCCACCCTTCGCCGCCGCAGCACGGAGGTCTTCACCCTCAAGGCAGGACTCGCGTACCCGGCGCTTGGAGTCCACATACCGTGCGTACTGCGGCCGGGCATCCTCCGGGACCAGCTTGCCCTCAGGACTACACCAACCGGCATGAAAGTGGTCCACGTGCCAGCCAGACGTTCCCGAAGACGAGCTCAGACGTACCTCGAATTCGTCCGCAGTAACCGTGTGAACGTCATCGCCGACCCGGCACCACGACGCGCCCTCGACGAAGTACTCCCGCAGCGCCTCACCCAGATCGTCCAGCTCCCCGCCGAAGCCCCGAATCACCGCGGCCGACGCGCTCACAACCGGACGGCCGTCGAAGAACACGTTCAGCGAAGTAATGTCTAGCTGGTCCTCAGGGAGCCGGATCTTCACCATCGTCATGCCGAGAGCGTCGCGCACCCCCGCACCCACCAGCCGCCAACACGCCCACGAATCACCCGCGCGCACGACGCCCGTGGGGTGACCAGCAGCATGCCGGCCACCCCACGCAACCCGACTACTCCGCCGAGTCGTCGTCGACCTCCGCAGCACTCCGCACGGCAACACAAACCGAGCACTGCTCGCAGACCGTCACGCCGCCCTCCGTAGCATGGAAACCCGGGTGGAAACACAGGGCACAGAAGAACATTGCGATCACCTCCAATCACCCCTTCTGCGTGCTCAGCCCGAGCTGGACAGCAGAAGAGGTGTGGCCTGCCGGAACGTCGCCGCTCCGGAGGCCGTCAGTACCCGCTCAGGCCCAATAGGCCCCGGGCGCCCCAGGCGACTCAGGGAATTGTTGGTCGTACGCGCTGGGGGTCAACGCCCCTCGGAGCGGAAACCGTCGACGCCAGCCGCGGCGTGATCGGGAGCGGGGGCGACGTACGCGGCCCGGACGCGGACGAGCTCGGCGTGGGCGGCGCGCATTGCGTCGAGGCGTTCCTCCACAGTGCGGATCACCGTGGCGAACCCGTCAGGGTCCAGGGCCTCGATCCACTGATCCGCCACCACCTGCACGCACACGTGCGGCAACCGTTCGGCGAGGCGCGACGAGAACGGGACGATGTCGATCGACAACCCGAAGAGCAGCGCCTCCTCCGGCGCCCCCTCCGCGTTGATCGGCAACGACGCCGCACCCAGCGGACGCGAACACCAAACGTCCTCAGGCGCAGTCGACACCCCCGGCGCCACATCGTGATCAACCACGCAACCCGGAAGACACGCGCCGGGAGGGACACCGCCGTCCGCGCCGCCCGCCAACAACGACTGCGGCACCACAGCCGCCTCCTGCTCCTGTAACGTCACGGGGAACCTCGATTCTGGGATTGAGGGTTTTGGTCAGCGGCTGCAACCGCTGGTCCAGCGGGCCCGGGGCGTCGCCCCGGGCCTTTCTGCTTACTGGGTCGGCAGCGACGCTAGCCTCCGCCGTGGCACACCCCAAATGGGGATGCTTGATCAGGACGGCAAGCCGGGGGCCGGATTTCTGGGCCCCGGGAAACCCATCCTGACCAGGAGAGACGTCAGGACGGGTGCCCGAATTACACCGATACCGAGATGGCTGAAAAGCACCTCCTTGGCGAGTGCTTGGCGATGCTCGCGGCACCGAGCCGTCCTATCCAGGGAAGCCGTGCGCTCGGTACCAGTCGTGCGGCAGCCTCGGCCGTTGCCCCGGAGCACTCCTGACGAAGAGGCCGCGGCCCGGCTGGAGGTCGAGAAGGCCCTCGGCCTGCAGCTGCGTCGACGCCTTGCTGACGGCGCGCACGCCGACTCCTGCTGCCCTGCTCAGGACTCGCAGGGACGGAATGCGCTGGCCACTGGACCACCGCCCGCTGAGAATCTCCGAGCGCATCAGCCCGGCCACCGCCGCGACCTTGCGGCCCGAAAGGGCCTGCGGCCACGAGGCAGGATTGAACGCCGCGTCGGCGTAGTTGTGAGTTCCGTTGTAAAGCGGCCTCTCGGCTCGGATCGCTTCCGCCTCCGCGGCCAGGGCGGCGGCGCGGGTCCTGTGCCACTCGTCCTCGCGTCGCACTGCGCGTTCCGGCCATCCGTCTGGCCTGGGCTCGTAGCGGTGCGCTCGGGCACGGTTGTCGGGGTCGTTCGAGATTCCGATGTAGAGCAGCACGCCCTCGGCGTCGAAGTAGCGGTAGAGCGCGGTACGCTCGGGCGGTTCGGGCATTTCGTCCTTCAACCGTAGGTGGAGGTGCCGCGGGGTCCGACTCCAGCAAGAGTATCGCTCTATAGCAATTTGAGCTAGTCCCTGCCGCGTGGCCCCCTGACCTGCGGCACTCAATTGCTGTGCAGCAGGTAGCGTTGCTCTAGAAGGATTCGGCCGCCGAAGGAGACCCCGTGCCCACCCAGCCAGGCGAGCAGCGCCCCCAACGCAGGCCCGGCGATCGGCACAAGTACCGCGAGGTGGCGGATGACCTGCGGAGACGCATCGGGGCAGGCGAGTTCGCCGAGAAGGGCAGGCTGCCCGCAGAACGAACGCTGCAGGAGCAGTACGAACTCGGCAGCCAGGTGACCATCAGGCAGGCCCTCGCAGTCCTCCGGGACGAAGGGCTCGTTGAATCGCGGGTGGGGTCCGGCTGGCGAATCACCACGTGGCGCCCCATCGTGCGGAACGCGACGAAACGACTTCGGAGCGAGCAGTGGTCCGCCGGCCGCTCCATGTGGGACGTCGATATCGACGACCGCGACATGATGGCCGAGGGGGTCGCCCAACAGATGATCAAGGCGAACACCCACCTAGCGAACACCCTTGGAATCACAGTCGGCGACCCCGTATGGGAGCGCGACCGCAGATACCTCGTCGATGGCGTGCCGGTCATGCACGCGACCTCGCACATCCCATTCGACCTAGCCCAGGGGACGCGCATCCTGGAGCGCGACTCGGGCCCCGGAGGTGTCTATGCCCGCCTCGGGGAGATCGGCAGTGCACCGGTGCAGTTCCGCGAGCAGATGAGGTCGCGACTAGCAACACCGGACGAGGTGGACGTTCTCAAGCTGGCCGCCGGCGCTCCCGTGATTGAGCAGTACCGGACTGCCAAGCGCGCTGACGGTCGGGTGGTTGCCTGCGAGCGCATGATTCTGGACGCGTCGAGATTCCTGCTCGTTTACGACTTCCCCGCCTGACCTGCCAATCATCGCCCCCACCTCCCACGGTGGGGGTCTTTTTGTTGTCTCAAATTGCTCACTCATGCTCTAGAGCGATTGATTGCACTGGTTCGATCTGCTTCTCTGGTGATGTCCACCCCAGTCGATTGCAGGGGAGTACCCAGTGACGCCCACACCCGTCGTCCCCTCGGACGGCTACCTGACCACGGGAGAGGTCGCGCGCCGTATCCGCGGCACCTCGCAGCACGTCCGCGAACTCATCAAGTCCGGCCGGATCACGGCGATCGACATCGCCAAGCGCGGCTCCCGTCCCCGCTTCCGGGTCTCCGAGGCGGCGCTCGCCGACTTCCTGGCAGCGTCGGCCGTCAGCCCACGCGGGGTGGCGTGATGGATGGCCGTGAGTTTTCGGCGGATGACGTGCGTCTGGTGGATCTGCTGCGCCTGTTGCAGGAGTTGTCGCCGGAGGGTGCCGCGACCGCGTGTCGGATCACTCTGCGGGACGCGGCCGGCGACTACGTCGGTGAGGCGCTGTTGGATTCGCGTGCCTTGGAGGCCGCTGTCGAGGCGTTGGCGTCGTTGGTGGCGTATCGGGATGCGGGTGTGGATGGCCCGTTGCCGGTCGCACTGACGGAGTTGGAGCCGGATGACGACCTGGATCCGCGGTTGGAGGCGGATCTGGAGGAGTACTGCATCGGCCTGAACTGCGGCGAGTTGATGGGTCTGGCTGCTGCGGATCCGGCTCGTGCGGTGGCTGCGTTCGATGAGATCACGGGATTCTAGCCCGTTCTTGGTCTGCCGGGTCCTGGTAAATCCCCCAGCCGGGGCCCGGCTTCTGCGGCCGGGTGGTGTTTCTGCCCCCAGTGCGCCACCCGGCCTTCTCTTTCTTCCTGCTTTGGTTCGGAGGTTTCCGACGATGGCTGTCTCGACCGTCTCCACCACGTCTTCCACCGTCTCCGCGGACGACATTGCCCGCGACTTCGTGCACCAGATCGTCGGCGACGCGCCCGGCGCGCCGTCGGTGTTCACCGGTGATTGGCATCAGGCGTTGCAGGACGCCGCGTACGAGTGGTCGACGGGGCCGGAGCGGCTCGCCGTCGAGGCCGCGGCGTTCGACCGGCTCGCCGCGCGCTCGGAGCGCGCCGCAGCCAGCGGTGAGCAGCACGCCGCCGACGTCTCGCAGACCGACGGTTCCCGTCGGCGTGCGGCCCGGGCCGCGGTGATCGCTCGCCGTAACGCGGCCGAGTACCGGCACATCGCGGCCGAGCTGCGGGCCGGGCACGTGCCCGACGGCGTGCTGCTCGACTGACCGCCCCTTTCCACTGCTGAACGATCCGAGAGGACTTCCTGTGATCCCCGACCCCGATCCGCAGTACGCGCCGGCGCCGTCGAGCGCTGTGGTGGTGCGGATGCAGGACGGCACGTACGCGTACCTGCCTCAACCGCAGGGGGGCCTGCCGGCCGTTCACAGCGGCGCGGGTACGGCCCCGGTGCCGCAGGTCGTCCACATCCACCAGGCGGCCCCGCCGGACCGCACCCTGCAGCGGGTGGCGCTGGGTGGGGGGATCGGGGCGGGCGCGGTCGGCGCCAGCGTCTACCTCGGTCCGATGCTCGTCGCCGCGATCAACAGCATCGCCATCTCCCTCGCCACCGGCGCACTGGTGGTCGTCTGCGTCACCTACGGCCTGGTGGCCGTGGTGCGGAGTATCGGCGGCCCGGACGGCGCCGGCGCCGTGGACAACATCCGCAAGGCCCGCGGTCGCTGAGGGCTGGCGGTTCTCCCTCGTCACCCGTCCGTGCTTGGCCGGGTGGCGGGAGAGGGCCGGGGCAGCCCCGGCAGGACACGACCACATCGATCTGGAGGACCCGATGTTCTTCTCGCTCGAACAGGCCGAGCAGGCGGCCAAGGGGGCCGGCCGCTGGCACCACCCGAACTTCCGTGGCGTGACGAGGGGCGGTCATAGCCTGCCCGGGTTCACGTTCAAGCCGTTCACCGGTGCCGAGGTGGAGCCGCTGTTGCCGGCGGGCGCCAAGGCGGACGGGACGCTGACGACGGCGGCCCTGGAACTGCTGCGGGAGGAATACAGCACCGCCCACGAACTGTGGCAGCAGGCCCGCTATGTGCGCGACCTCGCGACAGCGGCCGACGGCGCACACAAGGTGTGGGACGCGTACACGAAGGCCCGCGCGCAGATGGACGAGCAGTTCGCGGCGCTCGCGACCACGACGGATGGCATGTGGCGGTCCGCGGTGTCGCGGCTGGTGAAGGCGCAGAGCACGGCGCGGGCTGCGGCGGTTGCCTGGGATGCGACGGCGGCTCGGATCGTCGCGGTGCACGAGGAGTACCGCGGTACGACCCTTTCCCACCGGGACGCGTACGAGCGGGGTGGCTCGTCGGCGTGGGTGATCGGCGACCTGTCGGACTACCGGTCGAGTTGGAGCACCCCGCCGCTCACCGGTGAGGTCGACGGCGTGATCCGTGAGCAGCAGCGGCACGTCCGCGCCGTGTCCGACCTGGTCGGCACCACCGACTGAACCCCGCCTCCGCCTTCACTCTGAGCCGATCGAGGAGTCCGCTGTGACGACCCACCGTGAGCTGACCAGCCATCATCAGGCCGAGCTTCTGCGTGCCGAGGCGCAGACTGCGCTGGACGGGCGTGACCCGGACGGCTTGCCGATTCGCAACAGTTCGGAGCGGGCCGTGGCCCTCGCCTCGGTGGCCATCGCGCACGAGCTGGCGGACCTGAGTGACCGGGTGCTCTGTACGTCTGTGCAGCTCGACGTGATCGCGGAGTCGCTGGCCGAGCGCGCGGCGGCGGTGGACTTCACCGAGGCCGAGCTGACCGTGGCCCGCGGGGAGATCACTCGCACGGACACCAAGGCGTCGGTGATGCTCGCTGGCCTGGCGATCGTCGCCGGTCCGCTCGTCGACCGGTACGAGGTGCTGCTGGCGCAGCCGTGGCCGATCGCCGTCCTCGGCGGGATCGCCGCGGCATCCGCTGCGGGGTCGGCGTGGCTCCTCCTCGATGTGGTGCTGCCGCGACTGATCGGCCGTTGCAACGCGAACTTCCTCCACTACGCGAAGGCGTCCGACGCCGAGCTGGCGGACGCGCTCGGTGCGGGTGCGGACCGACGCGGCGAACTCCGGGCGCTCTCCGTGATCGCGAAGGCCAAGTTCGTGCGCCTCACCCACGCCGGCCGGCTGCTGAAGGCCGCCGGCGCCCTGTTCGCCGTCACCACCATCCTCGCCACCCTCTTCTGACCGGCCCTCCGGCCCCCACCCGCCTCCCCTCTCTGGAAGGACTCGCTCCCGTGACCACTCCCCCGGACGGCTCCTCGCCGCCCCCGCTCCCGACTCTGGGCGAGTGGCAGCCCCTGCCCAAGACCCGAGTCGCCCCCACGGCCCCCGTCGTACTGACCCGCACCCAGAAGATCCTCGTCGGGACCGTCGTCGTCGCCGTCCTGACGATCGCCACCCTCGGCTTCATCGGCTCCTACGCCGCGGTGACCAAGCTGGCCGAGCGCAAGGGCTTCGGCGCGTTCGCCGACGCCTTCCCGATCGCCGTGGACGCGGGGATCATCGCGTTCCTCGCGCTCGACCTGCTCCTGACGTGGCGGCGAATCCCCTATCCCCTGCTCCGGCACACCGCCTGGGGGCTCACCGCGGCGACGATCGCGTTCAACGCCGTCGCCGCCTGGCCCGACCCGGTCGGCGTCGGCATGCACGGCGTGATCCCGGTGCTGTTCGTGATCGCCGTGGAGGCCGCGCGGCACGCTGTCGGCCGGATCGCGGACATCACCGCGGACAAGTTCATCGAGTCCCCGCCGCTGTCCCGCTGGTTCCTCAACCCGCTGGGCACGTTCGTCATCTGGCGGCGGATGCGGCTGTGGAACATCCGCTCCTACGAGACCGTGATCGACCTGGAGCTGCAGGCCCGGATCTACCGGGCGCAGCTCCGGCAGAAGTACGGCCGGCGCTGGCGCCGGAAGGCGTCCGCGGAGCAGCTCCTCGTCCTCGACCTCGTCGCCGACGGCATGAGTGTGTCCGAGGCGATCGACCGGCCCGCCCTCGAGGAGGAGAAGCGCCGCCAAGAGGCCGATCGGATCGCCCGCGAGCGCCAGGAAGCCGAGGATGAGCGTCGCCGCAAGGATCTCGCCTACAAGGCTGAGCAGCAGCGTCTTGAGGACGAGCAGCGTCGGCAGATTGAGGCCGACCGGTTGGAGCAGGAGCGCCAGGCTCTCGAACTGGAGAAGGTCCGCGAGGACCGTGAGCGCCAGCGGCGGATCGATGACGCTGAGGCTCGTGTCCGGCTGACTGAGATCGCCCGCCGGGAGCAGCAGGCCCAGGAGGAGGTCGAGCGTCAGCGGCGGTTGGAGGAACTTGAGCACGCCCGCTGCGTCGCGGAGGAACAGCAGAAGGCCGCCGGCGCTGCTCTCGTCCGGCAGGAAGCCGAGGAAGCCGCCCGGGTGGCAGCTGTCGAGAAGGAAGCTGCCACCCGTCGTGCCGCCGAGGTGATGCAACGCGCTGCCAGTGCCAGTGCCAGTCGACCGCCTGCCAATGCCAATTCCGCCGCTGCCAGCCGGGGTGCCAGCGGCCACACCGAGACTGCCAGCGGTGCCGTTCCCGGCCCGGCTGCTACCACCGCCAGCGCTGCCAGTGCCAACCGGCCGGGCGCCGGTGCCAACGAGGGCCAGAGCTCTGCCACCACCTCAGGTGCCTCTTCTGGTGGCAGCTCCATCGACGTTCTCCAGGTCGTGAGCGTCTACCAGTTGCTGACCGAGCAGCACGGCAAGCAGCCTTCCGACGCCCAGCTCGGCACCGCCCTCGGCGTCTCCCGATCCCGCGCCCAGCAGCTCCGTACCGATGCCATTCAGGCAGGCCACACCCAGCTGGCAAAGCCCGTCCGGCTCGCCTCCTGACTGCCAACCCATCTGCCAGTGAAAGGCCGCCACCGATGAACCCGACCTCGTGCACCGTTGCCAACTGCCAGTCCCGTTCGGCTATCAGCCAGCCCCTCCGGCTGTGCACGCGGCACGGCGTTGAGGTGGCACTGGCAGTCCTTCCGCTGGCGCTGGCAGGCACGCTGGCGGCGCTGGCAGATGAGCACGAAGACCTGGCAGACCTTCAGGGGCGCGTTGGCAGGCGCTGGCGGAACGGGCAGATCACCGCGGTTCTCGCCTGGATGCGCGACGCGGGGGATCCCAAGGCCGTCTCGCTCGAACAGGTCATGACCCGTCTGAACTTGAAGCAGACCACGGCGTACGACCGGCTGAAGACGGCACAGAGGCTCTTCGCTGAAGCCGCCACCCGAAGTGCCTGACCCGAAGTCGCACCCACCACCCGCAAGGAGAACTCCGTTATGAGCCAGACCACCCCTGCCACCCCCGCCGCCCCGGCGGTCCCGGTGTTCGCGCCGCCGGTGTACGAGTGGGCCGCCGGCGACGCCCAGGAGGCGGAGGCCGCCCTGACCGCGGCCCGGGAGCTGATCGACGCCCACCTGTCGAGCCTGCACCCCGCCGCCGGGTTCCGGCCCTCGGTGCGCCGCGGCACGCCGTTGTCCCTGGTCATCCGTCTCGACCTCACCCGCGTGGTCGAGGCCATCACCCAGGCCCGCGAGGTGGGCGACGGTACGTCCGACGCCGCCCCGTCGGTCCTCTGAACTGCACGGAGAACGTGAAATGACTTTCGACCCTCACCCCTACGGCCCGCCGGAAACCCCCGCCGGAAAGCCGGGTTTGACGAAGCGCGGAAAGGTCGCCGTCGGCCTTGGAGCTGCTGTCCTCGCGGGTGGTGGCCTGATGGGCTACCAGTCGTATGCGGCGCAGCAGCAGGAGGCCACCGCCCTCGCGAAGGAAGTCGAACTCCGCGAGAAGGCTTTGCGTCTGGAGGAATTGAAGGAGCTGAATCGCGCCAACGAGAAGCAGAACACCGCCCAACAGGTATCGGATAAGGCGCGTCAGGCGCTGGTGGATTCGTGCGTGAATACCAACAAGGGCGCCATCGGAAAGGGTTTCGGGTCTCCGTCGTATGGCGACGTCGTGGAGGACTGCCAGGCGCAGTACCCGCGGGCGTCGTCGGCGGCGGACATGGCGCCGGCGAGCGCTGCGACCACGAGTTCGGATCGGCCCGCCAGTGGGGGTGTGAACTCCGGCTTCGTGATCGGTGCCGCAGCTCTGGCGGTGGGCGTCCTGGTCGTGGCCAAGCGCGGCACGCGCCGCGTAGACGCCTGAGTCGCCGACACCCCTAGTGGATCTACTTCCCACTTACCTCCCGAGCCTAAAGATCCTGTTCGGCGCCCGCGTGTGGGGCGTCTGGCGGTGGATCTTGGCTTGGGAGGTAGGTGGGAAGTAGCTGAGGAGAGGAAGGATCTATGGCGGTCGATACGGCCCCCGCGACGGCCCCTGACCCCGCCCCCAGCACCCCCGCCGCACCCACTGCGACGCCGTCCGCAGCGAGTTCGGGAGGGGGCCTGCTGGCGTCGATGCTGGCGCCGGTCGAGCCGGCTCGCGCCCGGCCGGAGGCGTTCACGCTGACCCCGGTCACCGGCCAGACCACCCCGCCCCCAAATTCCCCTTCCCCGGCGGCGGGTGGTTCGAGTGCTGACTTTCACGGTGCCCCGCAGCAGAGCACTCCTGCTAACGCCTCGTCGAATCCGCAGGGGAAGCAGTCGGTGTGGCGGGCCTTGCTGTTGGCGATTGCGGAGCGTTGGCGGAAGGGTGCCGGCGCGCATGTGAAGGCGCTGGAGGTGGCGAAGGCTAAAGCCGGCGCGCACCAGGTGAAAGAGACACGGACCGTGAATCGTTCCGATGGATTTCCCGGGAAGTCGTCTGGGAATTCCGGCTCGGGTTCTGGCTCTGGTTCTGGTTCTGGTTCTGATAAGTCGTTGGGGAAGTCCAACGGTGGGTCGGGCCGCGGGCCGAAGAACAGCCCGAGCGGCGGTTCGAGTGGTCGTAGTGGTGGGCGCGGAGACACGGGTGCGGGGTCGGGCGCCGGTGGACGCTCCACCGGCTCCGGCTCCGGCTCCGGCTCCGGTTCGGGGCCGGGCTCGGGCTCGGGAGCCGGCGGCGGCGGGGGTGACGGCGGCGCGCAGCAGAAGTCGCCGGCCCAGGGCCCCGGTTCCGGTTCCTCGGGTGCCCCGTCGCAGGGCAGGGGCTCCGGCTCCGGGTCGTCGCCTGTCGGCGCCGGCGCTTCGGGTGGCCGGTCGTCTGGGTCCGGCGGGAAGTCGCCGTCGGGCGGTGGGGGTTCCTCGTCGGGATCCTCGGGGAGCGGCGGCGCTGGGTCGTCCGGCCGCGGGTCGTCCGGCAGCAGCTCCGGCGGGGCCGGCACGTCCCCGGGCGCCGCCGGCGGCGGTGGTACGGGCACGAGCTCGAAGGAGCCGTCGAAGGCGTCGTCGGACGCGAAGGGCACCACCCCCGACAAGAAGCCGGCCCCCGGAGCCAGCGCAGGCGAGGGCGACGGCAAGGGCTCGGCGAAGGCCGCGGGCGGCACGGGCGCCGGCGCGAGCAGTAAGCCGTCCTCCGGTGCGTCGGGGCCGAAGGTGTCGCTGGAGAAGAAGAAGGAGAAGCCGGGCCCGGCTGGGTCCGGCGACGGCTCCAAGTCGACCGGGCCGACCGAGCCGCAGCAGGCGGACGCCGCGAAGGGCACCACCCCCGAGGCCGCCGGCGCCGACCCGGAGTCGGGGAAGCGGTTCAGCACCCGCGCTGCCCGTGAGGCGGGCTACCGCGACGGGTCCCGCGCCGCCCGGGGCCTCGCCCACGTCGAGGCGTACCGGGACGGCGTCGTGGACGGCTGGGGCGACACGCTCGGCGCCGCCGGCCGGGAGAAGGCCCGCCTCGACCAGGCCCACGCCGATCGCAAGAAGCAGCGAGCCGAGGCCGAGCAGGCCAACGAGGGCGCCCAGGGCGCCGAGGAGGAGTCCGTGACCACCAGCACACCCCCCGTCGTCCCGATCGAAGTCCTCGGGGTCGACGGCACCACCCTGCACCTCGGCGACGGCGCCGCTCGGAGCACTATCTCCAGCGGCGAGGTCCGCAACCTGCGGAGCTTCCAGCAGCGGCTGGGCACCCGGGCAGACGTGCTGACCGCGGAGGCAGAGGTCACGAGGGGCCTGGTCGACCAGGCGAAGCGGTACGCCGAAGCCGTAACTCGGCTGTGGGAAGCCGTCCGTGCCCAGGAGGCCGGGGAGCACCTGGCCGCGAGGTTGGCCCGCTTGGACGAGGACGCGAAGGCCGCGGTCACCGCGGCGGAGGACACCCACAAGCGGGCGCTGCGGTCCGCCGAGCTCGCGCACGTCGTGGTCACCAACTCGGAGACCCGGTACGGCGCGATGTTCCAGGCCGTCGTCGACAGCGACGAGACCGCTCCCGCCCGGATGGACTTCTACCTGGAGGGCTCCGACGGACCCCTCGTGGACACGAGGGGATAGGCGATGGCAGGGATCACGTACACGGACCTGGTCAGGGCGACGAACAAGCTCGCGGCGGGGCTGGCGCGTAACAGCGAGCAGGTCGGTGCCCGGGCCGCGCGCTTGGAGGAGGAAGCGCAGGACACGTCCCGGGTAGCGGAGGTCATCAGCGCGATCCGCGTGGACCCGTCGACGGTCGGGGAGTGCCGGGACCTGGTGGCGGCGCTCCTGGGGTGGACGGGCGCAATGAACGCGTACGCCGCGGCGTCCGCGACCACGGCGCGGTCGGCTGAGGCTGCTCAGGAGCAGGCGCGCCGGACCCACGAGGCGTTCCAGGAGGCGTTCCGGCGGTCCCCGGTCGACCGGGACGAGCTCTCCCAGGTCAAACGCAGCTGGCTGACCCAGGAGTAGCCACCACGCCGGGGAGAGGGCCGCCGACTTGGCCCCCTCCCCCACCACCGCCCCGTTCTTGTTCTGTTGCAGCTCGCCGAGGAGAACCGCTGATGTCCGATCACACCACCACCGCCCCCGCTCCCAGCCCGGTGGAGCACGCCCCGACCAGCCCCCAAGCTGGCGTTCGTCGTTCGGCTCGTACTGAGCGGGCGATCGCGGTCGCCACCAGCGTGGCCCCCGTGGTCACCGGGCTCGTCGCACCGTTCCTAGACGGCGGGGCGGCGTTCGTCGCGACCGTCGGCTACGGCCTCGGCGCCGGGTTCCTCGCCGCCAGCTACATGAACCGGCTCCCCGCCGCCCTGGCCGCAACGCTGCCCGCCCGCGATGTTCTGGAGGCCCACCGGTCCCCGCTGTTCGCCTCCACCCTCACCACCGGCATGGCGCTCGGCCTCGGCACGCTCCAGGGCCCCGCCGGCGCGGACGCGTTGATGGCCGGGTTCCTCGCCCTGCCCTCGGTGGAGGGCGTCGTATCGGCGGGCTGGTGGGCCGCCGTCGCCCTGGTGCCGTTCAAGCTCCGCCGGATCCTGCGCCGGGCCCGGCGAGCGCAGGCGCTGCCCGTGCAGCAGGCGCCGGCGGGCGGCCCGGCGCCGGTGCAGCTCCCCGAGGAGGTGCAGGAGGTGCTGCGGCGGTGGGCCGCGCACATCTCCCACCCCAACACGGGCACCCACCGCGGGCAGGAACTGCACCTCACCACCTACATCCCCGGCCTGCGGTGGACAGGCACGATCACCGCCCCCCTCGGAGGCACCGTCACCGTCAACGGCGAGACCATCTCCTCCGTGTACGAGCGGCCGGTCGAGTGGATCGACCTGAAGCCCGGTGCGCACACCGGCGAGCGGCAGCTCACCGTGCACCTGGTGGCGCCGCCCGAGCTGGACCCGGCCACGCTGCCCGGGGCGTGGCGGAGGTGGGCCGCGCGGAAGGGCGGCCTCATGTCCGGCACCCGGCTGGAGCAGATCCAGGACGACCCGGCCACCGGCGGGCAGGTCGCGCTCGTCGTCGCCGGAGAGGATTTGGACCGGCTCCAGCACCCCGGTCTCGCCGACCTCGCCGGCGCGCTCCGGGTCGACAACCCCCTCCTCCTCTCGTACGAGCCGCGGTCGAACCCCCGCGAGGCGATCGTGCGCCGCATGCACCGCAACCCCCTCCAGGACGGCACCCCGTTCCCCGGCCCCGGCATCCTGAAGGCCAACCAGAACGGGTTCGTGCAGATCGGGCGCGGCGTGTCCGGGTTCCCCGCCCGGGTGCAGCTGTGGGATCCGGCGCTCGGCGCCCAGCACGTGCTCGTCGCCGGCGTCACCGGATCCGGGAAGGGCGGCACCCTGCAGCTGCTGGCCCTCGCCTACCACGTCAACGGGGCGGCGATCATCAACGCGGACCCGAAGGGCTCTTCCAACCCGGCGATCGAGAAGATGGCCGCCTACTCCGGCCTGGGGGCTGACGGGGCGATCGGGGCCCTGCGGGTGTGGTGGCACGGCCTGCAGTGGCGCATCCAGGAGTCCGCCCGGCTCGGAGCCAAGAACTTCAAGTCGACCGCGGATCGGCCGTGGGTGCCGCTGATCCTCGACGAGGCGTCCAAGCTCCTGGGCGAGCGGGCAGAGCACCGCCGCGAGGCGACGTACATCATCAACGCCGGCGCCACCCTCGGCCGCAGCTTGGGGATGCCCGTCGTCCTCGCCAACCAGCTCCTGCAGTTGGCGCAGCTCGGGGGTGACGCTGCCATCCGGGACAACGTTTTCTACGGCGGGGCCCTGATCCTGCACCGCTCCGACTCCCAGCAGAAGCACTTGATCGATCTGCCGGAGAGCTTCGCCGGCTGCAACCCGGCCGACATCCCCGCTGCGTGGAGCGGGGACCGTGCGATGGTCTACGACCCGGACCTGCCCGAGGGCGACCCGCAGCGCACCTTCGGCCTCGCGTACGCCGCCAGCCCCGGCGCGCACGCCGAGATGATGCGCACCCTCACCCTCGAAGACGCCACCCCCCACATCAACACCGCGGCGGTGGCGTGGCCGGTGGACTGGCCGTTCTGGGAGCAGCGGCACGAACTCGCCACCCGCTCCGTCCTGCCCGGGAGCGAAGCCGACGACGGCGACGATGTCGACGGCATCCTCGGCGACCTCTTCGCGATGCCGGCCGCGCCGAAGAAGCCCAAGACCGCGTCCGAGAAGATCCTCGCCGCGCTCCAGGATCTTGCCGACCCGGCCAGTATCGAGACCCTGTACCACCACCGAGACCAGATCGGTGCTCTCGCGGGCCTGGAGGGGTCCACGCTCGACAACACCTTGTCCCGCCTGGTCAAGAGCGACGAGGTCCACCGGAAGGTCGAGAACGGGCGCGAGGTCAAGGGCTACTACGGGCTCGGCCCCGCCCCGACCGCCGGCGAATAGACGCGCAACGACGACGGCCACCTCCCGGTGCTTCGGGGGGTGGCCGTCGTCGTGCTGGGGTCAGGCGGCGCTCAGGGCGTCGAGGCCCGCCTACGCCCAGACCTGGGCGGCTACCGCGGGCTGGCCCCACCAGTAGCTGCGGGCGTAGGTGCCAATGATGCCGTCCTCGCCGGTGAGCTGGAGTTCCACCTGGTACGCGACGCGACCGGCGTACGTGCGGTCGCGATAGGTCTGCCGAGCGTGGACGTGGGCCCGCTTCCACCCACCCTGGGTGTAGACCCAGAGGGTGGGCTGCTGGCCTGGCGGGTAGACGAGGACGTCGGGCCCCGGCAGCCCGAAGTCCTCTCGCCACGGTGGCGCTTCCTCGGCCTCGGCGTCGGGGGTATAGGGCGGCTCTCCGTACATGCGTTCGACCCTAACCGGGCCGACGCTGGTCACGCCTTTCGCGGAGCGTGAGCACCGCCCGCACTCCGTCTTAGCGGTTCAGCCAGTCGTCGAGGGTCGGGCGGGAGACGTCGTACCAGCCGGCCCATTCGACCTTGGTCCCGTGCTGCCACGTACCGGCCGCCATCCGTGCCTGCCGCACGTTGCGCAGGACGGCCTTCACGGACTGCTTCGCGCTCTCCAGCTCGACCTCGGCTTTGTTGAGGCGGTAGGCGCCGTATCGGATGCGCGCGTCCTCGTCGATCACGGGCGGCCGGCTCGTGTTGTGTAGCTGCAGGATGCTGTCGGCGTATGCCCCCCAGTCGAAGCGTGCGTCCCGGTAGTAGCCGCGGTGGCCGTGCAGCCCTTCGTAGGTCTCGAAGGCGGTGGTGGTGGGGTGGTTGGGGTCGGGGTGGGTGGGCGGTTCCCCGAGGGTGGTCACGGGGGCGTAGGAGTGCCAGCCGTAGACGTCGCCGTTCGGTCCGCCGTAGTCCACGACGGTGGGGACGGCCCAGGTGACGTCGTACCAGGTGTCGCCGTCGAAGGCGTCGTGGGTGGCGGCGTGTGCCTGGATGAGCATCGTCACCTCCCACTTGTGCGCGTCGTTGTTGGTGTGTCGGGGGAGGTCGTGGAGACCGCGCTCTCGTAGGGCCCCGTAGAGGTGTCGGGTGGTCAGCCAGGCGCTGCGGGTGATGGCGATGGTCATGGGGGAAGCGTAGGCCGAGAAACCCGCAAACGTAAACCCCCTTTACGTTTCCCTGAGTTGGTGTCAGACTCATAGCGAACGGCTCACGCAAGCCGTCACGCACCACCACAGCCGACACCCGGGGGACGCGATGAGCGCCACGACCACCGCCGCGATCGCCGCCTCCATCGCCCAGGTCACCGTCGGCACCATCCGCACCTGGTGCCGTACCGGCGTCATCACCGCGACCAAGGCCGGCGGACACTGGATCGTCGACCTCCCCTCGCTCACCGCCCGCATCGTCATCGGCCAGCACAAGGCCGCCCTCACCGGACGCGCCCGCTACCGCGTCGAGCGCCAGGGAGAGGCGTTCGTCGTCGTCGACACCCGCCCCGCCGGCACGGAGCCCCGCATGGAACTGCACGGCCGTCACTCCACCCGGCGGGCAGCGGAGGCCGTCGCCGCCTTCTGCGCGTGCACCCCGCCCGCGTACGCCTTGGTCTTCTCCGCGAGCCGTCTCAGCGACTTCCCCAGGGTGAGCGTGCAGGGCGGCTTCTTCGGCGAGATCGAGCACCTTCAGCAGGGCTGGTTCTCCACCCTGGACACCCCGGAACTCTGGCTGAAGCCGGCGGTCTGGGCCGTCCACGAGCACGCCGCCGGCTGGGCCGACCGCAGGGCCGCCTCCGCTGCCCGGCTGGCGGCCCGCAAGGCGGAATGGGCCCGCCAGGCCGCGGAGGAGGCACGCAACCCGCAGGAGCCGGAGGACCCCACGTACACGCCGATCTTCTACGACTTCTGAGCGACCACCGCCCACCTTGAGGACACCGGGCTGCCCCCTACTTCACCGCCCACGCACCGGGAAGGAATCTTCATGCTCCGCGCCGCCGCCCGCCGTACCGCCGCCCTGCTCCACCGCGCCGCCTACGCCCTGTGGGCCCGCTACCCGGCCGACGCCAATCCGACCGGTCCGCGGCCCCGGTGCGTCACGTTCAAGCTGGACAAGGTCGTGCACTGGCCCAACAAGGGCTGGCAGGGCGGGAAAATGTACGGGCCGATCGTCCCCGGCAACCAGGCACTGATCCTCGACCTGCTGCGCGAGGGCACCGTCGTCGCCGTCCGCACTCAGCGCACCAACTTGACCGAGGTCGCCGAATGGCTGGAGGGCCACGGGATCCCCGCCGTCGCGTCCAACGGCGAGCCCATCGCCTACTGGACCGACACCACGCGGGTGCTCGTCACCGACAGGGAACTGACCACCTGGGCCGAGGTCACCCCCTACGGGGTGGAGTCCCAGGACCCCGAGCAGATCGCTCAGCACCTGAAGAACCATGTTGGTGCCCGCACCGCGCACGCTGTCGCCCGCGCGATCCTCCTGCCGCACCGCATGGCGGACACCCGCTACCGATACGACCTCGTCCCCTCCAAAACCGATGGTTCGTGCACCCTCACGATGGCTGGCCTGCGGCACGTCGACGGCCCCCAGTTCCACGACGCGACCGAGGCCCACGACCAAGAAGCCCTCGACGCCGTGTCGGAGCAGGTGACCGCCGAGCGGGACGCGCAGCTGCTCATCGAGGAGTTCCAGGCGGCCGGGCTGACGGTGGACGGCACCACCGCGGACCTCCGCACCGCCGGCGTCCGCCTCACGATCGAGAGCTAGACCACCGGCACCAGCCCGGCGGGAGCGGGCGCGCCGCTCGCGGTCGATCAGCTACGGACACGGAGCACCGTGACGACGGGGTGCCGGGTGGTACCGGCGGCGACTTCGACGACGGTGCCGCGGGCGACGGGCGTGTACAAGTCGCCGGCCGCAGTCTCCGCCCGGCCGGCCGTGGCGACGAGACGCGGCGCCACTACGGTGGCGAGGGTGGCGTCCAGGCGCTGGGAGAGCGCGATCCGCCCGTCGGGCAGCTGCACGGCGAGCGTGTGGGGGCGCCGCGGGGGCCCGGTGTAGCCGACGATCTCGGCGTCGACGGTGTCCGTGTGCCGGGCCTTCAGCCAGCCGGCGCGCCGTCCGGGTTGGTACGTCGATCGGAGGGGCTTGCAGACGAGGCCCTCCACGCCGGTGCCGCGGAGCGCTTCGTACCAGCCGAGGGCCTGCTCGCGGTCGGTGGTGGACCAGACCGGCTCGATGGGTGGCCCGATGTCGGCGAGGACGTCGAGGAGGTGCTGGCGCCGCTCCTCGTAGGGCCGGGCCCGCAGGTCAACCAGGTCGTCGGAGTGGCCGGGGGCGGGGCGGGCGAGGATGTCGAACGGGACGTACGTGGCCGGGTACGTGCCGGCGAGGTCCCGGGCCCGGGCCGGAGCCGAGTGCGCGCGGGACTGCGCCGCTTCGAAGCTGATCCGCGCCTGGCCCTGATCGTCGACCATGTAGATGACGGCTTCGCCGTCGAGGACGGTCCCGGGCTCCAGGGCCATTCCCGCGGCGGCTAGGTCGCCCCACGCGGCGGTGACGTCCCGCCCGGAGCGGGACTGGAGCCGCACCCCGTCCGCGGTGCGCCAGAGCACGGTGCGGTGCCCGTCGAGCTTGATCTCGTACGCCCACGGCCCGTCCGGGATCTGCTGCACCGGGCGGGCGAGGGCGACATCGACAGGCCAGTCCACACCACCAGGGTGCGCCGGGGTCCGGGCGTATGCCTGCGGCAGCGGGAAGGTGTCCCTCATCCTGGTGCAATGAGCGAGCGGCCATGTACGTCGTGTAGCGGGTCGGGGTTGACTGAGCACGAGGAGCACACGGTCGAGGTCGACGAGGACGGGCACCAGACGCCGGTCGTACGCCGCTGGACCGGGACGTGCAGCACCTGCGGCGGCGCGAGGACCGTCCCGCAATGAGAAGGAGGGCTCGGATGCGTGCGTGGTACGCGTGCCTGGGGTGCGAAGCCGACTACCTGCCGCCGGAGTCGATGACCTACCCGTCCCTGCCCGGTGTGGTCGCGAGCACGGTGCACTGCAGCACGCCCGGCTGCGAGGAGCGTGCGGCGAAGGCCATCGAGCGCTCGGGACTGCCGGCCGCGGTGTTCCAGGCGATGGCGGCCCGGGCGGCGGCGCGGCAGCGGGAGGAACCGGCGGCGGTGGCGCGGGCGGTCCGGCGGGCGCGGGGCGCACGGTCGGCGTCGGGCCCACGCTCGGCCAGGAGCCGGCTCTCCTGACCCCGGGCCCCACGCGGTGCACGAAGAGGGCCGCCCCGCTTCGGCGTGGGCGGCCATCGCGCTCTACTGGTAGGGGTGGAGGATCTGGTCGACGCGGGCGGCGAGTTGCCGGGCCCGGGCCGGGTGCCGCTGGCGGGGTGCTGCGGCGAGGGTCGGCACGAGGGCGCTGGGGGCGAGGACGTGGACGGGCTCGGGCCAGCCGGTGACGCGGACGGTGAGGGCGCCGCCGGGGATGGGGCTGCCGTGGACGACGAGGAGCGGCTGCACGGTGCCGGCCGGCATGCCGAGCAGCTGCTGCACGCGGCGCGCGTAGCCGGCGACCTTCTCGATCTGGTCGTGCCGGTCCTCGGGGCCGCAGTGCACCCTGCCGTTCACGATCCGGGTGGTCCAGTTCCGCCGCCACGCTTTGGTGTCGAGGACGACCAGGCCGGTGCCGCACGGCGAGACGAGCACCGTGTCAAGGTTCGCGCGGGAACCGGGCATCGCCAGGTCGTGCCGTATGTGCCAGCCCAGCGCCGCGAGCGGGGCAAGGAGTTGGGCGGTGGCCTCCTCCCCCGCCGCGCCGTGCCCCCACCGGGCCGCAGCCTGATCCCGCCCCGAGGGGCGCAGCCCGAGCCAGGACCGCACCGGGCGGGCCACGGCCGCGCGAAGCCCACCACGAAGCTCGCGGGCCCGGGCGGCGGCGGAGTTTCCAGCGTTCACAGGTAGCTCTCCAAGGGGTGGATGGTGCGCATCGGTTTGTGGGTGCGGTCGCGGGTGGGTCGGGTGGCGGGGCGGCCGGCGTCGGCCGGCACACCCCACCGGTCTTGAGGGTCGGGCTCGTCTTCTTCGTCGGCCCAGAGGGCGAGTTGGCCCAGGGCCCGGGTGGTACGGCGCCGGGGCACGGGCGTTAGGCCGCGTACTGGTAGCGACGGTTGATGGCGGCCAGGGCATCGGTCACGGTGATCGCCGGGTCGTTCTTCACTGCGGCGGCGAGCAGGTCCAGGAGGTCTCCGTAGCCGGTGGCGTGGCCGTAGTGGTAGCGGCAGGAGTCCCAGGTGTCGCTGCACGCGGCGCAGTCCTCCACGTCGTCGGCGTTGTAGGGCGCGATGTCGGGCGCCGGCACTGGGCCGGCGGGGACGTAGTCCGTGGGGAGGTAGAGGGCGTCCTGCGTCGTGGTGCCGGCGATGAGGCGCTGGGGCGTGTCCGCGGGGAGCGTTTGGAGGTGGGCGCAGAGCTCGGCAGCGAGGACGGGCTGGTGCTCGGTCAGGCTGTCCCAGTGGCCGGGGGCGGTGGCGGTGCGGGCGTCCATTGGTTCTCCTGGGGTGTTGGCGGGGCGCCCTGGACGGCCAGGGCGCCCCTTCGCGTGTGCGGGGTTTAGCCCTCGGGCCAGTGGATGTCGTTGGTGGCGAAGGCGCGGACGATGGCGGGGTCGTCCAGGTAGTTCTGGAGGCTGTCGAGTTCGGTGTCCCAGTCGCCATCGCGGAGGCCGGCGATCAGGGCGGTGAGGGTCTGCTCCTTCGTCTCGTCGGTGGCGTTGGCCTTGATGAGGGCGTCGGCGACGGTGTTGAAGATGCGGTAGGCGGATCCCCATCCCATGGGTGTGTTCCCTTCGGGGTCAGTTGGTGAGCTGGTTGTTGGGTCCGGTGCAGGTGATGGCGTCGGGTTCGCGGGTGATGCGGTGGGGATGTCGTTGGCGGTGAGGCCGTGATCGTTGTCGTAGCGGTGGAGCGCCCGGGCGATGCGGGCACGGAGGTCGGCGGGCTCGGCCTCGGCGGCGATGCCGGTCGTGGTACCCGGCCCGTCGACGCGGTCCGCAGGCGGGGGCTTCTCGCCGTGGAGGAGGTCGTCTGCGGCAACAGGGTTGGGGCATTCGAGGCGGGCGCAAGTGACGTATCCGCCGTCGGCGACGAAGAGGCTGGCGGCTCTGCAGGCGGGGCACAGGCCCTGTACGTCAAGGCTGGTCATTCGGGGTCTCCGGGGATGAGGCCGCGCGGGCGGGCGGTGCGCACTGCGGCGGTGCGGCGGTCGTTGCGGGGCAGGTGGGTGACGTCGAGCCGTCGGTACGCCTCGGCGAGTCGTGCTCCGATCTGCTGTGGGGTGGTGTCGAGTTGGGTGGCGATGGTGGTGAGGGAGTCGCCCGACGCTGCGGCGGTGAGCACTTCGGCTTGCCGTGGCGTGAGGGGCTGGCGGGCCGGTCCGCGGCTCATGCGGTCCACCTCCGGACCGGTATGCCGGCCCGCTCGGCGAGCTGCGCCGTGTGCGACGCGCCCCGAGAGCCGCCGCGAATGAACGCGAGGCAGACGTCGGCGCCCAGGTGCACCATCTCGGCGTTGCGACGAGGCCCTGCAGAGCGGCCGTAGGCGGACCAGTCTGCGGGGTGGCGTTCCTCGGTGAGCCCGAGGTCCTGATGACGCTGGACCCACCAGGCGGTGAGGGCGTCGGCTCCGGTGGGGCAGCCTCCGTGGACGACGGTGGCGGGGACGTTCTGATAGATGGCGCCGGCGAGCGCGGCGTGGATGAGGTCGGGGTCTGTCCATGTGCGGCTGCCGGTGACGAGGATGCGGTAGCCGCGGCTCATGACGGCTGCCCCTGGGTGATGGCGCGGGCAAGGATGTAGCCGGTGCGGCGGGGCTGGCCGGCGCGGGTCAGGGGCGTGTCGTGGAGCTGGCGGACTTCGAGGGCTCGACGGCGGACGGCGCGCCCGTCGGGGGTAAGGGTGACGACGAACGCGTGGCTGCGGCCCGGGGTGTACTTCTCAACCCGGATGCGGGTGGTCTCGCGGGAGTTCGCAGAGCGGTAGGTGTCGCCGGGGGTGATCACTGGGTGTCCTCCTCGCACTCGTGCTTGTCGTCCAGGACGAGGCCGTCTTCCTCGTTCCACCAGCCGTCTCCGGATGCTCCGCAGGCGCCGCATTCCCAGCGCCCGGCGAGGCTGATGCCGGCGTATCCGCTGCTCATCGGGGCTGCTCCTGGGTGTTGAGCCAGCGGGCGCCGGCTGCGGTGACGTGGGTGCTGTGATCGCCTTGGCGGATGCACCGACTGGCGGTCTCGTCCGTGGCGGGGAGGAGCCGGGCGGTGCACTCCGGGTCGGGTGCGTCGTCTGCGGGGTCCCAGGTGGCGAGCGGGTCGCGGTCTGTGGTGGCCCAGACGTAGGTGGGGCAGGGCCAGCGCTGGTCGCAGTCGTTGCAGTAGCCGTCGGTGGTGCCTGCGGGGCCGCGGGTTGCGGTGTGGGCTTCGGCGATCCGGGCGAGCCGGTCTGCGGGGGTGGTCATCGGGTCGGCTCCTCGGTGGTGGCGCAGCGCTCCATCGCGGCTCGTTCGGCGGCGCACCACCGGTCCGGGTCGAACCCCCACAACTGGGCGTCCCACTCGGTGGCCAGGTCGCGCCAGTCGAGCCATTCGTCAAGCAGTTCGTCGCGGCGGGCGGGGCGGGTAGCGGTGGCTAGCTCGGTGGCGAGGCGCTGGTAGTGATTGGGGTGAGCGGGCATGTCGGGGCTCCTGGTGGTCGTGTGGCGGGCGTACGGCTGGCGGGGCGGGCGCGGGGCCGCTGGACGGGTGTTCGGCGCTCAGGCGGGCGTACAGCGGCCCCGGCGGGGCTACTCGGGCTCGACGTCCGGGGTGAAGTCGGCAGCGGTGTAGGGGTGGATGCGGCGGCGGACGGTGATGCCGGTGGCGGTGTCGATGCCGTCGGCGTGCTGCTCGATCAGATCGGCCCAGGCGTCGTGCCGCTCCCCAACAGGCTGATCGGCCCACTCCAGACGGCTGGCTTCCGCGTCGGACTGGGAGAGCAGCCAGGCGATCGCTGCGCCCTTCGCGGCGGCCTCGGAGTTCGCGTATCCGATGAGGTAGTCGGAGACGTTCCCGGGCTCGTAGACGGCCTCCCAGGCGGGGATGGCGCGGGCGAGCACGTCATCGGTCGACGGTGCTTCATGCTGGACGGACATCAGATCTCCTCTCCGGCCGCCAGGCGCAGCAGCACAGCTCCGTGGCAGTGGTCGGGCTCGCCGGGCTCGGGCAGGGGGCAGGTGCAGGCGAGGTCTTTGCCGCGCAGCGTGTGCAGCTCGGCGAGGACACGGCGGCGGTCGAAGGTCTGACGGCCGATGCGGTAGGTCTCTTCGAACCAGCCGCCGCGGCTGCCGACGCGCAGCCAATCGCGGTACGTCTCTGCGCAGTCGCGGCGAGGGTTGGGCCACTCGGCTTCGATGGCCTGCTGGAGGGTGAACGGGTTCCCGAAGCGGGAGGGCCTGCTCACGATCACCGCGCCGAGTGGGTTCGACGTGGCCGCGGCGAGCGACCAGCCCTCGGTGCGGCGGCGCAGGATACGGGCGGGCATCAGGGTGTCTCCGTCCGGCTGTCGATGTCGGCGATCCACGCGGCGCAGACCGCAGAGACCTGGACCAGCTCTGTACGCAGCTGGTCCGGGTCGGACTCGGCGTTGGCCTGCGCGACCACCTGGGTCAGCAGCTCGGGCCAGGTCACGCCGGACCCCAATGCCGAGTGGCACCAGCAGCGCGCGGGCCCCGCCGCCTTCTGGTCCTGAACGTTGCCGGCACCGTCCCGGTGGTGCCGCCCGCCCCATTTGGCGATCTGCCGCTGCCGCTCCTGGTCGATGTCGACGGCCAGGGCGGCGAGTCCCGGGGTGCGCGGGAGGACGTGCTTCCCGATCCACACGGAGGCCCGGACGGTCAGCTCGGCGGTCAGGCGGTCGGTGCCGCCGGGGCCGAGGTGGATAGGCGTGGAACGGACGGTGTCGGCGATGAGAGCGGCCAGCGGGGCGAGGGCGGCGGTCTGGTCGGGGTCGAGGGTGCGTTCGGGGGCGTGGGGCGTGGGCATCAGCGGGCTTCCTCTCGGGCGATCTGCCGCCGGCAGGCAGAGCAGGTGATGACCGCGGTGGGCGGCATCCAGTGGTTGGTGGCGGTGGCGTTGATCCAGAGGCTGCAGGCGGTGATTCGGGTGTCGGCGGCGGTGGTCCGCGCGCCGTGGGTGTTCCGGCCGCCGTGGAGGCGGACACGGAGTGGGTAGCGGTCGGCGCTCATCGGCTGATCTCCTCGGCGGTGATGCGGAGCGCGGCGATCTCGCTGAGCTTGGCGTCGAGGCGCCCCGCCGGGTCGGTGGTGATCGTGGCGAGCGCGACGGCGGCGGTGACGATGACGTCGACCAGCTCGTCGGCGACGTCGTTGACGGTGTGCGTGACGCCCTTGCGGGGGTTCTGGCCGACGGTCCCGATCCACGCTTGGGCGACTTCCCCGGCCTCCTCGGAGATCTTGAGGAGGCGGAGCGTGATCTCGTCGGGGCCGCGGCCGTTCTCCCCGTCGAGCCAGCCGACGAGGTCATTGATGGTCTTCCAGTTCATGGCGCGAGCTCCTTCAGGTATGGGTCGGGGCGGGTGTTCGGTCACGAGGCTTCGTCGAGGCCGTCGAGCAGCAGTTGCTCTTGGCGCGGCGCGGGGAGCGGCGTGACGTCGGCCGGCGGGTCACGGCCGCAGGCTTCGCGAGGAGTTCAGCGAGGGCGTCGAACTCGGCGAGCGCGGCATGCAGATCGGCGCGGATCTCGTCGAGAATCTCGGCCGGATCGCGGTACGCCAGTTCGTCGACGGCTGGCTGCTCGCGGACGGGCCATTCGATCGGGGCCGCGTCGGCGGGCGGTGTGGCGGGGATGGTGACGAGGACGGTGTCCATGTCGGTGCCGGAGGCAGCGAACGCCCGTCGGGGCGTGGCCTCCACGGTGCCGCCACGAGCTCCCACCAGCGCACGGAAACGTGCTGTCGCGCGGGACGGTTCGGCCACGGCCCAGGACATGACCGAGACGAGGCGCCCGTCGGGCTTTAGGAACCGCAGCGCGTGTTCCACGTGCGCCATGTCGGCGCCGCGGGTGAACGGCGGGTTCATCACCACCCGGTCGTACTCCGGGCGCGGGGGGACGGTGAGAAAGTCCGCGACCGTCAGGGTTCGGGCGACGGCGAGGTCGGCTAGGTGTGCGGCGTAGCCGGGGTCCTGCTCGACGCAGTCAACGACAGCGTCCCGAGCCGCGATGGCGGTGGCGATCGCGCCGGAGCCGGCCGAGGGTTCCAGAACGGTCATGCCGGGAGCGAGGTCGGCCAGGTCGAGGAGCCGTTCGACGACCGGTGGCGGGGTGGGGAAGAACTGGGCCTGCTGGCGCTTCTCCCGCAGCGTGACGACGTGGCCGGTGGCGAGGACAGGTGCGATCGCGGCGGCAGCGTCGGCGGGGAAGATGTGCACGCCGGCGTGCTTGTCCCATCGGCCGCCGACGGCTTCGAGGACGTCGTTGACGCGCTGGTACAGGCGGTCGTCGAAGCGCGGTCCGGTGAGGGTGAGGCGGCACCCGTCGGTGACGGCGTGGTCCCGTATCGCGGCCAGGACTTCGGGCTGGAGCTTCACGGCAGGGGTCCCATCTCAGGCGGCTGGGCGGGGTACGTGGCGGTTGATGCGGTCGGGCACGGTGAGGCCGAGGCCGGCGTCGGGGAACAGCGGCTGCTGCCCAGTGCAGTGGTCGGCGGGCGCTGACCGGAGCCGGGAAGCAGTCGGTGTGGCCTGCTGGGTGTTGCGGGCGCAGGTGGGGCCGATGCCGCGGGCGGCGGTGGCTGGTGCATGAAGGTGGCGTCCGCAGACGCGGCAACGGGTCACGCGGCGGCTCCGTCGTCGGGGCGTAGCGGGGCGCCTATGGCGACGGCGAGCGCGTTGTAGTGGTCGCGTTGCTCGGCGGGGCTCCAGCAGCGGGTCGTGGTGCCGCGGTTGCGGGACCGGAAGCGCGCGCCGCCGAAGGTGCCGTCGGGGATGGCTTCGGCGTCGATGGGGTCGGTGTAGACCTTCATGCCGCTGTCGCCTCCGCTTCCGTACGCCGAGCCGAGTGCACGGCGCCGTCGGCGAGTTCGACACCCGCGGTGTGGCAGGGCGTCACGGGGGCGACTTGACAGGTCGGGCAGCAGGCCGTGGCACGAGCCCAGGCATCCACGCGCTGGTGATGCAGGCGCGGGACCGTGTGGCCGGGCCGGCTCGGCACCGTACAGGGCTGGTGCGCCCCGGCGTGGCACCAAGGGCACGGATAGGCGCGAGCAGGGTGCCGCGAGGCGCCAAGGCTGCGGAGCGAGGCGGGCATCGGGGCCCCCACAGGCCGGTTCATGACGGCCGCCCGCCGGCTTCGAGCAGACGTTTGAGGGCTTCTGCGATCTCGGGGAAGCCGGTGGCGTCGGCGGCGTCCCGGAGCCGTTGCATCCCGTCGCGGTTGATGAGCACATCGGTGCGTCCGAAGGCGTCGGTGACGGTGGTCGTGGGGATGTCGAGCGCGGCGCAGATGCCCTTGAAGCGGGCGTTGAACGTTTCGGGGGCCATGAGAGGTCTCCTCAGGGGCGAGTAGTGGGTGATGGGCAGGCGCCGCAGGGGCAGGGGTCGCTCTCGCGTCCGAGTCCGCGGCGGTACCGGTCGAGGGCCGTCGTCCAGGCACCGGCCGGCTGGGGCGGCAGCGGCCCGGGCGGGCTCGTGCCCGTGGGCCACGCGCCAGGCCGATGTCCAGGCGGCTTCGGTGCGCTCGCCCTGGGCGGCGTGGTTCGGCGTTGCCGGCCGGCGTCGATCTGCTGCCGCAGAAACCGCCGTAGGTCGCCCTGGCGGCGCATCTCGCGCACGTCCTCCGGCTCGATGTCGGTCACGACGCCTCCTCGTCGACGATCACCGCGTCGTGGATCGCGTTCTTGGCCCGGTCGCGCTCCAGCGCGCGGCGGGACGCCTCCCGGATGCGCTGCTCCTCGATCTCGCGCTCCTCGGGCGTCGTCTGCCGCTCGCCCTCGGCGGCGCGGATACGGAGCGCGTGCGGCTTCGCCAGCGGCTTGCCGAGCGGGTACTTCGCCGTGGCGTGCCCGGTCTTGCACGCCGATCCGACGCCGGCTCGACAGACAGCGACGGGGCATGGGATGCCCAACGGGCCTCGACGGCGGACCTGTGCGGACAAGGGCTCGTCGTCGGTTTCGGGGACGGTGCGGGTGCCTTCCCAGCCGCGGGCTTCCAACTCGCGCTGGACACGGGGGTGCGGTGCGCCTTCGAGTTGCAGCCCGCTGGCGGTGACGGTGGCGCGGCCGTCGGCGACTGCGGCGACTTGGCCGCGGTAGCGGGCGAGGTACTGGGCGGTGGTTTCGCCGTCGACGGGCTCGTACTGGAAGTTCTCCAGCCGCTTGTTGCGGATCTTGGTGCGGAGGGTGCGGACGTGGTGCGGCAGGACCCACAGCCGCTCGTTCGGGTTCTGCGGCGGGGTCGTGTAGTAGGCGGCGACGGCGGCCTTCGCGTCGGCGTCGAGAGGGACGTCGGGGAGGGCTGAAGCCCAGGCGAGGGCGGCGGCCAAAGACGGCTGACGGTTATCGAAGCCGGCGGCGTGCGCCAGGAGGTCGGCTGCTTCGTCGGCGTTCACGCGGTTCCTCCTTGCTGACGGAGTTGGTCACGGATGGCGAGCCAGCCGGCGACCTTCGCGTCGGTGCCGGACAAGGGCTGGCCGGACGACCCGGACGGCAGAGCGATGACGTTGCCGATCTGCGCGGGCTGCGAGTTCATGGCCTGGTTGACGAAGCTGGGGATCGACGACGGGTCGGCGCCCTTGGCCATCCAGGCGGCGAGACCGCGGCGGATGTCGTCGGCGGCGATCTCGTCCGCAAGCAGTTGCTTGATCTGCTTACCGACTCGGCCGATGACAGATCCCGGCGGTCGCTTGGCACAGCGGTTCAGCCACTCGCCGACGATCACGTCAGCGGTTACGGGCTCGGGCTCTCCGGGCGTTGCGTCTGTCGCGCCGACGAAGTCGGAATCTCCGACGACGATCAGCTCTGTTTGCCTGTCCGCCTCGACCGACGCGTCTTGTACGGGGCTGGGGTTAGGGGCAGGGGTAGGGGCAGGGGCAGGGGAATGCGCGCGTGATGCGCCCGCGCGCCCGCGCGTAGAGCCTTTCGGACCCCCTTCGGCAGGGGTATCGGAGGGGGTTCCCGAAGGGGTATCGGAGGGGGTTACGGAACCCCCTCCCGTGGGGTCAGGCGTGGGGTTACCGAAGCCCTTACGAAGGGTCTCAATGTGATCAGCAACCTGCCGGCGAATAGACGGCCCGTCCTCGCCGCGGTACTTCGTCGGCTCGTCGTTCAACTCCTCAAGCGGGATCCGGTCCATCTCTGCGAGCAGCGCCTGCTGGAGGCGCTTGGAGGAGATCTCGAAGGCGCCGGAGACCATGGCGCCCATGACTTTCGGCATGCGCCACACGCCGTCGTTGCGGACGAAGGAGCGAATCAGCAGTTCCTCCGTGTCGTCGTCCAGCACGACGAACCGAGCGGCCTCAAGCGCCTCAAGGCACTTCTCCAGTTCGGCGGAAGTCAGGCCGCGAGCCTTGCGAGACCAGCGCCGGAGAGTGAGCGGAAGCAGTCCGGCATGGTTGAGGTTCGGCTGCGAGATCAGGAACAGGTAGAGGCGCTGCTCTCTCTCGTCGAGCGCGAGGAAGTCGGAATCCTCCCAGATGGAGGCGAGGATCCGGCCATGGCCACGAGCCATCAGTTCTCACCGCCGGCGGGCTCGGCGTCGGCGACGAGCATCGCGTTCGGCATGCAGCTGGTCTTGCCGCTGCTGTAATCCGCGGCGCCGCAGTAGCGACAAGCGTGGTTGTCCCGGCGGAGGATCTCGTACCGGAGTCGCTTGGAGACGGCCATCAGGGCTTCTTTCGGAGAGCTTGGGCATGCGGCGGCGGTTGCGTCTGGCGGTGCCGGTTCACACCTGCCACAATACTTTAAAGATTGGAAAGAATGGAAGGATTGGCAATGACTTACACTCTGGCCATGGCTGCTGACCAGGGCATTCAGACCGCAGATGACGGTGTTGCCGAGGTGTCCATGACCGACGCCCGCGCGAACCTCACCCAGCTCCTGCGCGACGTCCGCTACGGCGGGCGCCCGGCTGCCTTCACCGAGCGCGGTCGCCGTAGCGCGTACGTCGTACCGACGGACTTCTACGAACAGGCAGTGGAGGACCGGCTGACGGCCGAGGCGGTGCGGCTGCTGATCGACGAGACCGCCATAGAGCAGACCCGGGAGAACCTGATGGCTGACCTGGCTCGGTACCGCGAAGGCTTGAAGCGGGAAGCCTGACACCCGTCTCCTCCTCTTGTCTGGCCCTGCTTCGGCGGGGCTTTTTGCTGCTCGTGGTGGTTCACGTCCGGGGCGGGGCGCGGGGCCGGCCGCCCCGGACGGAGTGCAGGGGCGCGGTCAGTCGTGGCTGTAGGACTCGACCTGGATGCCGTCGCGGCGGACGGTCACGCGGGCGTGGTCGCCGAAGGCGTCGAGGAGGACGTGTTCGAACTGGCCGCCTTCGATGGCGCCTTCGAGTTCCTTGCAGCGCTGGTATCGGGCCTCGTCGGGGCCCTCGTAGACGGCGCCGACCTTCTTCCCCACTTGCGGGCGCTGCTCTGGGCGTGGTGCCAGGAGTTCACGCGATGTGTCCGTTCTGGTAGGCGGCGGCGGTGTCGGCGGCCTGCTCACGAAGAGCGGCTTCGGCGTAGGGCTTGTGGCCGGCCGGGCGAAGAGTCAGATGCGCGGTCAGGCGGCTACCGCTGTCTGGATGCCGTGCGCTGTGCGCGCTCGAAGCACCGTTCGCGAGGACACGCCCAGGCGTCGACCGATCTCGTCGTCGTCGAGACCTAGCGCGGCTAGTTCGGCGACGTCGTCGGCGTGCAGGCCCGTGCGGGCGACTGGGCAGACGGTGTCGGGCTGGCAGGATGGGTCGTCGATGTCTGCCCATGCCATGGGCCCGTGCCAGCCGTGGGATTGGGCGTGGCGGCGAGCCCGGTCGGCCTCCCAGGACGGTGGGGCGGGCGTGACCGACATCTGCCGGTAGACCCGCGCGATCGCGGCAGCGGTAGTGGCCTGGATCAGGGTGCGTCGACCGGCAGCCAACTGCGTGAGACCGGAGGGGTCGACTCCGATCCGGCGGCCTACGGCCGCGATGGGCCACCCGATGGTCGTGAGGGCTTGAAGACGGCGTCGGCTCCCGGTCGCGGCGACCATGTGCCGCGGAACCGGTGGTACCGAATCGAGACGGATCGCGAGGATCGAGGCAGCCGTCCGCCTGCTCACCGTGACCCGGTGCCTGGACAGCAGTCCACCTACAGATGACTCAGCTACGCCGGCCGCTGCACCGATCTGGGCTTGGGTCCAGCCGCGGGCGGCCAGCTGTTCGGCGTGGACGCGCGGTTGCGTGGCGTCGATACGGCGGTACCGGCCGTTGATGTTGTCGTAGCTGCGGCGGAGCCGGTACGAGCGACCTGCGGAACGGCATCGCGGGCAGCGGCAACCGTGTGCGGAGTAGCGACTGTAGGTGCCGTGATGGGGGAGGTTTGCTTGCCGTCCGGTCATGCCGCTGCCCGCTTTGCGATCTTGGCTCGGGTGCGGTGGGTTTGACCGCCCCAGGTGCCGTGCCGGACGCCGGCGCCGAGCCCGCCTTCGAAGCGTTGGGCTGCTGCGGCACATTCGGCTTGGACGGGGCAGGTGGCGCAGATGCTGCGCGCCGGCTTGTGGCTGGATCCCAACTCGGGGAACCACAGGTCGGGGTCGACGGTGGCGCAGACGGCCTCGTCCATCCACTCCAGATTGCGGCGGCTCATCGCGGGTTCCTTCCGGTGTTGGCCGCGGTGCGGCGGTCGGTGCGCTTCTTGTGGATGCGGCGGCCCTTTGCGGTGAGGGTCCACACGTGGATGCCGTGGCCTTTGGTGCCGGGGCTGGTGGAGGGCACAAGGCGGCCGGTGCCGGTGATGACGCCGCCGTGGTTGAGGGCTCCTATGGCGGCGCCGAGGAAGCCGTGGCCCATCTCGGGCAGCAGTTCGCGGAGGTCGTTGGCGGTGAACTCGGACCGGGTCGTCGCGACCGCGAAGATCGCCCGTTCGACGAGGAACCTGTCCCACGACGACTGATCGGCCAGTTCGGTGAGCAGGGTGTCCTTCTTGGCGGCGGCGAGGCGTTCGGCGACGGTCAGGGCGGCGGCGGCGCGTCCGACGGGGCGTTCGGCGGCGGGGTGGCGGGGCATGGGCACCTCCAGGCACGGGGTTGAGCGAGGGTGGCGTGGGGGGTATGAAGGGGTTTAGGTGGGGCGGGCGCCGCGGCGGGCCCACATCACGCGCCTCCGGTGGCCTGTTTGAGAGCGCTACCGCGCTCCTTGATGTAGTCGCCGAGGCTGGCCGGCGCCCCCGTGCCCGGATGGAGCAGCGGGGTTGCGATCAGGCCCCGAGATTCGACCTCCGCGTACAGACCGAGAAGCCCCTGGTAGGTGGCCTGCGGGTCCAAGGCACGGTCGATGTACGCGGCTGGGTCGGCCGGGGTGGCGCCGTCGTTGAGCCAGTCGAGGAGCGGCTTCGCGATGTCCATCGCACCGGACGGCGAGGTGATGACCTTGCGGTGGAGCGCCGGGCAGCGGGACTTCAGCACGGTGAGCGTGTTGTCGATGTCCATCGAGCAGACCAGGCCGAACTCGTACTCCACGCCCTTGCGCTGCTCGGCGCGCATCCCCATGGCGACGGGCTCTTTGCGACCCCGGTCGTTTTCCTGAAGGACCCACTCGGTGTGGGAGCGCATGGTGACGACGACGTGCCCGGGATAGGCCAGGAGGGCGTCGATCATGTCGTTCTGCATCGGGGTGCCCTCCTTCCATCCGGCGAAGGAGTTCCCGCCATAGCGGGACTTGGCTTTGTCGACCTGCTGGAGGGTGCCGTCGGTGCCCTTCCAGAAGTGGGAGAGGGAGTCGACGACGATGACCGGGTACTCGCGCTGCGCCGCTGCGGCGAGGGCTTTGACCAGGTCGCGCGGGTCGTAGCGGTGCATCTGGAGGGTGTCGAAGCGGACGCCGTTGATGCCGACGTACAGGGAGGCTGCGCCGCGTTCGGTGTCGATGACGGCGAACGGCGCGTCTCCGGCGAGGCCGTGGGCGATCGAGAGGCTGGTCCAGGTCTTCCCGGACCCCGAGACGCCCTGGACTGCGATACGAGCCTTGGCCTTGTCCTTGGTCGCGGGCCGGAACGTGAACGGGGCGTCATCGAACTCGTCAGCGGCGGGGCGGCGGCCGATGTGGGTGGGCGGAGGGAGTTGCTGGTTCACAGGTTCTCCTGAAGCTGTCGTTCGGCCCACGGGGGCATCGAGAGGTAGGTCGTGCCGGTGGCGTAGCCGGGCCAGTCGCCGGTCTCCCGGCAGTGGACGTAGCGGTCGAGGGCCTGGGCGTTGCGGTGGCGTCCGGCTTCGGCGAAGAAGAAGTCCAACTCGACGACGGTGACGACGTACGGCGGTTCCTTCTCCTGGCAGACGAAGGTCATCGGCACGTCGCGGTCGAGGAGCCCGAGTTCGGCGGCGCCGTCCCGGTACCACTCCTGCTGCTGGTAGTAGCCGTGCTCCCAGAACGCCTTCGCCAGGTCCGCAGGTCGGGCCGACCGCACGGTCTTGTAGTCGACGATCTGATCCGGGCGGAGCCAGTCCAGCCGCGCTCGTCGCCACACTCCGTACTGCGGGTCGGGCCAGAACAGGGACTGCTCGGCCGCCCCCGAGCCGGGGGCGAACAGTTCGGCGGCCTCCGGCTCGGCGGCGAGCGCTGCGGCCATGTCGTCGATCTTCTGCTTTGCGGCCTTCTTCAGCGGGATGTTCCCGGCGGCCCGGATCTCACGGACCTTGGCTTTGATCTCGTTGGTGTCCCAGCGGTCGCCGTCGACGACGACCAGTTCGGGCCCGTCGCCGAGGAGCACGGTGTGTGCTGCGGTGCCGAACTCCAGCGCGGGCTTGTACGGTTCGGGGTGATCGAGGAGGTATCGGAACTTCGCTGGGCAGTCGAGGAGTCGGCGGGCGCCGGTCGAGGACAGGCTGCCGCCGGGGATCGGGTCGGCGTGGTAGGTCTCGGCGGGGATGTCGTACACGCCGGGCGTCACCTCGGGCGGTGCGATGGTCGTCATCGAGCGCCCCTCCTGGTGTAGTAGCGCCCGTTGTGCGGGCCGCGGGTGTCGAGGTGCCCGAGGCGGGCGAGGTGTTCGAGGTCCCGCCGTGCGGTGCCCCGCTGCGTGTCCGGGCTGCCGGTGTTGCGCCGCCAGGTCTGGACGCGGCCGGTGGACCACTGGCCGCCGTCGGCGCGGATCGCGGCGAGGAGTTGGGCGACGCGGGGCCGAAGCGCGGGCCCGGCGGCCGGGGCCGAAGCCCCGGCCAGCGCGGTGTTCGTCATGCGGACCTCCCGAAGAGGGACGGGGTGTGGTGGAGTTCGCCGAGCCAGTCGGCCAGGCGGGCCAGGTTCTTGTCCGGGCCGAACGCCAGGTAGGTCCCGTCGCAGCTGTCGCAGCCGAACCACTCAGCGGTGCGCAGCCGGACCAGCGAGTTCACGCGCCCCATGTGGACGCCCTTGCCGCGCTCACGGGCCTCCCGCGCCAGGCGTTCAGCGACCGGGCCGGTCTTCCACTCGGTGGACCCGGCGAGGAACAGCACGTCGATGTGGTCCCAGGGGATGCCGAGGGCGTCGCATCCGTCCTGCGCAGCGAACGCGGCCGGGACCCCCAGGGCCTGGATGCGGGGCAGCCACGGCGCGGACTCGGCCAGCGTGCCCGCCGCGTCGAACGGCACGTCGGGGGCCACGGCCCACAAACAGCGGTCAGGCCCGTAGCGGGTAACGGTGCGCTCCAGCCACGCGAACCACGCGTCGGCGCCGGGCCAGCCCTTGCCGAACTTGCCGTTGTCGCACGCGAACCACGCGCCGTCGGGGATCCGGTTGCCCTGCGCCGGAGTCGTCATACAGCCGATCAACCCGGCGGACATAGCGGCCCGCACGTCAGGCCCCGAGGGAGTGCCGAGGTACAACACGACGCACCCCCCTCACCGAGAGCACCGCCACGGTCGGAAGGACGGTGGCCCACACGACCTTGCCGACGAGCTGCCCACCGACCACCGGCACCGAGACGGAGAACCCGGCCAGCCACAGGAACAGCAGGGTGTCCACCACCGCACCCACGGCACCGGACGCCAACACAGCCCCAGCCCAACCGCGGGACCGCAGCGGCGTGTAGACGGCCATGTCCGCTGCTTCGGCAACGAGGAACGCGGTTGCCGAGGCGACAGCCAGCGCGGGCGCGGTGACCGCGGTCAGCATCGTGCCGGCCGCGATCCCTGCCACGGCCCACACTCGACCGCACGTGTCCTGCACCCAGTCCCGGGCCAGGAACGCTGCCCCCGCGGCGAGAGTGCCCGCGGTCGCGGTGAGCCCGAACCCGATAGGGATGAGGCCGTAGCGGGAGGTCAGCCAGTTCGCGGTGCCGATAGTCGTGGCGTAGGCAGCGACAGCGGCGACGGTGCGCACGGCGCTCATGCGGCGTCACCGCCCTGCGCTGCGGCGGCGGAGATCTGCCGCAGCCGGTCGCGGCCGTCGGGGGCGGCGGCCAGGTCGCGGGCGGCGCCGTACGCGGGGTACGCGGCTGCGAGCCGGCGGGAGTGCTCGTCGTCCGCGTACGACCAAGCGGTGAGCAGCTGGCGGAGGTAGCCCCCGGGCGGGTAGCCGGCGGGGTCGCGGTACTCGTGCCACAGGACGTGCTCCGCAACCTCGGGCGGGATGGTCACCGGCTCGGCAGTGGGGTCCCAGCACGAGCACTCGACGATCCCGGGGTGCAGCTCAGACGGCCCGACGTAGGTCGCCGAGGTGTCGCCGGTGCCCCGGCAGATACCGCACTCCGGGTCGGGCACGGCACCCACCGGCGGGGTGGTCAGGGCGCCGAGGGAGTTCAGCGCGGCGTGGTCCTCTTCGGTGAACTCGTCGTCCGACACCATCTGGTTGAAGGCGAGGTCGAGGGCGAAGGCGAGGATGCGGCGCTCGGCTGCGGTCAGGAGCGGGCGAGGGTACGGCGTGCACCACCTGGCGACCTTGGCCCGGGTCTCCTCGTCGAGGAGGAGCGCGACCGGGCGTCCCCCGGCTGCGATGGCGCAGATGGTGAGGAGCGGGTCATCCTCCGGCGCGGGCTCGATCGCCGTGTCGAACCGGTCGACGATTAGCGGCTCGTCGCTGGGGAGTGTCGCGGTGTTGTTGTCGCGGACGGCGCCTCGGGAGATCTTCGACGCCATGATGTCGAGAGCGTCGGCCTGAAGGGCGTGCTGGCGGGACGTGGTCGAGCGGTATTCGCGGGCCTTCTTGCCCAGCCAGGCGGTGATCTCGGCGTCCCGCTCGGCGCGGATCTCGTCGCGGGCGCTCATCGGGCACCGCCCTGCGCGGCGGTCGGCTGGTGGTCGGGGCACGGCTGGCCGGTGGCCAGTGACCGGCCGCAGGGCACGACGGCGGGCGCCGGGCTGGCCTCGGTGGCCATGGCGCGCAGCCGGTCGGCCAGTCCTTCGAGGGTGCCCGTCATGGTGCCCTTGGCTTCGGCTCCGATCGCCGTGTTCAGCAGCAGCGGGATGCCGGACTCGACCGCTGCCGCGGCCTCCCGAAGCGTGGCGGCGCGCACCTCGGCGTGGTCTGGTGCGGCCTGTGGGAAAGCGCCGTCCAGGTAGCTGCGGATCTGGGCCGCGTCGTGCTCGGTCAACTCGGCCCGCAGCAGGTTGCTGCTGCTGCCGTTGTACTTGGGGCCGGCCAGCCGGTACCCGTCCCCGGCCCCCTGCTCGTCGAGGCGGGAGATGCTGAGCTGGAGCCCATCGGTCCAGCCGTCGCGGTCGACGTCGACGACGACGATGCGGTGGGTGGTCATCGGGTGGTGCCTCCGGTCGTGGTCGTCGTGGTGGTGGGCGCGGGCGCGTCGGGGCGCCAGGCGCCGTAGCGGCTGTAGCCGTCCTGCTCCATGGCGATCTGAGCCGCGTCGGGCGTCTCGTCGAGGTCGTCGTCACGCACCGGGCGCCTCCTCGACAGCCGTGGCCACGGCCTCCCACTCGCGGTACGCGTCGAACGAACCGCTGCGGGGCTTCTCGTCGATGAGCGCGGTCGCTGCGGCGAGAGCCAGGGTGGCGTGCACCTGCGCGGCAGCGAGCGCGTGCCCGGGGTCGTCGCCTCTGAGGGCGTTGCGGCTGGCGGACGCCAGGTGCGCCTCGGCCTCGCGGTAGTGATCGGGTCCGGTCATCGGGTGCCTCCCGGGCAGTCCGAGCAGCGGGAAAGGGACGAGGGCAGCAACCGGCCGCAGGAGCACGTGTCCAGCGCGGGGCGCGACAACACCCCACGGGACGCCCACGGGCGGGCGGGCAGCCGGTCGATCGCGACGATGTCGACGAGGGACAGCACCACCACGGCGAGCAGCAAGAGCACGATCACGGCAGGTCACCCGCCTCGGGGTCCACGTGGGTCAGCCTGATGCCTGCCGAGTGCCCCTCGACCATCACGACCGCCGCACCGTGCCCGAGCGTCCACGCGACGCTCCGGGTCCGCGTCTTCAGCGGCGCGTCGTCCCGCGTCCCGGGGTAGGCGTGGACGCGGGTCCCCACCGGGTACCGCTCGTTCCAGTCCTCCGCGCTCAACCCGGCCGGCTTCGCCTTCAGCCCGGCGGTTCGGTCCGCCGCGTCAGCCCAGGGCTGCACGTCCTCCAGCAGCCGGTCCACGCCGGCGACCTGCGCCGCCAACGTCGCGCACTGCTCCCGCAGCCGGACACCCCGCGCCACCGCCGACTTGTGCGCCAGCCGCAGCCGCTGGTTGTCCTGCTCCTCTTCCCACCGGGCCAGGCAGGCGCCCGTCCGATCGTCCTCAGCCTGGTCGAGCGCAGCCCGCAGCCGGGCCACCTCGTCACGCAGACCAACCGCGATCTCCGCCAGCGCCCGCTCACTTCCGCAGCACGACCGGCGCACCACGGGACGCCCGAGGTACTCCTCCAACCGCGCCTCGAACGACGTGCGCTGCGGTGACTCGGCCGGCTCGGCGTGCCCGAGCGGCACCGGCAGCGCACCCAACTCGGCGACGGCGCGCGCCCGCTCAACGTCCCGGGCGCTCACGACGCCACCTCCGTGGCGTCCCCGGCAGCCTCCAGGACCGCCACCACCGACGCCGCAGTACGCGCAGGGATCTGCTCCCACGCCTCGATGTGGCCCTCCAGGCGGAACACGTCGTCCCGGAAGTGCGGGCCCTCGCCGTCGACCTCCAGCCGCAGCGCCAACGTGGCGATCGCCTCGTCCGCGAGCAGCGAGTCCCGGTGCGGGTCGCCCGTCACCGCGCACTTCAGCGCGGCCACGATGCTCATCGGCCGCAACGCGTGCGGCTGCGTCATCTCCCGGTCGAACGCGTCCGGGACGTAGTCGTAGGGCCAGTGGCCCTGGCGGGCGATGATGCGCGCTGCGCTGCGGAGGACCTGCGGCAGCGTCGTCGCGCGCCGCGTCGGCAGCGACACGCGGACCGTGCGCCGGCCGTCGATCAGGTGCAGCAGCGCGATCGCGGCCGGCTGCCCCGTCACCGTGGCGCGGGCGGTCAGCGCCTCCACCGGCGCCTCGGCGGCGGCGACGATCGCGCGGGCCACCTCCGGGAGCACGAACGGCGCGTCGTCCGCGCCGAGCTGGAGCCCCAGCAGGCTCACCAACTCGGCGCCGCGCATCCGGTACGCGTCGATGAGAGCCACCGGGCCGGCCAGCGTGCGGCCGTGGTCGTAGCCGAGCGGCCGGCGGCGGCCGTCGACCTGCTCCAGGTACGGGCCGGCCAGCGCGAGCACGTCGGCGCGCACGTCACCGGACGCGCCGTCGTACGCGGCCAGCGCCACGAGGACCAACGGCGGCTGCGGCGACTGCGGAGCCGTCGAGACGACGGCAGAGGTCTGAGACGATGGAGACATGCGTCTCCTCCTGTCTTGATCGGGTGTTCGATCGGATGGGGTGATGCGCAGGGGTCGCGCGGACCGGACAGGGTCTGCAGCGGCCCCGACCTATGCGGTCAGGCGGCGCGCTGCGGTGCGCTTCGAGCGCGTCCTCGGCGCGGGGCCGGGGCGGCGCCGACACGGTCGGCGTCGTAGAGGTGGTCGAGGTCCTCGCGGCTGACGAGGATCCGTCCGGTGGGCTTGCCCTCCGAGTTGCGGCGGCGGCTGTGCGGGAGGGTCCCGTCCTTGATGCGGCGTCGGACCGTCTTGACGCTGCACCTGCGGAGCCAGGCGGCCTCGCGGAGGGTGAAGTAGGGGGAATTCAGGTCTTCGGGCCTCTTCGGCTGGTCGACGAACTTCTTCGGCTCGACCGCCTCCTGCTCCAGCTCGTCAACCGGCTCGTCCACGGGCCTGTCGGTAGCCACGGCGTGTCCTTTCACGTGGGTTCCTCGCTGTCGGCGAGGAGGTCTTCGTCGGTGGCTGCGAGGGCGGCACGGAGGCGGACGTACAAGCGAGGGCTCATGCGGTTGCGGTCTCCTCGTTCGAGTTTCCGCAGGTAGCTAGGGGTGCAGCCGATCTGTTCGGCCAGGGTTCGCACGTCGAGTCCGGCTTGCTTGCGCGTGTCGCATATGGCCGTCCCCTTCACCTCGAAGGTGGTGAGGGCTTCTTGCATACCCAGACACTACCCACACCCTCCACCCATGTCTACCCCTGAACTACCCACACTGTGCCCACAAATGGACAGCCGAGTGACAATCACGGCCGTGACCTGGGGGTATCTTGGGGTGACTTTCGGCCCAATCGGGGGCTAGTCCTAGGTGGTCCCGGCCAGTCCTGCCAAGATGAGGGGTATGGCCACCCCCTACGACGAGCAGCAGCGCCAGACCCTCGCCACGGCAGCGAAGCGCCGCCGGCACGAGCTCGGTCTCGCCCTGAACGACGTCAACGCCCAGCAGGGCGGCACGTCAAAGAAGACCTGGCAGCGCGTCGAAGCCGGGTTCAGCGTCCACCTCACCAGCTACACCAAGATCGACAGGCTCTTGCAATGGGCCACCGGCGGCTGCGTCGGCATCATGGAAGGCCGCGACCCCATCCCCATCCGCGCCGCCACCACGGACAGCACCGCCACCATCGCGGCAGTCGACCCGGAAGCAATGGAGAAGGTGGACCAGCAGGCACGTGAGCGAGTCCAACTGGTAGCGGTCGCCACGACAGACCTCAACGCGGAGCAGATCCGCGAACTCAGCGAGCGCATCGTCGAAGACTTCCGTAAGCACGGCCTGATTTGACCTAAACTTCACCAGCCGCCCTACAACCCTGCTGACTTCAGCCATCCCCATCCATGCCTGGCGAAAATTCTTCGCCCTCTTTGGGCACGACGGGTCCCAACTGGGCACGTTCATGGCAGAGTCGGTAGAACCCTTGGAGGCTCCCGAACAACCGAGGTAGGGGGGCCAATGCTGTACAAAGGCGCGCTCACGGTCGACTACGGGCTCGGGTTCCATGGCCAGGCCATCAAGATCGATGACGGGATCGTCTGCGCGGTCCCTCGCCAGCAGCAGTCTCAACCCGACAGCCGAGATCGGGACATCATGCGGGAACTGGTGAGGGGCTTGGGAGGAGAATGCGGCGACTGCCGCCTGTGCCGAATCGGCCGAGGCGACTGAGCCCGACGCGGACGCCCGGCGGTAGGGGTACCTGCCGGGCACCGCGCCCCTTCAAAGGAGGCACACATTCCTGCGCATCAGCATCAGCACGTCTATGTGGAATGGCGCGGCGGTACCTGTCGCGTGAAGTGGTGGACCGGCGAGTACCTGGCCAGCGGGAAGAGGCGCTTCGAGTCGAGGGGTGGCTTCACCGACGAGGATGAGGCGTTCACCTACGGCCAAGACCAGATGTATGAGATTCGGCACGGCACCCACGTCAGTAACCGTGACGGCTCGACGCTCATGACGGACTGGTTGGACGATTGGTTGGAGTCGATCGACCTTGCCCACCTCTCCCTTCGGAACTATAAGTCGATCATTAACAAGCACATTCGCCCGAGGTACGAGAACAAGACAGTTGCAGACGTCGACCTCATCAGCACTCGGGCGTTCAGGAAGCACCTGAACAACTCCGGGCTACGTAAGAGCAGCATCCAGAACATCTGGATGGTCTTCGGAATGGTCATGGACGACGCTGCTGCTGCCGGCCTGTGTAAGACGTCCCCCGTGGAGCGTCAACGGCGTCGAGGGAAGTACACGAAGAAGCCGCGTGAGCGCAAGAAGGATATGACTGCCACCGCGGTGAACCAGTTGGCGCTGAACGCCAACGCGCGCTGGGGCTATGCCGGCTACGTGTTCATCTGGACGATGGCGCTGACAGGTATGCGCCCGGCTGAGCTCTTCGGTCTCACACGCGAGTACTGCTACCCGAACTGGCCCGCTTCCGACCCTCGAAATGATCCCGACGAAGAGGATCGGTACGACGAGGACGTGGTTCGGTACGGACGCGGCAGCGAACTGATGCCGGCGATCCGTGTGGAGCAGCAAGTCCAATACGAGGACGGCAAACTGCTCTTCTTCCCGCCTAAATACGGGTCGAAGCGAACCCTCGTCATCCCCCCGTTTCTGGCCCAACTTTTGGAGAAGCTCCTCGAATCGCATGAGCAGTCCTGGGTGTTCCCTGCTCCTGAGGGGGGATGCCTCGGCAGGATCGCATTCAGCAAGGTGTACTGGCGCCCAATCGCCGACGGCTGCGACGCCTTGAACGGCCCACGGGGGCAGCGCCCGGCAATAGAGGCCGTCCCCTCGTTCCAGGGGCGGCGTCTGTACCTGATCCGTCATGGCCACAAGTCCTGGCTCGACGAGGACGGTCATGCTCGGTTCACGGTGGAGACGAGGATGGGGCACGAGGTTCCCGGCGTCGAGGGGACATACAGCAGTGTGACGGTGCCGATGGAGCGGGCTGTCATGGATGCACTACAGAAACGGTGGGAGGGGCTCGGCGACGTGGAGTGTGATCCACCATCGCCTGGTGCCGTGCGTCTGTCCATCGCGTCGCTGGTACGTGCGGCAATAGCATCGGGTGTCGAAGGGTGGAGAGACGTCTTGGCTGAGGTGCGCCGGGTACGGCCGGAGGTTTCGGAAAGGACCGTCAAGAGGACTGTGCAGCATGTACGGTCCAAGGGCTGAGGGGGCCTACTCCGGCCCGGCGCACGGTTTCCCAGTTGTTTCCCATTTCCTGGGGTGGAGCCGACGGCGATGCTGGTCAGGGCGGCTGACGGCGTCGATTTCTCAATATCACGGTGAAGTTGAGTAAAGACCCGTCCCCAGCCGTGCTACTCGGAGGAGGCTCGTCTCCGAGTCAAGAGAAGGTCGCCCGGAAGAAGGTGGGAAGGGTGCAGCCCGAACGTACGAACGGCACCAGCGGAGAGGCGCTGGCCATCCCCATGGCGTGGCTATGCGCCGAGTACATCGCGGACGAGGTGTTGCGCACCGGCGACCTCGTCGACGTCGGCACGTTGGAGTACCGCGCCGGTCGCCAGACGCTGGCGCTGACGGTGTACCTCTGCGACGGCGCCGACGAGGTGGCCGGGGTGCAGGCGGTGGCGCGGATCGAGGAGTGGCTGAACCTCACCTCGTACGACCACCCCTGGGCCGCGTGGGTGGGCGAGCAGTTGGCGACGCGCGAGGAACGCGCGCGGGAGGCCGGCGGACCGGCGGGGCCCGACCTCGCCCTGGCCCGGGAGTCCTGGCGCTGGCTGCGGCAGACCGAACTGCTCGCCACCGACCTCGGCGACGAGGGGCCCCGGCGCTCCTCGGACGCGCCCCGGACCGTGGACGAGGACACCCGGTCGTGGACCCCGGCCTGGCAGCTCGGGCTGCCGCTCAGCCATCTGGCGATCCATCTCTTCTGACCCCGCGGTTTCGGCTCTCGCCGCTTCCCGGGCGCCCGCGCACGGGCGGCCCGCCCGCCGGACCCGATGCCGCCGGCGTGCGGTCACGGCGCCCTGCGGCCGGGTGACGAGTGCACCCCGGCCCGGTACTTGGGCACCCGGACCGTGATCTTCATTCCGGCGCCGACCCCGGTCTCGATGACCAGTCCGTGGTCGTCCCCGTACACCTGGCGCAGCCGCTCGTCCACGTTGGACAGGCCGATGCCGGACGATGCGGTGCGCTCCCCCGCCAGGATGCGGCGCAGTTCGTCCGGGTCCATGCCGACGCCGTCGTCTTCGATGGTCACCACCGCCTCCGCGCCCGCGTCCTGCGCCGCGATCGTGATCCGTCGCTGGCCCGTGGAGTCCTCAAGACCGTGCTTGACCGCGTTCTCCACCAGCGGCTGGAGACAGAGGAAGGGCAGCGCCACCGGCAGCACTTCCGGTGCGACCTGGAGGGTGACCTTCAGCCGTCGGCCGAAGCGGGCACCGGCCAGGGCGAGGTACTGCTCGATGGAGCGCAGTTCGTCGGCGAGCGTGGTGAACTCGCCGTGGCGTCTGAACGAGTAGCGGGTGAAGTCGGCGAACTCCAGCAGCAGTTCCCGCGCCCGCTCGGGGTCCGTGCGGACGAACGAGGCGATCGCGGCGAGCGAGTTGAAGATGAAGTGCGGTGAGATCTGGGCGCGCAGGGCCCGGATCTCGGCCTCGATCAGCCGGGTGCGGGAGCGGTCGAGCTCCGCGAGTTCCAGCTGTACGGACACCCAGCGCGCCACTTCGGTCGCCGCCCGCACCAGCACGGCCGACTCCCGGGAGCCGTACGCCACCAGCGCCCCGAGCACCCCCTGGTCGCCGGTGAGCGGGGCGATCACGGCCCACCTCAGTGGGCACTCCAGGTCTTCGCAGCGGGTCTCGATGCTCTGGCTGCGGCCCGAGTCCAGCACCGCCCCGACGCGGGCCATCACCCGCTGTTCGTGGTGGTCCCCGCCCGACCCGTCCCAGGCCAGCACCTTCTCCCGGTCGGTCAGGCACAGCGCCTCCGTCCCGAGCAGGGAGCGCAGTCGGCGGGCGGCCTTGCGCGCGGTGTCCTCGGTGAGCCCGGCCCGCAGCGGGGGCGCGGCGAGGGAGGCGGTGTGCAGGGTGTGGAAGGTGGCGCGCTCCACGGGCGTGCCGAGGTCGAGGTCGGCGGTGGGGCGGCGGCCGGCGGTCAGTCGGCCCAGGGCGACGCCCGCGACGAGGAGGACGGCCCCGGCGGCGGCCAGCGCCGCCAATCCCGTACCGGTCATCGTTGGTCTCCCTCTGCTGCGGCGGGGCCCTCGGGTGCGTGCGGCGCTTCGGGGTGCGGCTGCGGCCGGCCGCCGGCCAGGTCCTCCGGCAGGTGCAGCCGGGCGAGGATCGCGGTGGTGTTCGCGGGCACGTGCCGCGCGGTGGCGAGCGACACCAGGACCATGGTGAGGAAGCCCAGGGGCACCGACCAGACCGCGGGCCAGGCCATCAGGGTGTGGGCCCAGCCCTCGGGCGGGAGCCCGGCGCGGGTGGCCATCACGGCGGTGAGCGCCGAGCCGCCGCCGACGACCAGGCCCGCCGCCGCGCCCGGCGGGGTCAGCCGGCGCCACCAGATGCCGAGGACGAGCAGCGGGCAGAACGAGGACGCGGAGACGGCGAAGGCCAGTCCGACGGCGTCGGCGACGGGCACGTTGGTGGCCACCACGCTCACCGCCAGGGGGACGACCATCGCGAGGACGGTGGCGAGCCTGAAGTACCGCACGCCCCGGGACGGCAGCACGTCCTGCGAGATCACCCCGGCGACGGACATCGTCAGCCCGGAGGCGGTGGACAGGAAGGCGGCGAAGGCGCCGCCGGCGAGCAGCGCGCCGAGCAGGTCCCCGGCGACCCCGCCGACGACCCGCTCCGGCAGCACGAGCACCGCGGCGTCCGCCTGGCCGGTGAGGGAGAGTTCGGGCGCGTAGATGCGGCCGAGCGCACCGTACACGGGTGGCAGGAGGTAGAAGGCGCCGACGAGTCCGAGGACGACGAGGGTGGTGCGGCGCGCGGCGCGCCCGTCGGGGCTGGTGTAGAAGCGGACGGCGACGTGGGGCAGGCCCATGGTGCCGAGGAAGGTGGCGAGGATCAGCCCGTAGGTGGCGTACAGGTGGTAGCCGTCGCGTCCGCCGGACAGGGGTTGGGACCAACTCGCCGGGTCGGATCCGGTGGTGGTCCGCTCGGGGACCTCGGCGCCGGCGGGCAGGGTCAGGCTGGTGCCCGCGGTGACCTTGTGCGCGCCCTCGTCCAGGGTGACGTGCTCGTCGGCGTACGCGGTGCCGTCCACGGTGCCGTCGACGGTGAGGTGCAGGGGCTTCGCCAGTTCGATCCGTACGGTGTCGGCGACCTTCACGGTGGTGTGCTCACGCAGCACGGCGGGGGCGTCGAAGCGTGCGCGGGGCGCGTCCGCCGAGGCCCAGGCCGCGATCAGGAACAGCGCGGGCACGAGCAGCGCGGTCAGTTTCAGCCAGTACTGGAACGCCTGGACGAAGGTGATGCTGCGCATCCCGCCGGCCGCGACGGCGCCGGTGACGACGACGGCGACCACCACCCCGCCGACCCAGTTCGGGGCGCCGGTGAGGATCTCCAGCGTGAGTCCGGCGCCCTGGAGTTGGGGCAGCAGGTACAGCCAGCCGATGCCGACGACGAAGAGCGAGGCCAGTCGGCGCACGGCGGCGGACTCCAGTCGCGCCTCGGCGAAGTCGGAGAGGGTGTACGCGCCGGAGCGCCGCAGCGGGGCGGCGACCAGCACCAGCAGCACCAGGTAACCCGCGGTGTAGCCGACCGGGTACCAGAGCATGTCCGGTCCCTGCAGGAGCACCAGGCCGGCGATGCCGAGGAAGGAGGCGGCGGATAGGTACTCGCCGCTGATGGCGGCGGCGTTCAGACGCGGGCCGACGGTGCGGGAGGCGACGTAGAAGTCCGAGGTGGTGCGGGAGATCCGCAGTCCGAGCCCGCCGATGAGGAGGGTGGCGAGGACGACGACGGTCACGGCCGTCACCGCGTACGTCTGGTTCACCGGGCCCCGTTCGGGCGGTGGCCGACGTGCCCTTCGGCGGTGCTGGATATGAGGGGGTCGGCGGGGGCCTGGGAGCGTGGAGTCACGGTCAGCGGCCTTCCACGAGGCGGGTGAAGTCCCGTTCGTTGCGCTCGGCCCGGCGCACGTACCAGCGGGCGGTCAGCCACATCACGGGGTGGACGGCGACGCCGAGCGCGGCCCACACGAAGGGCTGGGGCGACAGCGAGTCGCCGTCGAAGGCGGCCGGGAGGGCGAAGAGCAGCGGGAGGGTGCCGACGAGCAGGGCGAGGGTGCCCAGTGCGTAGAGCGCGGAGCGCAGTTGGCTGCGCATCAGGGAGCGGACGTAGGTGGCGCCGAGGGTGGTCTGTTCGGTGATCTCGGACCGGGCGGGTGCGTGCCCGGGCGCGCGGCGGGTGCCCCGGGGCACCCCGGTGACCACCTCGCGGCGGGGCCGCTGCTCTGCAGACATCGTCGTCCGCTTCCTCGCCTCGTCGGGTGAGCCGCCACGGGCTCGGTCGGTCGTGGGGCCACGGAGTCTACGCAGGTGGGATTACCGACGGTAGACGTCGGCGCGAGCGGCGGACGGCGGGTGGCGGCCGTCAGCGGCGCGGGCTGGTGTCGTTCAGGTCCCGCAGGGCGATCTCCAGTTCGACGTAGGACTCCTCGGCCCTGCGGAAGGCGACTTCGAGTGCGGCGTCCGCGCGCGGACCGACGAATCCGCGGGCCGACTCCTGGACCCCGTACAGCACGTCGGCCCAGCGCCCGGCCGCGCTCTTGACCGCGGTGAGCAGTGCGTGGACCTCGTGGGCGCTGACGGCCGGGGCGTCCGGCAGGCCCCGCAGCTCCTTGAGCAGTGCTTCGATGTCGGACATCAGACCCCTTCGCTCTGCGATCAAGGCTAGGCGTGCTCGGAGTGCGCGGCGGGGGGCCGGGGGCCTTCGCTCGGTGGGCGGGGTCGGCGGATCGCCGGACGGACGTACGGGACGACGAACGGTCGGCGGCGTCCGGCGAACGGTTGGGCCCCGCCGCGGGGGCGATGGCTCAGCCGTGGGCCCTGCGCACCAGCAACTCCCTGAGCTGGCGGGCGTGCCGACGGCTGACGGCCAGCTCGGCCGAGCCGACCCGCACGGTGGTGGCGCCGCCGTCCAGGCGCAGCTCGTCGATCCGGTCCAGGGCGACGAGGTGGCTGCGGTGGATGCGGACGAAGCCCCGGGAGGCCCAGCGCTCCTCCAGGGTGGACAGCGGGATGCGGACCAGGTGGCTGCCTTCGGCGGTGTGCAGCCGGGCGTAGTCGCCCTGCGCTTCGACGTAGGCGATGGAGTCGATCGGGATGAAGCGGGTGACGCCGCCCAGTTCGACGGGGATCTGCCCGGTGCTGCTCTGGACGGGGCCGGGCGGGGGCGGGGCGGCGGGGCCCTGCGGCAGTTCGGTCGTGCGCGGTTCGCGGGCGGTGGCGGCGACCTGGTCGCGCACCCGACGGACGGCTTCCGCCAGCCGCTCCCGGCGCACCGGCTTGAGGACGTAGTCGACCGCCTTCAGGTCGAACGCCTGGACGGCGAAGCCCTCGTGGGCGGTGACGAACACGATCAGCGGGGGGCGGGCGAAGCGGGCGAGCAGTTTGGCCACGTCGAGTCCGGTGAGCCCGGCCATGTGGATGTCGAGGAAGACGACGTCGATGCCGTCGTCGCCGTCGGGTCCGACGTCGAGGGCGCGGGTGATGCGGCGCAGTGCGTCGGTGGCGTCGGTGGCTCCTTCGGCGCGGGTGATCCGCGGGTCGGAGCGCAGCAGGTAGAGCAGTTCCGCCAGGGCGGGTTCCTCGTCGTCGACGGCCAGTGCGCGCAGCATGGTGCGGAGTGTAGGCGGGGTGGCAGCGCCCGGCCACGGTCCGACGGCGGTCGGCCGGGAAGGGGGCGGCGCGGGCGGCACGGGGTGAAGGATCCGGGGAGGAAGAGGGGCTTCCGTGTCGACTTGAGCGCTTTCGGTTTCCGGTGCGTATACATCCATGGCCACGCGGGGCGGACGCAGTGGCACATCCGGCGCGTCCGATGCGTCACCGAAGAGCCGTGCCGAACCTGCCCCGAGAGGAATAGAGGACGTCGTGATCACCCCGCAGCGGCACGAGGACGTGGCGGCCTACGCGCTGGGCGTCCTGGAACCCGCGGACGCCCACCGCTTCGAGGACCACCTCGCGAGGTGCGGGCACTGTCGGGTCGAGCTGTGCGGGTTCGCGGCGACGGCCGGTGCACTGCGGGAACTCGCGGCGCTCGGCCCGGCGGGCGTCGACGCGCGTTTGACGCCCGCGTTGCCGCGACGGCTGGTCGAGGAGGTCGGGCGACGGCGGCGACGGGCCCGCGGGCGCCGTCGCAAGGTGGCGGTGGCGCTGCTCGCACTGGCGGTGGCGGTGCCCGTGGGGACGTACGCGGTCCGGACGAACGGGCCGCCGTCCGCGGCGCCGCGCACGGCGGAGGAGCGGTTCACGGCCGCCGACGCCGGTACGGCCGTCAGCGCGTCGGCGGCCGTGACCGGCCGCGCCTGGGGCACCGAGGTGGAGTTGCGCCTCACCGGGCTGCGGGGGCCGGCGGCGTGCCGACTGTTCGCGGTCGACCGCGACGGCGTAGAGCACCCCGTGCTGAGCTGGCGGGTTCCGCCGGGGGGCTACGTCGGCGGGAACGCGCTGGAGGTCCGGGGCGGCACGAACGTCCCGGCCGGGGACGTCGACCGCTGGGAGATCCGCGAGAACGGCACGGAACGCGTCCTGGCGACCTTGAGCAACTAGGCCCTCTCCGCGAGATCCCGCGCGGCTGGCCCCGGGAGCCCCACGCTCTCGCCGTGGCCCTTCTGGCAAGTGCCGCTGTCGTGCCTGCCGGGGCGGAAGGGACACACGGGTACGCCCACGTCCGGAGGGGCTACTTCAGGAGTCGGGACATGCGGCGGTCCGCGAGTGGTTTGCCGCCCGTCTGGCACGTCGCGCAGTACTGGAGCGACGAGTCGCTGAACGACACCTCGCGGATGGTGTCCCCGCACACCGGGCACGGCTGCCCCGCCCGCCCGTGCACCCGCAGCCCGCTCTTCTTCTCGGACTTCAGCCGTCCGGCCGCCACGCCCCGCGAGCGCTCCAGCGCCTCACCGAGGGTGCTGCGCAGCGCCTCGTACAGGGTGGTGACCTCCTCCTCGTCGAGGTTCTGCACCGGCTTGAACGGCGACATCTTCGCCGCGTGCAGGATCTCGTCGCTGTACGCGTTGCCGATGCCGGCGATCAGGCCCTGGTCGCGCAGGGCGCCCTTGATCTGCCGGCGCTCGCCGGCGAGCAGCGCCGCGAAGGCGTCCCGGTCGAAGTCCTCGGCCAGCGGGTCGGGGCCGAGTCGGGCGATCCCCGGGACCTGCGCCACGTCCCGGACGAGGTGGACGGCGAGCCGTTTCGTGGTGCCCGCCTCGGTGAGGTCGAAGCCGGCGCCGGAGACGAGGACGGTGCGCAGTGCGAGCGGGCCCTTGCCGGGGCGCGGCGGTGCGGCCGGGAACTCGTCGCTCCAGCGCAGCCATCCGGCGCGGGCGAGGTGGATCGCCAGGTGCAGTCCGCCCGCGGTGACGTCCAGCCACTTGCCGTGCCGCTGCACGGCGGTGACGGTGGCGCCCTCGACTGCGCTGAGCGGTGGGTCGTACGTCTTGAGGACGCTGATGTTCAGCGGGAGGACGCGGGCGATCTCCTGCCCCGTCAGATGGGCGTCAAGGAACTCTCTCAGGGATTCCACTTCGGGTAGTTCCGGCATGCGTCCAGGGTGCCGCAGTGGATGGGAAGCCGCAGGTTCACAGGGTGCGGAGCCCGTAGACGCGCTGCGCGGTGCCGGCGAAGACGTCGTTCCGTTCGGATGCGCTGAGGTGCTCGGTGAGGGAGCGTGCGGCGGCCAGCACCCGGGGGTAGGGGGCCGCGAGCCGGCACACCGGCCAGTCCGAGCCGAACATCAGCCGCGCGGGGCCGAAGGCGTCGAGGGCGGTGTCGGCGTAGGGACGTAGGTCGGTCGTGGTCCAGCGGTCCCAGTGGGCTTCGGTCACCATCCCGGACAGTTTGCACGCGGTGTTGGGGCGGGCGGCGAGCGCCCGCACCGCGCCCGCCCAGGGCTCCACCTCGCCGGCGGCGATCGACGGTTTGCCGAGGTGGTCGAGGACGAAGACGAGGTCGGGCAGGGAGTCGGCCGCGCGGACGGCCATCGGCAGCTGGTGGTGGCGGACCACCAGGTCGTACGCGAGGCCGGCGGCGGCGACGGCGGCGAGGCCGCGCAGCACCTCGGGCCGGACCAGCCACCCGGGGTCGGGCTCCTCCTGCACCTGGTGGCGGACGGCGACGAGCCGGTCCCCGCCGGGCAGTGCGCGCAGCCGGGCCAGTTCCTGCGACACGTCGGGCGCCGTCAGGTCGGTCCAGCCGACGACGCCGGCGACCAGGTCGCCCGCGGCGGCGAGCGCCAGCAGCTCGGGGGTCTCGTCGGCGACGGTGACGGTCTGGACGAGGACGGTCGCGCCGACTCCGGCGGCGCGGGCTTCGGGGGCGAGGTCGTCCAGGGAGAAGTCGCGGCGGAGGGGGGCGAGTGCGGGGCCGGTGATCCAGCCCTGGTCGCGTACGGACAGGTCCCACACGTGGTGGTGTGCGTCGACGATCGTCATCGGGCGGCTCACAGCTCCCAGACGACGGGCAGTCCGGCCGTGCCGCCGGCCGCCGAGTAGTCGTGGGCGACGTCGAGGAGGTCCGCCATCCGGGCCTGCCAGGCGATGTTGACGGGTAGGTGTTCGAGGGCGGCGAGCAGTCGCGGGTAGTCGGCGCAGTCGATCACGTGGAACAGTTCGGTGCCGCTGCGCCAGATCGTCCACGAGGTGGCGCCGGCCGCGCGGATCGCTCGTATCAGCTCTTCGGGGACGGCGTGGTGCGCGGCTTCGTAGGCGTCGATGCGATCGGCGCGGACCCGGGTGTGCAAGGCGACCCTCATCCTCGTAACCTCCTCAACCTCGTAACCTCCTCGTGCCCGCTTCCGCGGGTGGCGCGTCCAGCAGGCCCTCGGCGCGCAGTTCGTCCCACAGCGCGGGCGGCACGGGGCGGGCCAGTTGTGCGACGGCGTCGTGCACCTCCGCCGCGGAGCGCATTCCCACCAGGGCGCCCGCGACGGCCGGATGGCTCAGGGAGAACCGCAGGGCCACGGCGCGCAGCGGCAGGCCGTGGCGGGCGGCGACCTCCTGCATCCGCAGGGCGCGGTCGGTGAGGTCCGGCGGCGCTGGTGCGTAGTCGTAGGGGGCGCCGGGCGCGGGGGCGGCGAGCAGGCCCGAGTTGAACACCCCGGCGGCGATCACGGCAGTGCCGCGGGCTGCGGCCGTCGGCAACAGCTCCGCCAGCGCCTCCTGGTCCAGCAGGGTGAACCGGCCCGCGCACAGCACGACGTCGACGTCCGTGTCCCGTACGAAGCGGGTGAGCATCCGGGTCTGGTTCATGCCGGCGCCGATCGCCCTGACGACGCCTTCGGCGCGCAGCCGCTCCAGCGCCGGATAGCCGTGCCGCAGCGCCTCGTCCTCGTGGTCGTCCGGGTCGTGCAGGTAGGCGACGTCGATGCGGTCAAGGCCGAGCCTGCGCAGGCTGTCCTCGACGCTGCGGCGCACCCCGTCAGCGCTGAAGTCCCAGACGCGGGCGTGGTCGGCGGGCACGTCGAAGCCGTTGGCGAGGTCACTGCCGCCGCCCGCGGTCGGCCGCAGCAGCCGGCCCACCTTGGTCGAGAGGGTGTACGCGTCCCGGGGGCGCCCCTGCAGCGCGCGCCCGAGCCTGCGCTCCGACAGGCCGAGCCCGTAGTGGGGCGCGGTGTCGAAGCTGCGGATGCCCGCGTCCCAGGCGGCGTCGACGGCGCCCGCCGCGGTCGGCTCGTCGACGCGCCGGTAGAGGTTGCCGATGCCGGCGCCGCCGAAGGCCAGTTCGGTGATCCGCACTGCACTGCGGCCGAGCGTGCGGTGTCGCATCGCGCTGCGTCCCCTCGCCGTGGGCCCGTCGAACGACCGCCGGTTGCTCCGGTGCTCACCTACCCAGCCGAATATTCATCGGATCACTTCGCCTGTCAACGGCGAGTGGACGACCAGAATCCAGATCCCTCCAGCCACCACTCCGATGTCTCTTGCTACTCGGCCTCTTGACCACTCGGCCCTCGGTTGCTCGGCCTCTTGGATCCTCCCGGCGATCGCCGCCGGTCGCGGCGGGTCATCCCGCGCTGCCCAGCCGGGCCAACTCCGCCAACTCCTCCCCCATGCCGACCGCGATGCGGTCCACGTCGGGCACGGCCTTGGCGTCGACGACGAGTCCCACGTGGACCTGACCGCCGTACTGGGTGAGCGCCACCGCCAGCGACTGGCCGCGCGCCAGGGGCGCCATCGGATAGAGGGAGTGCAGCGGGCAGCCGCCGAGGGAGAGTTCGGTACGGGGCAGCGGCACGCTGGTCACCAGCAGGTCGAAGAGCAGCCGCGCGGCGCCGCCCGCCAGCGGGGCGCCGAAGCGGTGCGCGACCGGGGGCAGTTGGTCGGCGATCACCGCGAGCGCCCCGGGTCCGCGCAAGGGGCCGGCCTCCTTGTTGCGGTCCATGGCGGTGCGCACGGCGGCGAGCCGCAGGCCGGGGTCGGGCTCCCCGACGGGCAGGTCGAGCAGGTACCCCGAGAGCTTGTTGCCGGGGCCGAGGGGTGCGCCCGGCCGCCGTCTGGAGACGGGCACCAGGGCGCGCGGCCCCTGCGGGGGCGGGCTCTCGCCGCGCTCGACGAGCCAGCGCCGCAGTCCGCCGGCGACCGTGGCGAGCAGTACGTCGTTGGTGGTGCCGCCGACCGCCTTGCGCACCAGCCGCACCTCTTCCAGGTCGAGGACGGCCGTGCCGAGCCGCCGGGTGCCGCTGGCGGCGGCCGACAGCCACGGCAGTCCCCCGAGGTCGAGCCGGCTGGCACGGACCAGGGAGGCCCCGACGCCGACGGCCAGTTGCAGGTCGTCGATGCGGTCGCGGGCGGTGCCGACGAGCCGGCCGGGGTCGCGCAGCCACGAGCGCTCGGTCGGCTGCGGAGCCCGACGCATCCGCGCCCGGGCCCGGGCCCGCACCCCCCGCGGGTCCGCGACCTCGTCGAAGATGCCCGAGCCGATGGCCACCGCGCGCATCCCGTCCGCGAGTGCGTGGTGCAGCTTGACGAGGACCGCGAAGGCGCCGCCGGCCGCGCCGGTGATCAGATACATCTCCCAGGGCGGCAGGCCGCGCTCCAGGGGTCGCTCCATCAGCCCGCCGGCGAGCGCGGTGGCGCCGGCCGCGAAGTCATCGGCGGGCAGCCGGATCCGGTGGAGGTGGCGGGTGACGTCGAAGTCCTGGTCGACCGACCAGGCTGCCCCGCCGATGGGCAACAGGACGTCGTGCACCCTCCTGCGCAGCCGCCTGACGGCGCTGGCCCGGCTCGCGAGCAGGTCAAGGAGGTCGTCGGCGGTGGGCGGTGCGTCGTCGGCGGGGGTGAAGAGGGCGAGCGCGCCGAGGTGCATCGGGTGGCCGACGGACTCCATGCGCCAGAACGCCAGATCGAGGGGGGCGAGGGGCTCGCTGCTCACGGTGTCCTCACGTCAGTACCTCCGGTCCTCTGATTCCTCTCACTACAGCCAATTCTCACGAGCAGTCACGTTCAAGTGCGATCGTTTCACGGACAGTTAACACAGTTGCCGGACACGCCTCGCTGTCACGGACCCGTTACGTCCGGCCGTCGGACGGCGTGTCGACGCCGGCAGGTCGAGCTTTGAGGGCGGGCTCGGGGCGCGTCAGCGGTCCGGTACGGCGAACTCGCACCACACGCTCTTGCCACTGCCGCGCGAATCCACGCCCCAGGCGTCCGTCAGCCGGTCCACCAGCAGCAGGCCCCGCCCCGAGACCCCGGACTCCCCGGCGTCCCTGCGCCGCGGGAGCGCGCTGGAGAGGTCCTCCACCTCCACTCGCAGCCGGCGCTGCGACCCGGACAGGACCCGTACGGTGACGCTGGCGCCGCCGTCGGTGTGCATCAGGGCGTTGGTGGTCAGCTCGTCGGCGACCAGCTCGATGTCGTCGGCGCGCGCCCCGCCGCCCCACGCCTCGACCGCCGAGCGCACCATCCGGCGGGCCGAGCGCAGCGCCGCCGGGTCGTTCTGGGCGACGTACTGCTGGAGCCGGCCGCCGGAGCGCGGGGTCAGCGCGCCGCGCCGGCGCAGCAGCAGGAGCGCGACGTCGTCGTCACCGCCGCGTTCGTCGACGACCTCGCACAGGTGGTCGGCGAGCTCATGTATGTCGCGGGGGCCGTTGCGCACCAGGGCCGTCAGCTGCTGCATGCCGTCGTCGAGGTCGGCGCCCGGCAGTTCCACCAGGCCGTCGGTGTACAGCAGCAGGCTCTGCCCCGGGTCCAGCTCCACGGTGCTGACGGGGTACTCCAGGCGGCCGAACTCCGCCGACAGGCCGAGCGGCATCCCGCCGTCGACCGGGATGCGGCGGCAGCTGCCGTCGGTGTCCCGCAGCAGCGGGTCCACGTGTCCGGCGCGGACGACCTGGACCACTCCGCTGGACAGGTCGGCCTCCGCGTACAGGCAGGTGGCGAAGCGGTCGGTGTCCAGTTCGTGGAGGAAGGCCGACGCGCGGGCCATCACGGTCGCGGGCGAGTGGCCCTCGGCGGCGTAGGCGCGCAGCACGATCCGCAGCTGTCCCATCACCGCCGCCGCGTCCGTGTCGTGGCCCTGTACGTCCCCGATGACGGCGCCGACGCGTCCGCCGGGCAGCGGGATGACGTCGTACCAGTCGCCGCCGATGTCCCGGCCCATGCGCGCCGACCGGTAGCGGACGGCGATCTGCGCGCCGGGCACGTCCGGGATCCGGCGTGGCAGCATCGCCTGCTGGAGCCCTTCGGCGAGGTCGTGCTCCTGGTCGTAGAGCACGGCCCGCTGCACGCTCTGGGCGATGGTGCTGCCGAGCGCGATCAGCACGTTGCGCTCGGCCGAGGTGAAGCCGTTGCGGTCGTTGTAGAGCAGGCCGAAGGCGCCGATCGGCCGGCCCTGGGCGATCAGCGGCAGATAGGCGGCGGCCTCGATGCCCAGGCCCTCGATGTGCGGCCACAGGATCGGGTACGAGCCGGCGAAGTCCCGCGGCCCCTCGATGAAGCGGGGCGCCAGCGTCCGGATCACCTCGCTCATGGGGTACTGCTCGTCCACCCTGGTGAAGCGGGTGCCCGGCACGAAGGCGTCCTGGGGCCCCTCGGCGACCAGGTGGATCCGCCCGCCGGGCTCCAGCAGGCCCATGACCAGGCTGGTCGCTCCGAAGATCTCCAGGCCGTGGACGTCCTTGAGGACGTCGATGACGTCCTGGACGGTGCGGGCGTGGGCGAGCGCCGCCGTGGTGGCCTCGACGACGCTGGTCTGCCAGCGCCGCTCGCCGTCGGCGGCGACGCGCGCGGTGGCGTCCGCGAGTTCGACCGTGGCGTCCCGGACGATGCCGATGACGCGCACCGGGCGGCCTTCGGCGTCGCGGCGCACGTAGCCCTGGGAGTGGGTCCAACGGAGGCCGCCGTCGCGGCGGCGGATGCGGAAGTACGCGCCGTAGTTCTCGCTGCCGTCCTTCAGAGCCGCGGTCACCAGCGCGTCGAGCCGGGCCGCGTCCTCGGACGGCATCCGGCGCATCAGGGTGGCGCGCCGTCCGTCGTACTCCTCCAGCGGCAGGTCGAGCACGTCGTGGGCCGGCACGTCGAGGTGCATCAGACCGCTCGCCAGGTCCCAGTCGAAGCTGCCCATGCGATTCAGGGTGAGGCTCGTGTCGGGGCCCGCCGGCCAGTCGTCGGGTAGCGTCGGCGCCCCCGCTGCCCGATCAACCATGCGGCCACTCTGCCATCATTTGTCGGATTCTTCGACTGGTTGCGGCAGCGCAGGGGGAAAGCGCTTGGGCTCGTCGGGCCGCCGCGCCTGGCCTGTGTGCACCTACGAGCGCCTACGTGCCCGCTGTGCCCTCGGCGTCGAGGAGGTCCAGGTCGAAGGGGTCGAGGGAGTCCAGCGGGTCCATGGCGTCCGCGGAGTCGCCCGAGCCGACGGAGTCGGGGGCGTCGAAGGGGTCGAGCGGGTCCACCGCGTCGCCGAGGGCGTCCTCGGTCTCCGCCCCGGTCGCGTCCGGGGCCGGCGGCACCAGCGCCCCGCCCGGCTCCGACTCGTCGGCCGCCGGCTCCGGGTTCGGCTCCGACGGGTACGCGTAGATGTCGTCGGGTGCCACGGGAGGCACCACGTCGGGGCGGCGGTCGTCCTCGCCGTCCGTGCCGGTGCGCCGGTCGATCCAGGTGTCCTGCGAGACGTCGACGATCACCAGGCTGTCCAGGTCCTGGGTGGTGGGCTTGACGACCACGACCCGGTCCAGCCGGTAGCCGTGCCACGGCGTGCCCTTTTGGATCACCCCGCCCTTGACCGCCACCGGCCGGGCGAGCGGGGTGCCGGAGGCACAGCGCACCCGTGGCGCGCCGCGCTGGTCCACCAACACGGCGGTGCCCGCCTGGAGCACCGTCTGCCGGGCGGCCGTCGCCCTGCCGTCCCGGAAGCCGCGGCTGGTGACGCGGGTGTCGGCGCGCAGTACGACGGGGGTGAGGTCGCGCAGGAAGCGGGGGAGGTCCTGCTGCGAGATGTCGGCGCCGTCCGCGAAGGCGCTCGCCTTCTTCCCGTCCGCCCGCAGCAGCGTGATCTGCTGCTGCACGTCGCAACTGCCGACCGCTTCCGTACCGCCGTACAGGCCCGGGGTGGCGCCGGACAGCACGCGCAGGGTCTGGCCGCGGGTGGGCTTGTCGCTACCGACGGCCGCCGGCACGACGGGCTCGGGCACCGGGGTGGCCAGCGCCCGCGCCGTCGTCGCCGTGTACGGATCGGGCCCCTGTTCCGTCGCGGGCTGGAGGAAGACCTCCTCGTCCCGGTCCGCGGCCTGCGTGCCGTCCCCGCCGCAGCCGGCCATCAGGAGACCGAGGGAGCCGACGGCAAGAAGCGCGGCGGCCGACGACCGCCGGCGCCGGTCGGTCGGGGGGCGACGGGCGGTCCACCGACGACGAATGGGGCCCACGAACATCTCCCGCCTCTTCGCGCTCTGCACGCTCTGCCCGTTCGGTCGCTCGCCCGGCTGTGGCTCCACCCGGCTGCGACCTGCTCCCCACGGTGTGCCGGACACCGCACCACCCGCGACTTGAACGCGTTCAAGTCGGCGCATAGGCTCGGCCGTCAGGGGGAGGACGTCGATCGGTCCCGGGGGTGGAAGTGGTGTTGTCCGTGCTGGTCAGCCTGGCCGCACAGCTGCGCGGCCGGGTGTCGCGCGGCCGTTCGCGCACACCGTCCGTCAGGCCCGCGCCCATTCGGCGCACGCTGACGTACCCACAGACCGGGGCCACCCGGCTCGGGCCGCTGCCCGACGGCTATCACCATCTGCACCACACCACCCGCATCGGTCGGGGCCGGGCTGCCTACGAGCGCGCCGCCGACGCCGTCATGACCTGGCGGATGCACCGGCGCTCCGGCGTACGGCTGCGGACCCCGGCCCCCCGCGCGGCGCCGGGCGCACGGGTCGCGGTCTCGGTCGGCCTCGGACCGGTCCGGCTCACCGCGCCCTGCGAGATCGTGTGGACCGTGCAGGACCGCCGACGCACCGGCTTCGGATACGGCACGCTCACCGGCCACCCCGAGTGCGGCGAGGAGTCCTTCGTCGTCGACATCCGGGACGACGGGTCGGTGTGGTTCACCGTGCTGGCCTTCAGCCGCCCGGCCCGCTGGTACACCCGGCTCGCCGGCCCCCTGGTGCCGCCGTTCCAACGTGCGTACGCCCGTCGGCTCGGTCGTACGGTGCGGCGGCTGACGACGGCGGGCGCGGCGTTCGATACTGGACTCGATGGAGTGGTTCGGTGACGACGCCTACTGGCTGAGCCGGCTGGTCTTCCAGCGGGCCCTGGCCACCGTCTACGTGGTCGCCTTCCTGACCGCCGCCCTGCAGTTCCGGGCGCTGATCGGGGAGAAGGGCATGCTCCCCGTCCCCGCCCATCTGCGCCGGGTCCCCTTCCGGCGCGCGCCGAGCGTCTTCCACCTGCACTACTCGGACGGGTTCTTCGCCGGCTGCGCCTGGGCGGGTGCGGCGGGGGCGGCGGCCCTGGTGGCGGGCGCGGCGGACCGGCTGCCGCTCGCGGTGGCCATGCTCTGGTGGGCGGCGCTGTGGGTGCTGTACCTGTCGATCGTCAACGTGGGACAGACCTGGTACGGCTTCGGCTGGGAGTCCCTCCTCCTGGAGACGGGGTTCCTCGCGGTCTTCCTCGGCAACGACCGCACCGCTCCCCCGGTCCTCGTGCTCGTCCTGCTGCGCTGGGTGCTGTTCCGGGTGGAGTTCGGGGCCGGGCTGATCAAGCTGCGCGGCGACCGTTGTTGGCGCGATCTGACCTGTCTGTACTACCACCACGAGACCCAGCCGATGCCGAATCCGCTGAGTTGGTTCTTCCACCGGCTGCCGCGTCCGCTGCACCGGGTGGAGGTCGCCGCCAACCACGTGGCCCAACTCGTGGTGCCGTTCGGACTCTTCGCTCCGCAGCCGATCGCCACCGTCGCGGCCGTACTGATCGTCTGTACCCAGCTGTGGCTGGTGCTCTCGGGCAACTTCGCATGGCTGAACTGGCTGACGATCGTCCTCGCGCTCTCCGCCGTCGACGGCTCCCTCGTCGCAGCGCCGCCCGATCTGCCCGCGCCGCCGACGTGGTACGCCGTCCTGGTCGTCGCCGTCACCGCCCTGGTGCTGGTGCGCAGCTACCGCCCGGCCCGCAACCTGCTCTCCCGCCGCCAGCGCATGAACACCTCGTACGACCCCTACCACCTGGTCAACTCCTACGGCGCCTTCGGCACGGTGGGCCGGGTGCGCCGGGAGGTGGTGGTGGAGGGCACCGACGAGCAGGTGATCGGTCCGGGCACGGTGTGGAAGGAGTACGGGTTCAAGGGCAAGCCGACCGATCCGCGCCGGATGCCGCGCCAGTTCGCCCCGTACCACCTGCGGCTGGACTGGCTGATGTGGTTCGCCGCGCTCTCCCCCGCGTACGCCGGGTCCTGGTTCGGCCCCTTCGTCGAGCGGCTGCTCGACGGCGACCGGGACACCCTGCGGCTGCTGCGGGACAACCCCTTCCCCGACGCCCCGCCGACCTACGTGCGGGCCCGGATCTGGCGCTACCGCTACACGACGTGGCGGGAGTTGCGGACCACGGGGGCGTGGTGGCACCGGGACCAGGTGCGGGAGTTCTTCCCGCCGACCCGACTGCGGCGCTGACACGGCCGTGCCCCCTGCCGCGGGGCAGGGGGCACGGGCCGGCGCTCAGTCGATGCCGGGCAGGATGTGCGGCTCGGCGAGGTCGTCCTCGTAGCCGGCGAGCCGGATGGGGGCCGAGCGGGCCCACACCTCCAGGCTGCCGAGTTCCTTGGTGCGCGCACTCCGCTCTCGGGTCCGTTCCGGAGGGTGCTTCTCCTGCTGCTTCACATCTGGTGTCACCGCGCACTCCTCTGTGTCGCGTAACTGGGACAGGGCGATTCGGTCGCGGTGGCGCCGGCTTTCGGGCGGGACCGCGGCCTGGTTGCAGACCTGTCCCAGGACGGCCAAGGGGCTTTCGTGGATCCTCTTGGTGGCGTCCGTACGTCTCAGCGTAACCACATGAGCGCGCGTCTGCTCGATGGGGCCGGTAAACATATGATTTCAGGCCGCACGCATCCGGGCGAACGTCCACCGGCCCTCGTCCCAACCGTCACACGGTGACGGAGCTGTTCACCACTTGGCGGGCGCGTAGTCCTTCAGGAAGCAGCCGTACAGGTCCTCGCCGGCCTCGCCGCGCACGATCGGGTCGTACACCCGGGCCGCGCCGTCGATCAGGTCGAGGGGGGCGTGGAAGCCCTCTTCGGCCAACCGCATCTTGTCGAAGTGCGGGCGCTCGTCGGTGATCCACCCGGTGTCGACCGCGGTCATCAGGATGCGGTCCGCGGTGAACAGCTCCTCGGCGCTGGTGCGGGTGAGCATGTTCAGCGCGGCCTTCGCCATGTTGGTGTGCGGATGCCCGGCGCCCTTGTAGCCGCGGCTGAACACCCCTTCCATCGCGGAGACGTTCACGACGTACCGACGGCGGGCCGAGGACGCGGCCATCGCCGCCCGCAACCGGCTGATCAGGATGAACGGCGCGGTGGAGTTGCACAGCTGGACTTCCAGCAGCTCCACCGGGTCGACCTCGGAGACCGTCTGGATCCAGCTGTTGGTGTCGACGAGGTCGGGCACCAGCCCGCCCGCGTCGATCGCCGTGCCGGCCTCGATGCGGGCCGGCGTCGCGGAGCCGGAGACCAGCGCGAGGGCGGTGACGTCCGTCGCGCTCAGGCCCTGGCCCGCCGCGCTCGGCAGGGCGGCCACGGAGTCCACGGCGCCGCTGCCGAAGGCGCCGATGACCTGCGCCGATGGCAGTTCGCCGGCAGGCAGCGGGGCGGACTCGGCCGCGACCAGCTCCCGGTAGGCCCCCGGGGAGCGGCGCACGGTCTGTGCGGCGTTGTTGATCAGGATGTCCAGCGGCCCTTCGGCGGCGACCGAGTCGGCGAGCGCGACGACCTGCGCCGGGTCGCGCAGGTCGATGCCGACGACCTTCAGCCGGTGGATCCACTCGTCGCTGTCCGGCATCGCCTTGAAGCGGCGGATGGCGTCGTTGGGGAAGCGGGTGGTGATGGTGGTGTGCGCGCCGTCCCGCAGCAGCCGCAGCGCGATGTACATCCCGATCTTGGCCCGTCCGCCGGTGAGCAGGGCACGCCGGCCGGTCAGGTCGGTACGGGCGTCGCGCCGGCCGCGGTTGAAGTCGGCGCACTCGCGGCACAGCTGGTGGTAGAAGGCGTCCACCTCGACGTAACGCGTCTTGCAGACGTAACAGGACCGCGGGCGCTGCAGTATGCCCGCGAGCTCCCCGACACTGGAGGACGACGGCAGCAGCCCTTCCGTCTCGTCGTCGATCCGCTGGGCGGAACCGGTGGCGGTCGCCTCGGTCACGGACTTGTCGTGCGCGGTCTTCGCGGCCCGGCGCTCCTGACGGCGGCGCTGCTTGACCGTGCGGTAGACGCCCGCGGTGGCCCGGCGGACGGTGATCGCGTCCGGGTGGTCGACCTCCAGCGCGTCCAGCTCTTCCAGCACGCTCAGGCAGACGGCCAGCCGCTCCGGGTCGATCCCGGGTCCGAACACGGAGCTGTCCTCTGTCACCGTCATGGGCCTTGCCGTTTCTCGATCGCGGGGCGCGCTGGTCGACGCCGGCCGGTGCCGGTCGATGGGGTGGTCGCCCTGTCAGGGGTCCGCCGGGCGTGTTCGCCAGGTGGAGGTTTCAAAAGCGCAACTGTACTGAGCGGTCGGGTGCGGGCCAAATGGGGGAGGTCGCCGAGGAGGCCGTCGCGAGCGGGACCGGCGCGGTCAGCCGCGGGCCGCCGCCGTCGGCGGTGCGTCGAAGGTGCAGTCGCCGCAGAGCCCGCCGCCCGCCCGGTAGTACAGGCAGCAGCTGGTGCGCCGCATGGCGGGGCCGCGGACGGTGCCGGCGAGGTCGGGGTGGGTGAAGAGGCCGGCCGCCAACGCCCGGGCCCGCTCGACGACCTCCGGCCGGCCCCGGGCGCCCGCCCAGGTCTCCAGCTCGCGCACGGCCCCGGCGAGCGCCGAGCCGGCGTTGCCCCACAGCAGCCGGGGGGAGATCCGGGTGTCGCGGCGCAGCACCGTCGACAGCGGGACGAGGTGGTCGACCTGGACGGCGTCGCGGATCGCGGCGACGGAGGCGGGCCGACTGCGGACCTCGGTGAGCACCAGGTCGTCGGGGGACGAGCGGTCGGGGGTCCAGTACGTCCGCCCGGGGTCCAGGACGGGGACCAGGCCGTGCAGGGCGGCCGAGCCGAGGGCGGTGGACCACAGCCGGGCGGCGAGCCCGAGGTGGGCGATGGAGGCGGCGACCCGCCGCTCCCGCGCGCCGAGCCGGGTGGCCACCAGGTCGACACGCAGGGTGAGGGGGGCGCCGTCGCCCCCGTACACGGCGGCGAGCGGAGTCCCGCCGTCCGGCTCACCGGTCCGCAGCGCGAAGAAGCCGCCGACCGACGCCACCTCACGCAGCTGCTCGGGCCTCATTCCGCAGCTCACCCCCCTTGTCGTTATCAGATCCATTCACAGGTCTCATTGATCGTCAAGGCCGCTCGGAGGGTCTGGTTCCGCCTCGATCCTGCTCTTTCTCCACCCGGGCTGACCTGCGACAAAGACCTTGGTAGCACTCAAGTCCCACGGTCGTACTCCGTCGGCAGTACGACCAAGTGCCTGCTCAAGGACGACGACGGGAGCACGTTTTGGAGAGATCGTAGAGAGTATGAGTCCCCTTGCGCTGGCGCTGCTGCTCTCCTTGGTCTCCGCGGTCGCCTATGCGGCCGGGGCGATCGTGCAGGAGCAGGTCGCCGCATCCACCGCCGCCCGGCCCTACGCTCCGTTGCATCACGCCGGGTGGTGGGGGGCCGTTGCCTTGAACGGCACCGGTGCGCTGTTGCACGTCGTCGCCCTGGCGTACGGCCCGCTGAGCGTGGTGCAGCCGCTCGGCGCTCTGACGATCGTGTTCGCGCTGCCGATGGCCGCGATGTTCGTGGGGCGGCGGGCGGGGGCGACCGCGTGGCGCGGTGCGCTGCTCGCCACGATCGGCCTGGCCGGTCTGATGTCGCTCAGCGGCAGTGCGGACTCCGGATCGCTGGGGTCGGGCGAGCGCGGGGTGTTGGCGGCGGTGACCTTCGGCGTCGTCGCGCTGGTCTTCCTGGTGGCGCAGACCATCCACCGGCCGGTGCTGCGCAGCGTGCTGCTGGCGACCTGCGCGGGCGTGGCGTTCGGCATCGCCTCGGTGTTCACCAAGACGGTGGCCGTGGACTGGGACTGGTCCGCGCCGCTCGCCCAGTGGTCCAGCCTGCTGACGGTGGCGGTGCTGGCGATCGGCGGGCTGCTGCTGTCCCAGGCGTCGTACCGGGGTGCGGGGCTCGCCGCGCCGCTGGCGACCGTGACGGTGGTCAATCCGGTGGTCGCGGCGGCCGTCGGCATCACGATGTTCGGGGAGACGTTCCGCTACGGGTTCGCCGGCACTCTGCTGGCCATGGGCTTCGGCGCCATGGCGGCGGCCGGTCTGGTCCTGCTGACCGTGGAGCGGATGACGGCTGCGGGCCACGAGGCGACCGCGGCGGAGCCGGGCGCGGGCGAGGTACGGACGGAGGCAGAGGCAGGGGATGCTCAGAGCGCGGCCGTGTCGGGGGTGTCGATGCAGCCGGTGCAGCAGCGCGAGACCGCCGGGAGCGCCGACGAGGGCTCGGACGGCCCCGGCACCGCTCGGAACGTGCACCGCACGGAGCACACCGATCACACGGACCGTGCGGATGACGGGGTGAGCAGCGCGGCGCTCGTCGAAGGTCTGGCTCCGGCCGGCGCCCGTGCCGCGACCCCCGCCGCCCTTCGGATCGCGGAGCAGCGGAGGTCCGGATTTCGCGCCTGCCGCAGCGGGCGGCCGAAGAACCGCAGCTCCGTGGAGCGCCGCCCGAGCGCTGCGCCGTCTGCGGACCTCACCGCGTCCCCAACGCAGCGCTCGGAGCGCTCAGAGCGTGACGCCGCCCGACCTGAGGTAGGCCACGGGGTCGATGTCGGCCCCGTATCCCGGTCCCGTGCGGACTTCGAAGTGAAGATGGGGCCCTGAACTGTTGCCGGTGGAGCCGGAGCGGCCGATGCGCTGCCCGCTCGCCACCTGCTGGCCCGAGCGCACGGTCAGCGCCGACAGGTGCGCGTACTGGCTGTACTTGCCGTCGGTGTGCCGGATGACGACCTGGTAGCCGTACGACCCGGCCCACCCGGCGGACACGACGCGGCCGGGTGCGACGGACTTGACCGAGGTGCCGGTGGGGACGGGGAAGTCGACGCCCGTGTGGTAGCCGCTGGACCAGGCGGTGCCGGCCTTGCGGTACGGGGTGCCGGTGGAGGCGTCCACGGGAGCGCTCATGCCCGCCTTGTGGGTGGGCCGCTCGGCGGACCTGTTGGTGGACGCGGCGGGCTTGGTACGGGTCTCGGCGGCGCGCACCGGCTTCGTCGAAGGCTTCGTGTCCTTCTTCTCGACCTTCTTTTCGACCTTCTTCTCGACCGTCTCCGGCTTCGGTGCCTTCTTCTCGGTCTTCGGCGCGGCCTTCGGTGCGCTCTTCGGCTGCTCGGCCTTCTTCTCCGGGACGGCCTCGGGCTTCGGGGCCTGCTGCCCGGGCGCCGCCGCCTTCCCCCCGGTCTTCGGCGCCGCCATCTTGATGACCAGCCGCTGGCCGGGGAGGATCAGGTCCGGGTCGGATCCGACGGTGGTCCGGTTCATCTCGTACAGCCGTGGCCAGCCGCCCTGTATGTCCTTCTGCACCGCGATCCGGGAGAGCGAGTCGCCGCGGGCCACCGTGTAGCCCTCGCGCTGGGTGGGCACGGTCGTCGGCGTCGCCTTCGGCGGCGTCGACTGCTTCCGCACCTGGCTTCCCTGCGGGGAGGCCGTCCGCTGTCCGCTCCCGGACGCGTTCGCCTTGCGTTCGCCCTGCGCCTCGGTCCCCTGCGTCGACCGTCTGCCGTCGGGCGCGATGTCCGGTGCGTCTCCTCCGCGGGTCAGCCCGGCGCGCACCGAGCAGGAGGGCCAGGCCCCGGGGCCCTGTCCCTTGAGGACCCGCTCGGCTATCGCGATCTGCTGGTCCTTGCTGGCGAGGTCCGCGCGCGGCGCGTACTCCCGTCCGCCGTAGGCGTCCCAGGTGGACTGGGTGAACTGGAGCCCGCCGTAGTAGCCGTTACCGGTGTTGATCTTCCAGTTGTTCGTGGACTCGCAGCCGGCGACCTTCTCCCAGACGTCCACCGACGCCGCCTGCGCGGTGCCCGCGCCGATCAGCGGCAGCGCCATCCCCGCACCGCCGGCGGTGAGGGTGAGCGAGGCGCGGTTGATGCGGCTCGGCTGTTGCCGGCGGTGCCGACCCGTTGCGGCCATGGAGGTCTCCCCCTACGTACAGGCAGAACGACGATGAGGTGCAAAGGTGCATTGGTGTACAGGTGCATAACAGGAAGGTCACATACCAAGCGGTCAACCTAAGTGCTGCGCACGGAAGATGACAAGGGCTCAAGCCCCGCGCACGGGGCGCAGCGGGGGCGGAAGGCCCCTCGGGCACCGCTGCCGCGGTTGGACGCCATCGGGACGAAATCGCCGGGCCCGGGGAAATTTTCCCCGCCGCCCCGGGATTGATGTTCGGTGGACGCCCGGGCAGCCGACGCCTCGGACACGCGTGCGACGCGGTCTCGATGCGTACCCGCCCGTACGACGCACACCACGCAGGCCATGCAGACCACGGACACATCAGGAGCAGTGATGGACGCTACAGCCCAGATCGGTGTCACCGGACTCGCGGTGATGGGCCGCAATCTCGCCCGCAACTTCGCCCGCAACGGCCTCACGGTCGCGGTGCACAACCGCACGGCGGCCCGGACGCGGGCGCTGGTGGAGGAGTTCGGCGACGAGGGCGCCTTCGTCCCCGCCGAGTCCGCCGAGGAGTTCGTCGCCGCGCTGGAGCGTCCGCGGCGGCTGGTCATCATGGTCAAGGCGGGTGAGGCGACCGACGCGGTCATCGAGGAGTTCGCACCGCTGCTGGAGGAGGGCGACGTCATCATCGACGGCGGCAACGCCCACTTCGCCGACACCCGCCGGCGCGAGAAGGAGCTGCGCGAGCGCGGCATCCACTTCGTCGGGGTCGGGATCTCCGGCGGCGAGGAGGGGGCCCTGCACGGGCCGAGCATCATGCCGGGCGGCTCGGCCGAGTCGTACGCCTCCCTCGGGCCGCTGCTGGAGAAGATCGCCGCGAAGGCGCAAGACGGCACGCCGACCGTCGCACACATCGGCCCCGACGGCGCGGGCCACTTCGTGAAGATGGTGCACAACGGCATCGAGTACGCGGACATGCAGCTCATCGCCGAGGCGTACGACCTGCTGCGCACCGTCGCCGGCTACTCCCCCGCGAAGATCGCGGAGACCTTCCGCTCGTGGAACACCGGCCGGCTGGACTCGTATCTGATCGAGATCACGGCGGAGGTGCTGGCGCACGTGGACGCCGCGACGGGCGAGCCGTTCGTCGACGTCGTCGCCGACCGTGCCGAGCAGAAGGGCACCGGCCGCTGGACCGTGCAGATCGCGCTGGACCTCGGGGTGCCGGTCTCCGGCATCGCGGAGGCGGTGTTCGCCCGGTCGCTGTCGGGCCACCAGAAGCTGCGCGAAGCCTCGCGCGAGCTGCCGGGCCCCGTGCCGAAGGCGTTGGACGAGGCGGCGGCGGCTCGGTTCGCCGAGCAGGTGGAACAGGCCCTGTACGCGTCGAAGGTCGTCTCGTACACGCAGGGCTTCCACCAGATCCAGGCGGGCAGCGAGGCGTACGACTGGAACGTCGACCCGGGCTCCGTGGCGTCGATCTGGCGGGCCGGCTGCATCATCCGCGCGGCCTTCCTCGACCGGATCCGCGCCGCCTATGACACCCGGCCCGACCTGCCGAGCCTGCTGTCGGACGAGCAGTTCGCGCAGGAGGTCGGGCAGGCGCAGGACGACTGGCGCGAGGCGGTGGCGACGGCGGCCCGACAGGGCGTGCCGACGCCGGGCTTCGCGGCGGCGCTCGCGTACTACGACGCCCTGCGGGCGCCGCGGCTACCGGCCGCGCTCACCCAGGGCCAGCGCGACTTCTTCGGCGCGCACACCTATCGGCGCACGGACCGCGAGGGCTCGTTCCACACCCTGTGGGGCGGAGACCGCTCCGAGGTGTCCACCGACTGAACGGGCGCCTTCGTCAGGCCGGGCCCGGCGCGGGCTGGGGCTCCGGCTGCGGCTCGGGCGCGGGGTTCGGATCCGGTCCCGGCTGGGGGATCGGGTCCGGCGGCACCGGCGGCGGCTGCGGCGTCGGTACGGGCCCGGGCAGCGGGCCGGGGTCCGGTCCCGGCGGCCCCGGGGTCGGGATCGGTGAGGGCGGTACGGGCGGCTGGGTCATGCCGGTCCTCCACGGTCGCCGTCGAATGTGTGGCGCACACCCCCGTACCGGAAGCCTACCCACCGGTCCGCTCCCCCGGCACGACCAGCGCCACCAACGAGCTCGCGCCCGTCGCTCTCCGCTTGCCCCTTCAGCCCTTGCCGACGCCGTACGGCCATGGTGAGCACGCAATGACAGCGTCTGCGACCCGTCTGTGGCTTGTCGCGCAGTTCCCCGCGCCCCTGAAGCCCCTGCGGAAGGGGCTCGCGGGACCCCGCGGACACGTCCGAGGGGTCACCAGCGTTCGGGGCGCTCCCGCAGCTGCACCTCGGCCGCGGCCACCAGCTCCGCCGGCGCGACCGGCGCCTGCTCGGGGTGGCGCTTGGCCCACGCGGCGGCGTACGGGCACAGCGGCACCACCGGCACCCCCTCGCGGGCCGCCATCGCGTAGAACTCGGCCACCAGCGCCCCGGCGATGCCGCGGCCCTCGTGCTGGGGTTCGACGACGGTGTGGACGGCGACGAGCGCCGCCGGCTCCGCGTCGAGCACGAAGTACGCGATGCGGCCGGCGACGCCGTCGTCCTCGTACGCCTGAAGGAGCCCCCGGCTCCGGTCGTCCCGCAGGTCGTGCTTCCGCTCGTCGGCCATGGCCGCCTCCTCTGGTCCGTCTGGCCTGCTGGTGCTGCGCCCCACGATCAGATCACGGCGGCGTTCGGGCTGCGCTCGGTGCGGCTCCCCGGCACGGGGGCCGCGGCGTCCGTGCCGGTGGCCACGATGCGGTTGTCGGCGTCGACGTGCACCACGCTCGGCACCAGCGAGCGGGCCTCCGCGTCGTCCACCTGGGCGTAACTGATCAGTATGACGAGATCACCGGGGTGAACGAGATGCGCGGCGGCACCGTTGATCCCGATGACCCCGGTGCCGCGCTCGCCCTCGATGACGTACGTCTCCAGCCGGGCACCGTTGGTGATGTCCACGATGTGGACGAGCTCGCCCGGCAGCAGGTCGGCCGCGTCCATCAGATCGGCGTCGATGGTGACCGAGCCAACGTAGTGCAGATCGGCCTGGGTCACCGTGGCACGGTGGATCTTGGACTTGAACATGGTGCGCAGCATGAAAATGCTCCTGAAAAGAGGCTCCCTGCCTGCGTTTTTGCAGGTCAAGGGCGATTTTTTCACCCTACAACGCGTCGCATGTTTCGGCAGCATTCCCCCAACCTCTTCAGGGCTCACGCTGACACTGGCCGACTTCCCTGACTCATCGCCAGCTGCTTGCAGGGAAGCTTCACCCGCCCTCCCGGCCCTACCGCGACGACTACACAAGCCTACGCGGCACCCTTCGAAGGGTGGCCGTGATCACCACCACTCCGGCGGTGATGGGCAGCAGTCGACCACAAGCGGGCCACGCACCGCCCCGGGACAGCCGACCCAGGCCCCTCGTTCCGCCTGAAAAGGAGGCCCCCACGGCTCATAGACAATCTGAACGCGGAAGCGACGCGGCAACGTGGCACCGATCAACGCGTCGCATAGTCGCCGCAACGTCGACCTGCCCTTATGGACACAGCTGCTGCTAGAACGACGGGAATCGGCACCGCGCCCGTCTGGTGGCGGTGCCCTCCCATTTCAGGTGCTCCTTCGGACCTCAACGAGACCAGCCGAAGTACGACGGTCACGCGGCACCTTGGACGCCCACGGCGGAGCGCCTTGCCCAAGGACTGTGCCGCGGGACTACCGCGACCGGGCACGGAGAACGTTCGAGGAGCAGAGAATCGATCAGGCCCAGGCGCAGCCCGAAGGGGCCATCCCGCCTGCCGATGCCCACGACGAGCAGATCGGCGCCCTCCGCAGCCCTCAGGAGCGCCTTTCGGGCCGGCTCCTCCGCTACGTGGCAGTTCACGACGACGTCCGGGTAACACTCCTCAGCGCCTCTGAGCGCGTCCTTTAGTACCTGTGCCGGCGATCGCCGGTGTGCCTCAAGGGCGTACCAGAACGGAGGTGGAGATTCGGGGGGTGTTCCGGTCAGCGGATTCCAGGCGTAGACGGCCGCCAAGGCGCAGCGCCTCACGGAAGCCTCACGGAGCCCGAAGTCAACCGCCGGATCGCTCCCCTCTCCGTACTCGACACCCACCACGATGTTCCCGAACCGGACGTTCCGGTGTTGCGCTGCACCACGCACCACCACGACAGGACAAGCGGATCGCTCCGTCACCTTCACAGCGACCGAGCCCAGGGTCACCTCGGCGCGGCCGTCGGCTCCCCTGGCACCGAGCACCAAGATGCGAGCTCTGCGCGACATATCGACCAACTCGGCGACAGCGTCACCGGGCAGGGCCTCACTCGACACGGGTGCGTCGGTGCGCTGCCTGGCTCGGTGCGACGCAAGCGCAATGAGGTCGCCGTGTCCTACCCCGGGCAACGCGGCGGCGTGCACGAGGTGCAGGGGAGCCCGGTGCCTGGTCGCCTCGTCCGCTGCCCAGTCCACTGCTTCCAGACTCGACTCGGATCCGTCGATACCGACTACGAGTGGATCCACTCCACGCATCCGCTCAGACCCCTCTCCTGGAAACGGGCCGCACCCACTAGGTCGTGTCTGACAAATAGCGTCGTCCGCCCCTGAGGACGGGGGCCGCGGCCCAGACGGGATTTGTCAGACACGGCCTAGCTCCGGCACTCCGTATTTGCTGAAGATCCGCACCACCCCACGGCCAGCCCCTCCCCTGTCGGGCTTCCACAGGGCCAGGGCCGGTGTGCCACAGTCGAGTGTGGCACCGTTCGGACCGCCTTGCCGTCAGACACGGGCCGATCACTCCCGGAGTGACGACCGTGGGCACAGCATGGACCAGTCGGGCGGGCACGAGGCCCCATCGCCCTTCGATTAAGCCGTCACCGTCCGTGTCCTCAGCATGTGTCTGCGGCCGAGCTGCCACGGAGAGAGAATGGTGAGGATCAGCGTGGAAGGAAGCAGCTGAGAGGAGGGCCAGTCATGGCCGACTCGTCACTTCCGAGGCGACGGACCGGACTGCCGGACTTGATGGAATGGTTCGGCTCCAGCCTGCCCGACATCCCTGCCGGGTGGGTCCGCAAGGGGTCCCACCTCATCCCCATCGAAGTCTCCGACGACGGTTCCCGGTTCGTTCTCCGCGCCGAGCTTCCAGGGGTGGACCCCGACAATGACATCGAGATCACTGTCGAGGGCGACACCCTCACCGTGCGCGCCGAGCACACAGAAACCACCGAGGACAAGGACAAGCGGCACTCCGAGTTCCGCTACGGCTCCTTCGAACGGACCGTGCGGCTCCCCTTCGCCGTACCGCAAGAGGAAACCACGGCGGACTACCAGGACGGCATCCTCACGGTGACGGTTCCCAGGCCCACGACCCCGGAACCGGCCAGCCGCACCGTCCCCGTCCGACGAACCGGCTGAGGATACGCCCGGCAACGCGTCGGAACGGACGAGAGCACCTGTCCGGTTGGAGGAAGTCGGCCCGTCTGGGCAGTGAGCCTCACCGCCCGTGGGCGAGGAGGAAGTCGGTACAGGCGGACAGCGTGGACAGGTGCGTCGCGTCCTCGTCTTCGATCGGGATTCCGGACCTGCGACTGAGCGTCTCGACGAACCTCAGGAAGTCAAGGGAATCCATCTCCAGCGCCTCACGGAAGGCGTCGTCGGGTTCTAGGGAGGCCACGTCCGCGCCGGGGACGACCTCGACGATCGAGTCCCTGACGAGGTCCAGAGCCTCGGTTCGGTCCGTGTTCACAGCTGCTCCGGTTTCTGTAGGAGACGGTCGACCGCAGTGAGGAATCGAGCCCCGACAACACCGTTCGTAGCGCGGTGGTCAGCCGAGAGTGAAACGGTCACCACAGGTCGTACCCCCAGCAAGCCGCCGACGGCCCAGGGCCGGTCGACTAGCCGCCCGAAGCCGACCAGGGCCACCTGCGGCGGGTAGATCACGCCGAGGATGGTCTCCACTCCCTGGTCGCCCAGGTTGGAGACCGTGATTGTGGCACCGGACACCTCCGACCCCCGCAGCCTGCCGGTGCGTGCCCGCGTCACCAGGTCCTTCAAGGCCGCCATCAACCCGGGAAGCGGCAGGGTGTCGGCGTGCCGCAGTGCGGGGGCCACGAGCCCTCCGCCACGCAGGGACACAGCCACGGCGAGGTGTACGCCGTCGCCGGGCGTGAACCGGTCGTCGTTCCAGAATCCGTTGAGCTCCGGCACCTGCCGTGCCGCCAGGGCCACCGCTTTGAGCAGCAGCGCCGCGGGCAGGAGTCGCTCAGCGACGGGGCTGCGGCGGTTGAGCTCGTGCAGCCGGTCCATCGCGGCGGCCATGTCCACCGTGGTCGAGAGGTAGTAGTGGGGGATGTCCCGGTTGGCGCGACTCATCAGGTCGGCGATGGCCCGGCGCATGGCCGTGGTCTGCTCTTCGGGCATACGGGCGACGGAGGGACGTTCGGCTCCGGATCGCTCCGTGGTGGCGTCCGCGGCACCGGCGGTGCTCCGTCGTACGTCTGCGGCGCGCACGACAGCGTCCTTGCCCGTTCCCGCCACCGCGGTCAGGTCGACGTCCAGTTCGGCGGCGAGCCGCCGGGCCAGCGGTGTGGCCCGCACGCGCCGCGGTCGAGTGGTGGCACGGGCAGCGACGGCCGCTTCGACGTCGGTTCGGGTGATCCGTCCCCCGGGGCCGGACCCTGGCAGCCGCTCCAGGTCGAGGCCACTCTGCTCCGCGAGGTGCCGAGTCAGGGGGCCTGCCTCGGCGTGGCCGGGCGACTCGGCTGCGGAGAACACTGGCGCCGGGGCCGAAGTGCTCACAGGTTTGGGAGGCGGAGAGCTGGAGACCGCGCCCTTTCGTCGTGCCCGGCCTGGCGACCGCTTCTTGGGATCGCCCGCTCCTTCGGGACTGCCGTCCTTCTTCCCCGGCGGCCCGATGACCGCGAGTGGTGTGCCCACCGGCACGGTCGCCCCGGGCTCTACGAGGGTTTCCGCCACGGTCCCCGTTTCGAAGCACTCCACCTCGATCGTCGACTTCGCGGTTTCGACGACCGCGACCGGATCTCCCTTGTGCACCTGATCGCCCGGACCGACCAGCCATTCCACGAGCGTGCCCTCGTCCATGTCGGCGCCGAGGGAGGGCATGGTGAACTCGGCCATGGTCAGTCCACCGCCCGGTGAGCTGCCGCGACGATGTCCGCGGATTGCGGTAGGGCTGCCTCTTCCAGCCGCCGGGCGTACGGCATCGGGACCTCCGCGCTGCACACCCGCTCCACAGGGGCGTCAAGCTCGTAAAACGTCTGTTCAGCGATGCGGGCGGAGACTTCGGCGGCCAGGCTTCCCGTACGCCACGCTTCATCGACGACGACCGCGCGGTGGGTGTGGGCGACGGAGGTTGCGATGGCCTCGCCGTCGAGAGGCCGAAGGGTGCGCAGGTCGATGACCTCCGCGCTGATGCCCTCGGCAGCCAGTTCGTCCGCCGCCGCGAGCGCCTTGGGCAACGACCCGCCGTGGGTTATCAATGAGATGTCGGTGCCGGAGCGGCGGACCGCCGCGTGGTCCAGGTCCACCGATCCCCCGGGCGGTGGAGCCTCACCGGAGGCGTTGTAGAGGCTGCCGTGTTCAAAGATCAGCACCGGGTCGGGGTCGGCGAGCGCCGGGGCCAGCATGTGGCGGGCGTCCTCCAGCGTGGCGGGGGCGAGGACACGGATGCCAGGGATGTGTGCGTACCAGCCCTCCAGGCTGTGCGAGTGCTGTGCCGCCAGTTGCCGCCCCGCGCCCGTGGTCATCCGGATCACCAGCGGAACGGGGAGCTGGCCGCCTGACATGTGCAGCAGGGTGGCGGCGTTGTTGAGGATCTGGTCGAGGGCGAGCAGGCTGAAGTTGACGGTCATGATCTCGACGATGGGACGCATCCCGGCGAGGGCCGCCCCGATGCCGGCACCCACGAACGCGGACTCTGACAGCGGAGTGTCGCGGACGCGTTCGGGTCCGAACTCCTCCAGCAGACCGAGACTGACGCCGAAGCATCCGCCGTACCGGCCCACGTCCTCCCCCATGAGGAAGACCCTGTCGTCGGCGCGCAGGGCCTGCCTCAGCGCCTCGCGCATCGCTTCCCGGTAGGTCGTTGTCGCCTCGGGCGTTCCCTTGGCGCTCACGTCAGTTCACCGCCTGGGTCGAGGAACTGGTGACGTGCTGCAGTAGACGCTCAACCGGCTCCTCGGGCGCCTGCTCGGCCGCGTCCACGGCGTGGTCGATCTCGGCGGTGATCCTCCGCTCGACCCGTGCGACGTCCCTGTCGGTCAACTCGGCGCTGTCCCTCATGCGGTCCATGAGCTGGCTGATCGGATCCCTGGACCGCCACTGTTCGATCTCCGTCTTCTCACGGTAGCGGTCGGGGTCGTACATGGAGTGGGCGCGGAAGCGGTAGGTGCGCAGTTCAAGGAAGTGCGGTCCAGTGCCGGCCCGGATGCCCTCCACGGCCCTGCGGGCGGCCTGCTCCACGGCTTCGACATCCATGCCGTCCACGGCCCAGCCGACCATGCCGTAGGAAGTGGCGCGCATGGCCAGGTCGGTCTGCGCCTCGTGTCGTTCCAGCGCCGTTCCCATGGCGTAGAGGTTGTTCTCGCAGACGAGGAGCAGGGGGAGGTTCCACAGGGCCGCGAGGTTCGCGGTCTCGTGGAACTCTCCCTCAGCGAAGGCCCCGTCACCGAAGAAGCAGCAGGTGACGTGGGACTGGCCGCGCATCCGGTCCGCGAGTGCGAGCCCCGCTGCCAGGGGGAGCCCACCGGCGACGATGGCATTGCCCCCGTAGAAGCGTCGGCTCGCGTCGAACAGGTGCATGGAGCCGCCCCGGCCCCCGCTGCACCCGGTCGTCCTGCCGTACATCTCCGCCATGACCGCCTCTGCCGTAATCCCACGGGCCAGCGCGTGGCCGTGCTCACGGTAGGTGGCGACGACGGCGTCCTCGGCTGTCAGCACCTCGTTGACACCGACGGCGACGGCCTCCTCTCCGATGTAGAGATGGACGAACCCGCGAATCTTCGCCGCGCTGTACAACTCCACGCAGCGTTCCTCGAACCGTCGGATGCGCAGCATCGCCTCCAGCAGGTCCATCCGGTGTCCCGCTGCGGACCGGTCGGCTGGTGTCGTCCCCCGCTTGGCCACCGATGTCTTCTTGCCGGAAGCCGGAGCCTTGCGGGTGCGGGTGGGGTGTGCCCCGCTCATGTGGGTCCCTCCAAGGTCGACACATCGCCGGTGGACAGGCCGAGTTCCCTCGCCCGCAGCAGCCGACGCATCACCTTTCCGCTGCGCGTCTTGGGCAGGTCCTGTTCGAAGGCGATCTCCCGGGGAGCGACTGCGGATCCGAGCTTCTCCCGGGCGAAGGCGAGCAGCTCTCGTTCCAGGTCCGCAGTGGGCAGCACCCCCGGGCGTAGGGAAACGAACGCCTTGACCACGTTGCCTGCGACCGGATCGGGCCGTCCGATCACTCCGGCTTCGGCCACTGCCGTGTGTTCCATGAGCACGCTCTCCACCTCGAAGGGCCCGATCAGGTGCCCCGCCGACTTGATGACGTCGTCGGCACGTCCCACGAACCAGTACCAACCGTCCGCGTCCCGGCGAACCAGATCGCCGGTCAGGTACCAGCCGTCCACGAACGCGGCGTCATAGCGCTCGTCGTCGTGCAGGTAGCCCCGGAACATGGAGGGCCAGCCCGGCCTCAAGGCCAGCTCTCCGTCGATGTCGGGGTTCTCCACCTGCTTGACCCGGCCCCCGCGCACCAGCGCCCGGCCGTCCTCGCCGCGCTCCAGCACCGTGGCTTCCACCCCGGGCAGTGGTCGTCCCATCGAGCCGGGCCGGATCTCGCAGGCCGCGAAGTTCGCGATCATGATGCATCCGGTCTCCGTCTGCCACCAGTTGTCGTGCACCGGCAGGCCCAGGACGTCCCGGCCCCACACGACGGCTTCCGGGTTGAGGGGTTCACCGACGGAGGCGATGAAGCGCAGGGTCGAGAGGTCGTAGGACCGGGGCAGGTCGTACGGGCCCTGCCGCGGTGTCGTCCGCATGAGCATGCGCAGGGCCGTGGGAGCGGTGTACCAGACGGTGACCTTCTGTTCTCCCAGGATCCGGTACCAGCGCCGGGCGTCGTAGTCGCCCTCGTCGACGACCACCGTCGCGCCGTGCACGAGCGGGGCGATGATTCCGTACGACATGCCGGTGACCCAGCCGGGGTCGGCAGTGCACCAGTACACGTCTTCGGGGTACAGGTCGAGGGCGTAAGCCGCCGTGGCGTAGTGGGCCACCACAGCCTCGTGGACGTGGACCGCGCCCTTGGGGGTGCCCGTGGTACCGCTGGTGAAGTGCAGCAGCGCCATGTCCTCGGGCGAGGTCGGGGGTATGGGGTAGGTGTCAGCGGCAGCGGCCATCAGCTCGCTGAAGTCCACGGTGCCGGGCAGTTCACCCGCGCCGGGCCCGACGATCAGTACGTGCTCAAGCCCTGGCATCGACACACGGCGCCCGGCGACCTTGCGCCGGTAGAGCGCGGCAGTAGTCACCAGCACCCGGGCGTCTCCAAGACGCATGCGCTGTTCGACCGGGTCGGGGCCGAAGGCGGAGAAGAGAGGGCAGAGCACACTGGTGTTCTTCAACGTGCCCAGGACGGTCACGTACAGCTCGGGGCAGCGACCGAGCAGGGTGAAGACCCTCTCCCCGGCGCCGACGCCGAGTGCCCTTAGGACGTTGGCGAAACGCGCGGTACAACGAGCCAACTCTCCGTACGTCATGGTTGACACGGAGTCGTCGCGGGCGATGCACCGCAGTGCCGGCTTCTCCGCCCGGTCGGACGCCGCGTGCCGGTCGACCGCCTCGTGGGCGATGTTGAGGCCGCCGTCGGGCAGCCCCGTCAGGCCGGCGGCGGCCTGGGACCAGGCGAAGGCCGAACGGTCCCGGTCGTAGTCGACGAGGCGGTGGGAGACGTCCGGTGCCGTGTCCTTGTGGATGGTTTCCCAGCACATCAGCGCTCCTCCCGGCACTGCCCCCAATCTCCAGAGTCGCCGAGCCGGGCCACGGCTGCACGTTGACGGCGCGGTAGGGCGAACGAGTGGGGAGTCGGCATGCGGACGCCTTCCACGCGGCGACTGCGCGGGGACCTGAGCAACTGGTACGGCTGCCCGCAAAAGCGTTCATTCGAGACCGGCGGTCACATGATCGACAACTTCAGTCAAACTCCACGCACCCCGCCCCAGGCAGGGCTCAACTGAACCCCACCGCATAGGACCCGGTCTTGGTTTTCGTCTCAAGGCCCCAGGCCGGCCGATGGGCGCCTACCGGACCGTCTTCGCCGCTCTCGCCCCCGGAGATCCCGCGCCAGAATCTCGTCTGACGGCCGTCCGCGCGCGAGCGCGCAGCGCCCCCGTCACCCGGTCGAACACGCCGCCCCGCACCTGAGCGGGGCGGTACCCCGTCCCGGCACCCGGACGCGACCACATCCGTCCGACCTCCCGCGAGGCACCCACGATGAGCCCGGTCGGACGCCGCCCTTTCACCGCCAGGGCGGCGTCACGGCCTGGGTGACGTGCTCCAGGTGGTAGTAGTCGGCGACGCACTGACCGGGCCAGAGCGTCTTGCCCTGCCGGCTGGAGGGTTCCGTCATTCCACCGACCGGTGTCGGGTAGTAGGGGGCGACCCTGGTGCCGCCCGCAGCCTGTGCCCGCAGCCACCGGTCCTGGCGGTCCCACGCCACGGCCCGGGCCCACATGTCGTCGCCCAACTCGACCAGCGGGAAGGCGAGGCTCACGCAGGCGAGACCGCACACGGCAGCGCCGGCCGCCCGCGCCGCACCGACGCGCACGTCCAGGCGGCGCAGGGCCTGCCCCAGCAGGAAGCCGAACCCGGTCAGCAGGGCGAGATACGGGAGCAGGAAGTCGTTCCACAGGCGGGGCGAGCTCGCCACTCCCGGGCCGAAGGCAGGATACGCGGCGACGGTGCACAGATAGCCCGAGATCAGGAAGGCGAGGACGCCCGAGCAGGCCAGCAGGGTGCGATTCGGCGCCACGGCGCGGGCGCCGGCCCGGGCGGCGAGCAGCCCCAGCAGGGCTCCGGCCGCGACCGCTCCCAGATACTGCCAGGTTCCGAGGATCTGGTACATGACGCGGGCGAAGACGCCCAGGCCGTTGATCAGGGTCTCGGGTTCCAGCAGCGAGGAGTGCTGTGCGCTGTACCGTTCGCGCCGGTTCCTTGAGCCGGGGGACGTGACGAGGACCACGGTCCCGGTCGCGATTCCCGCGATCCCCGCCAGGCACCAAGCGCGCGTGCGTCCCAACGCTCGCTTGGGCACCGCCCTGCGGCTCAGCAGGAGAACGAACGAGAGCATCACCAACGAGACGACCGAGGTCTCCTCCGACAGCGTGCCGATGACGGCGCCCACGAGCAAGACCGCCGCGACGGCCAACGCCCTGCCCCGCGCGGAGCGGGCCAGCAGCAGCGGGATCACCGCCGCGCAGGCGAAGACGGGTGCCAAGGTGTGCGAGACCGACGCGGCCGGCCAGTAGAACGTCTTGTACGTGTTACGGGAGGCGAACAGGAAGAGCGCCGTCACCATGGACGCTGTCAGCAGCGTTAGTCCGCGCGGGGCAGTCAGCCCGGACCGGCGCACCGCCAGGGACGTCACCGCCCAGAGTACGCCCGCCACGATCAGGCCGCTGACCAAACCGAACCACACGTGCCCGGCCAGGCCGAAGCGGGCGTAGGCCCAGACGAGGACCGCATTGGCGACGCGCCCGTTGTCGTCGAGGTAGAACTCCCCCACCATGGCGGTCAGGCCGCCGTCGCGGACCAACGGCAGGAAGCACCAGTCGTCCCCGCTGGGCCGCACCCAGCGCCCTTGCCAAGCTGCCGCGGCAAACAGGCCGAGGGGAAGCAGGGCGAGCGCAGTGAGCCAGGTCGCCGGGCGGGGACATCCGGATCGCACGGGCGCCCCTTGGGACGCCGGGACCGGTTCCTGGTCCGGCTGGCGCGGACCGGCCGTACCTGGTCGTTCACCGCTCATGGCGGTACTGCCTTTCGCTGCACCCCGGGCCGGGCTTCGGCCGAGGACCGTTCGGATGGGCGTGGCCGGGACGGCGGGTAACCGCCTCCGGCCGGTGGCCGGGGCGAAGCCGCCGCTTCGGCCGCGACGGCGGCACAACGGCCGCCGCAGACGCCGACCGCGCCCGCGTGCGGCTGCAACAGCGAAGAGCCGTAGAGGGGTCGCCCGGGCCGTGGGCGCGCTCCCGCAGCTGGCTCGCCATCGGGCTCGACAGCGTTCATCTGGTCTGGACCGACTGGGCATCGGAGGACGCATGGCCTCTGATCGACCCTGCGGGACACTCGGGCGTGGCACCTGTGCCTGTGTCCGTCGGAGAGAACCCGGGCCCGATTCGCCGGACCGGGGTGGTCGGCCGGCGGCGTATGGTGAGCGACCGCGGCTTCGTCGCTCGCGCAGTTGGACAACGCCTCGCCGCGATACAGCGTCTCGCTGACGGTGCGGCTTGGGTTCGGCTCGTCCGGCGTTCTCGCCAGGCGGAGTCGTCTCCGTCCACCAACCCGATTGGGGGCGTGGGCGGTTGAAGTGCGTCAGGCATGAGATGGGGCTGTGCGGCGGGTCTCCTGGCACCGGCGCGCCCAGGTCTCCGGCCGGCGCCAGATGCCGTCACCGCCACCCCTGGTCCGCCAACTCCACGTATGCACAGCCGTGCAGACATCGCCAGCAGAGGCCACGGATGTCCGGTGGCTCCGGCAGACGCCCAACACGGTGACGCGGCCTTTGAGGAACGCCGTCGCGGCTTGGAAGCGGACAGACGCGACGCGGCCGAACGGGAGCGCGATGACAGCTGCGCTCTGACAAACGATGAGGCAAATGACAGGGAACATGCGGACTCCCGCTTGCCGGTTCGTGTGTGACCCGCGGGATGTCGGTACCTCGATCGGGCGTCGGCGAGCAGCCCGCGCTCACGGACCACCTGGGCGGCGGCCTCATGGCACTCGGCTGGCCGTGTCCCGACGCTGGAAGCCGGCCTGTGGCCCGGAGCGCCAGTCCGCCAACGAATCGCCTTCGAGGAAGCCCGCGGCCCGAGGTCGACGGAACTCGTCTCGCGTGCCTGCCGCAGGCCTCCGCATGGTGCGGGCCGTGCAAGTCGGCAGCGTGGGTCTCGGCGTCACGTGCACCGACGCACTGCCCTACCGGCCCCGGAGTGGGTACCGTTCGGCCCACCGCCACCGAGAGCGGAGCGCCGGACGATGGCAGTGGGAATCCGGTGGCCCGCGGCCGTCAGCGCATCGTCACGTGACAGCCCTCTCGGGGAGTCACCCGCTCTCGCCCATGGATTCGCCGGCTCTGCTGCGCGTACGGCGCAGACGGGCCCGAGCGCGCAGGCGGGCGGCAATGCGTGCTGCCCGGTGGGAGCCTCGTGCGACGACGCCGTGTTCCACCTCTCGCCGACGGGTTTTCAGTGGCCGGCGCACGGGTCGTCCGGACACGAAGGCGCGAAGACGTCAGCCGTGCCACGGGCGCAGCGGAGAGGAGACCGAAATGAGCTACGGAGAGCAGATACGCGAGGGGCTGCGCGTGCCCAGCCGTGAGCTGCGACAGGCCATTCCGCAGGTGTACGAGGGCTACAAACAGCTGCACGACGCCGCACTCGCTCCGGGTGCCTTGGACGTCAAAACCAAGGAGTTCATCGCACTGGCCATTGCGGTGAGCAAGGAGTGCGACGGCTGCATCGTGGCCCACGCCCACGGGGCCGCCCTGCGGGGCGCGAGTGAGGAAGAGGTAGCCGAGGCCATCGGTGTGGCGATCCTCATGAACGGCGGCCCTGGCACGGTCTACGGTCCGCGCGCCTTCGCCGCGTTCCGGGAGTTCCGCGAACAGGCGAGCCGGTGATCCGTTCCGCCCACGCGTCGGCCGGGTTCACGCCGCCGTGCCGGAGGTGCTGACGTCCACCCGAGTGTGGGGCCGGGCCGGCACGGCCACGTCCGGTGGCGCCGCACCGGAGAGGCCGGCCCCGAAGGAGGCCGGCCCCGCGGCAAGGAGGGGCGAGATGGGACGGCCGGCAGCCGAACGGTTGATCGTGGTCGGGTCGACGGATCGGAGTCCAGCAGGTCCGCGCCGCGCTGGGCGGCCCGGCAAGCGGCTATGACCGGCGCCCGGCTGTCACCCGTGCAGGCGTGGCGATTTCCGCCCGCCTACGGGATGCCGGTCGACTACTCCGACGTCGACTGCCCGAAACAGACCCGCCAGAGCCTCCATCTGACGATCAAGGAGGCCCGCGGGGCGCATCCGGAGGTGCTGGTCGCCCCGCGGGTCGTCGAGGGGTACCCGGCGGCCGTGCAGGCCCTGGGCGTCCCAAGACGCCGACCTCCTGGTGGTCGGCAGCCACGGGTGCGGGGCCTTCACCGGAATGCTCCTCGGGTCGGTCAGCACGCACTGCGTGCACCACGCCCGCTGTCCGTCCGGTGCTGGTCGTACGCGGAGCGAGTGGTGGCCCCACGGCAACGCGTCGGGACGGAGGGTGCTGAGCGGGACTGGTTCCCTGCCCGCGAGGTGCTCCGGCGGGTGGCGGGGTGCCCGAGCAACGGTGTGGTCCCACGGTCCGACGCCCCGGTCAGGCTCGGGAACCGAGGTGCTGGGCAGCGGGCCCGTAGGCGGGGCAGTGCAGTCGGCATGCGGGTGACCTCGCACTACCCCAGCATTGGTAGCGGTTCGTGTTCCCGTCCACGGAGGTGAGCGCGATGACGCGAGACCGTGTCGAACAGGCGGTATGCCGAGCGCGGTCGGGCACTTCGGCCTGCGCACCGCGGTGAACGCGATGGGGAGGCCGGGCCCCGCCGCGGAAGGGAGCACCGACAACGCGAGGAAGTCGGGGCGCGAGGCTGCTGGGCCGTCCGTGCTCACGTTGACGATGAACCCCGCCGTCGATCTCTGCTGGGAGGTCGGGCGCTTGGAGGGCATCGGCAAGAACCGTGCCCGAGTCAGGTCGGTGACCGCCGGGGGCGGGGGGATCAACGTCGCCCGTGGTGTGGTGCGGCTCGGAGGCCGGGCCACCGCCGTCCACACCGCCGGAGGCGAGGTAGGGCTGCGCCTGAACCGGCTGTTGGACGAAGAGGGCGTCGACCACGTCGCCGTCGGTGTCGAGGGCGAGACCCGCGAAGCTCTCGTGCTGGTCACGACGGATCCGCAGCACAGCTACCACATCGTGCCGCCCGGCCCACGACTGCGCGACCACGAAGCGGTGTGGTGCCTGGACGTGCTGGAGCGGGCCATGAGGGAACACCCGTACGTCGTGGCCAGCGGCAGCTTGCCGGGCGGCCTGCCAGCCGACTTCTACGCAGCCGCCGCCCGTCGTGCCAAGGAAGCCGGATGCCGACTGATTCTGGACACTTCCGGGCCGGCGCTCGGCGCAGCGCTCTCGGAAGGCGTCTTCCTCCTCAGGTGCAACCGGACGGAGGCCGCAAGCCTCACCAGTCGGGACGTCCTCGCCTTGGACGACGCCCGAGCCGTCAACGAGCACCTACTCACCTCGGGGGCCGCCGAGGTCGCCGTCACCACGGTGGGAGCGCTGGGCGCGGTGTGCTCGACCCAGCAGGGCCATGTCGAACTGCACGCGCCACCGTTGCCCGGTGAGCCGTTGAGCGACGCCGGCGCGGGAGACGGCATGGTGGCCGCCATCGCCACGCGGCTGGCTGCCGGAGACGAACCGGTCGACGCCTGCGCGCTGGGAGTGGCTGTGGCCGCCGCGTCCATGCTCACCCCCAGCACCGAACCCTTCGACCCGGAAGTGGCCCGGTCACTCCGCCCCGAGGTGGGAACGAGGTTCCAGTCCCGCGGATGAGACGCCCAGGAATGTCCACCGCGGATTCGGCTGGGGCCGCACCGCCGGGAAGGGCCCGGGGGGACATCGTCGCGCGTATGCGCGCAGGACGATCTGGGGTAATCCTCGAATGAGGAGAAGGCGTGCTTGGGCCTTCGCCCGTCGACACGCCCGCTCCCCTCCCCCGCGGTTCGAGATGGAGGCATCTTGCATGGAGCCCGTCGTCACGGTCGGCCTGGACGGCTCGCCCGAGAGCATGGCAGCCGCTCACTGGGCCGCCGACGAGGCCGGGCGGCGCAAATGCACGCTGCGTCTGCTGCATGCCTGGCCCACGCTCGTGCCAGAGCCGATCCGTGCCGCATCGGAGATCGACCAGAACTACTGGGCGAAACGGATCGTGCGCCAGGCGCAAGCGGAACTCCAGGAACGCCACCCGGACCTCCCAGTCGTCGGCAACCTGGCCGCCAACGACGCTCAGGACGCGCTGCTGAAGGCGGCATCCGAGTCCGATCTGACCGTTCTGGGGTCGCGCGGCCTGACGTCCGCCGAGAGCTACTTCCTCGGCTCCGTGAGCATGGCCGTGGTGGCGCGGGCCACGAGACCCGTGGTGCTGGTCCGTCTAAATGCCCGCCAAGACGGCTCGGCATCCGCCGGTAACAGCGTCGTGGTGGCGCTGAAGCTGCACGATCCCTGCGATGACCTGCTCGCCTTTGCCTTCACGGCAGCTGCGGCCCGTGGGGTGCCACTCCAGGTCGTCCACGGTCGGAGCCTGCCAATTCACGCGCAGACTCCGGGGGGCGTGGACCACCACGTCGTCGAGGAGATCACAAAGGTGGCGCAGCAACGGTTGGCTGAGGTCCTCCGCCCCTGGCGCGAGAAGTTCCCCGGCGTGGAGCCGATAGACGCCGTTCGGCTCGAAAGTCCGGCCGAGGCCGTCGTGCGCACCGCCGAGGGGGCCGATGTGCTGGTCGTCGGCCGACGCAAGCACCGCCCCGCCCTCGCACCGCGCCTCGGTCCCGTAGCCCATGCCGCCCTACATCACGCGCCCTGCCCGGTCGCCGTCGTCCCACATGACTGAGCCAGGCCACCGCGGGAGCCCATCTCGCCCACGCGTCACGACGACGCGTCCGCCCCAGGCCAGGCGTCGCCTCGGGGCCCGCCCCTGCGGGCAAAAGGCGCGCAAGGGCGGGCCGCGCGCCGGACGTGGACGCGGGTGGCGCGCGGGACACCCTGTTGTCACGCTGGGAGGCGGCGTACAGGAGCACCGGACGGCCCAAGCCACAGCTCCACCGCTGTGGTGCGTCTCCGGACGAATCCGGTCAGGGCATCGTGCTGTCGGTGCTGGGACCAGAACCGCGCCATGTGCCGATCGGTGTCATGGGAACAGTGAGGTGGAGAGCATGCCGTATGACCGCAGCATCAAGCTGGCGGGCGCCTTCGACGAGACGGTGGAGACCGTACGCCGTGCGCTGGCCGACCAAGGCTTCGGCATCCTGACGGAGATTGACGTCCGGGCCACGCTCAAGGCGAAGCTCGACCACGACATGGAGCCGTATCTCATCCTCGGAGCGTGCAATCCCGCGCTTGCCCGTCAGGCGCTGGACGCCGACCCCGCAGTCGGGCTCCTGCTCCCCTGCAACGTCGTGGTCCGTACGGAGGACGACCAAGTGATCGTGCAGGCAATCGACCCCTCCACCATGGTCGCTCTCACCGGCGTTGACGCCATGGCTTCCGTAGCGGACGAGGCGACTCGCCTACTCGACGCCGCGCTTTCCTCCCTCGCGAAGGGCAGTGCGTGAACGCTCGGTGGCGCCGTGCAAAGGCCGCGCTCTCCGCAAGCACCAGTCGGACGTGCAAGGACGTGGCCCTGCGGATGTCGTCGCCGAGCGGTACCGGCAGCTCTCGGGCCGGCATCGGTATCGCGATCCCGGGACCGACGCAACGCCTGTACGAACGTCACAGCGGCATGGGTCCTCGGCATGGTTGCCGAACTGGAGGCGCAGTGCTCTCAACGGAGCAGGACCCCGGTACCCCGACCGGGCAGCCGGAGCACCGGTTGCTTGTCTCGGGCCCTGGTCCCGTCCACGGAAGTCGACGGTCCTCAGCGATGGGGCTACGTCCTTCCGGCCCGCTCTGAGGTGCCTCGACGAAACTTGTGGTCGACGGTGGTAGGGAGCGTCCCACCGTCCGGCGGTGCCGATGTGACCCTTCGCAGCCTGTGGGGGCCACCCGCTTGGTGCAGGACCGAGCAGGAGGCAGCTCGGCGCCGGGCAACGAGTAGGCGCAGCGCGGAGGGGACGCGGACGGCGAAGGCTGGCAATTGCACACCCGGGAGAAGAAATGGCTGATCCGATCGTTGTCGGGGTTGACGGATCCGGACGAAGTCTGCGCGCCCTGGTGTGGGCTGCCCGAGAGGCGGCGCTCCGGCAGCGCGCCCTACGCATCGTTCACGTCCTACCTCCGGCTCATGTGTACGCGTCGACCCCCGAGGGCCGTGCTTGGGAGGAGAGCCACCGGGACCAGGGTGTCGTTGAGGAAGCCGTGGCCATCGCGCAGGAAGCCCACCCGGGTCTGGAAGTCGCCCCCGTCCTTGTCTCGGGCACGCCGGCGGCGGTCCTGCTGGCCGAGGCCGAGCACGCCCACACCATGGTTCTCGGTGCCAAGGGGACAGGCGGATTCGGAGGCCTGCTCCTTGGTTCCGTCGCGTTGCAGGTCGTCGGTCACTCGACGAGCCCCGTGGTCATCGTCAACCACGTCAGCAGCGGTCATCGACGCGTCGTCGTCGGCGCGGACGGATCAGCTCACTCCGATGCCGCTTTGGAGTACGCCTTCGAGGTGGCGTCGCTGACCGGCGCCCAGTTGCAGGCGGTGCACGCCTGGAGTCATCCGGGCCCTCCCGCAGCGGTCAGTACGGCCCAGGACGCCCTGCGCCAAGAACAACGACAGGCGTTGAAGGGGTGGTTGGCTCCACTGCGCGAACGGCATCCCGAAGTCGAAGTCGTGGAAGAGCTACCCGATGACGGACCCATCGTCGCACTTGCCCGTGCGTCGGACCGGGCGGACCTCCTGGTCGTCGGCTCCCGAGGGTTGGGAGGCTTCCGAGGCTTGGCACTGGGATCCGTGAGCCACCACCTTCTACAGTTCTCCCAGTGCCCGCTGGCAGTCGTTCGCCCACGTGTCCGCTGACCGTTCCTGCCGGAGTGCCGTCGCCGCGTCTTCCCGTGGACATCCCGGATGCCCGTCCGCCACAGGAATCCCGCCTCTTCGTTTCGCCGGACGCCCCACTCGCTGTTCGTTTCAGAACGAAGTTCGGCTCAAGCAGATGCTGATGCAGGCGCCCTGCGGGCAGTCTAGAACTCAGCCGCGCAGACGTTCACTGATGAGACTGCGTACGGCACCCCGTCTGTGCTCAGGTCTTGTACGGCCGCCTGATTCGGGCCTCGCGCTGCGCCCACGTTCCAACCTGCCCGCGCCGGTCAACGCGCTGATCGGGCGCGCGGAGGAGGTCCGGCGGGTGCGAGCGCTCCTTGACGAGGGGCGACTGGTGTGTCTGACGGGACCGGACGGCGTGGGCAAGACACGGCTCGCGCTGGAGGTCGCCGCCGCGCTGGAACCGGACTTCCCCGACGGGGTGCGGCTGGTGGAACTGGGCGCCCTCGCACGCGCCGACGGCTCGCTCGACCGGGTCGCGGAGGCCGTGACCGCCGGGCTGGGGATCCGCGACGGCGCAGCGGAGGAGCACGGCCGCCCGGCACCCGCCGCCCACCTCGCCGAACGGCTGCGCGGCTCCCGCCTCCTGCTCGTGCTCGACAACTGCGAGCACGCCCTCGTCCCCGTGGCCCGGCTCGTCCATCTGCTCCTGACCAGTGCGCCCCGGCTCCGCTGCCTGGTCACCAGCAGGGAGCCGCTACGGGCCGAGGGCGAACACGTCCACGAGGTCGCGCCGTTGGACACCGACGGTGGCCGTCCGCCCGCCGACCTGGCCTCGGCTCCCAGCGCCGTACGGCTCTTCGCCGCGCGGGCACGCGCCGCACCTGCGGCTGGACGCCCAGACGCTCCCCCTCGTCGCCTCGGTGTGCCATCGCCTCGACGGGCTGCCCCTGGCTCTGGAGCTCGCCGCCCACCGGGTGCGCGCGCTGGGCCTCAGCCAGCTGTGCGCACACCTGGACGACCGCTTCCGGCTCCTGGACGGCGGTCACCGTACGCTGCCCCGGCGCCAGCAGACGCTGCGTGCCGTGATCGACTGGAGCTGGGAGCTGCTGACCGAGGACGAGCGCCGGGTGTTGCAGCGGCTGTCGGCGCACTCCGACGGCTGCACACCGCAGGCGGCACGGGCGGTTGCCGCGGAGGCCGACCTCACGCAGGAAGCGCCCGGCGACATCGGCAGCGACCTGAGCGGCGAGGTGCTGGGGCCGCTCTCCAGACTCGTCGAACAGTCCCTGGTCAGCGTCGTGGAGACCGAGGAGGGGCCGCGCTACCGACTCCTGGAGTCCATCGCCGCGTACGCCGCCGAGAAGCTGGCGGAGTCCGGGGAGGCCGCCGAGGTCCACGAGCGGCACATGCGCTACTACGCCGACTTCGCCCGGCGCGCCGACCCGATGCTGCGCGGCCCGGCACAACGGCGCTGGCTGCACCTGATGGACCAGGAGGCCGCCAATCTGCGCACCGCATCGGCCACCGCCGTACGCCGCGGGGACACCGGCGCCGCGCTCGTGCTGGCCTCCGCCCCGTTCTGGTACCGGTGGGTGCGCGGCCGGCTGGCGGAAGCGCACCGGCTCCTCGCGGAGGCCCTCGCCATGGACGGCGGCAGCCGTCAACTGCGGGCCGTGGCCACCGCCTGGCACGCCGGCCTGGAGAACATGGCGCCGCACGCGACGGACGTCGTGGCGCGCGCCGACGCCGCGCTGGCGCACTTCGACGACGCGCGGGACGCCAACGCCCGCGCGCGGGCCATGTGGTTCCTGGGACCCGCGCTCAACGAGCACCGCCACAGGGAACGGGGCTGGGAACTCCTGGACCGGGCCCTCGCCGACTTCCGTACGCAGGGCGACCAGTGGGGCACCGCGGTGGCCCTGTCCAACCGGGCCTGGCTGGAGCAGAGCCAGGGCAGTTCCCCCCGGCACGCCACCGATGCCGGCGAGGCGCTGCGCCTCTTCCGTGCACTGGGCGACCAGTGGGGGCAGTTGCAGGCCATGGCCGTGCTCAGCCGGCACGCCGAGATCATCGGCGACCTGCGCGAGTCCTCCCGCATCGGCCGCGAGGCCCTGACGATCGCCCGCGGCCTCGGCCTCTGGCCCGAGGTGTCCTACTGGCTCTCCAGCCTCGCCTGGTGCGCGATGGCCGAGGGCGACTTCCACGAAGCGCGCGAACTGCTGCGGCAGGCCGGGCGGATGGCCACCGAGATCGGCTACGACTTCGGCGAGCGCTTGGCCCAGCTCGGTTCGGGCCTGGCCGCCCGCCGCGAGGGCCGCCTCGACACCGCCGAGACCCGTCTACGGGCGTGGCTGGCGCACTGCGGCGAGGCGACCGGCACCGTGGAGACGGCGCTGGTCTTCACCGAACTCGGATACGTGGCCGAGCTGCGCGGCGACACGGACACGGCGCTCAGGGAGCACGCACGGGGCACGCGGGCCGCCCTGGAGACGGGTTCGCTGCGCTCCATCGCACGTGCGCTGGAGGGGCTGTCCGCCGCGTGGGCGGATGCGGGCCGTGCGCGGCTGGCCGCCGAGCACCTCGGGACGGCCGCCGCGGGCCGCGCCGCCGTACGGGCCAAACTGCCGCCCGGTGAGGCGCGGGACGTGGAACGGGCGCGCGAGAAGGCGCGAGCAGCGCTGGGGGACGAGGCCTACGCGGCAGCGTTCCAGCGCGGCCGGGCCCGCGATCCGCGGGCAACGGCCCGCACCGCGGTGGCCCGCATCAACGACGTCGCACCGGACGTCGGTTGAGCGGGCCTCCTTGCTCCGCTCGACGGGAGTTCCGGCTGGGCCGTGTCCGCAAAGTCCCGCGCGCGCTCCTGCGTCTCTCGACGTAGCCGCCGTTTCCCTGGTGGAGCGTTGGTCCCGGCTGGCCGGTGGTGGGCTGTTCGCGCAGTTCCCCGCGCCCCTGTTGTTCTTCCCCCGTCGCTTGTCTGCGGGCTGGGACGGAGGCATTTAGGGGCGCGGAGAACTGCGCGAACAGCCGCAGACGGGCCGCAGACGCCATGGCCGCACACGCACCACGACGCAAGCGCGCCAGCCAAGGCGCGGCACTGCCGCACGGGCCACGCGGGACTCGGCGGACACGACCTACGGGCGCTGGAGCACGATCAGCATTTCGCGGGAGCGCGGGCCGTAGTCCTCGCCCGCGTAGGAACCGTTGACGTGTGACACTTCCAGACCCGCCATGCGTGCCATCAGTCGAATCTCCGCGAGCGTCGCCCAGGTGGCCGTCTCGTGAAAAGCCGTGAGCTTCGTTGCGCTCTGCACCAGGAAGATGCTCAGCACGGCTTGGGCGGCGCGGTCCGACGTCTGGGTGATCGTCACCATGTTTTCCCGGCCCAGGGGGTACGTCACCGAATGCGCGTCGCCGCCCGCCTGGAGGTACTCGGCGGGGTCGGTGCAGTCGAGGAAGGCCGTGCCTCCGGGCTTCAGGTGCCGTTCGACGACCCGGAGGAGATCGATCTTCTCGTCCTGGCTCTGGGCGAGGAAGAACGTGTTCCGCGACAGGGTGACGACGTCGAACGCGTCGTCGAGGCGGAGGTGGCGGAAGTCGCCTTCGACCGCTTCGACGGGGTGTTCGCCACACTTGCTCTTGAGCAGGTCCAGCGACGGCGTCGATGCGTCGACGGCCACGACGCGGGCTCCGGCCTCGGCGAGCGCGAGCGAGGAGACGCCCGTACCGGCCCCGAGGTCCAGCACCTTCTGCCCAGCCAGCGGTCGGTGCGAGGACACCCAGGCCGCGTGCGGGGCACCCGGTGAGAGCATGGACGACAGCAGGTCGTAGGCGTCGATCGCGTTCTCGTCGTACACGCTCGCGTCACTCACTGGGGCGACCTTTCTTCAGCATTTCGTTGGCCACCGCGATCGCGCCCGGCAGGTTGAACCCCACCTCGGCCGCCGCGCGGTTGCTGGCGCGCACGCCGGTCACCCGTGGTGCGAATGCGACGTTCGAACGGAGCCGGAGGGTGCGCAGGTTGGCCTCCACGATCTCGTTCGACCCGGGGAGCGTGTCGGCGATGACGATGGGCAGGTCCGTGACCTGCAGCATCATCAGGGCGGGCGAGTCCGCCCGGCCCTGCGCCAGGCGCATGAGGGTGTCCAGGGTCGCGGGGAAGACGAGGAGGCACTCGGACGCGCCGCTCCGTCCGCTGTTGACCTCGGGCGGTACGTCCGACTCGTCCCACGCGTCGACCCACACCCGACCGTTGGCCAGGTGGCGCAGCGACCGAACCGCCAGGAACCGCGTGGCGGACCGGGTGACCGACACGTTCACGGTCAGCTCCGGGTTCAGCTCCCGCAGCCAGTGGATCCACCAGGGCACCAGCGCGGCGCTGATGGACCCCGTGATGTGAAGGTGCACTTCGGCGCCCTCGAACTGCTCCACGTTCATGCGGCGGCTGCCTCGCTGTCGACCGCGGGGTGGAGCGGAATCCACTCGGACGTGAGGATCGGCTTCATCCGTTGCTCCGGCGGTGCGCTGGGAAAGACGTTCATCAGCAGGAATTGCAGGGCCCTCGCGTCGTCCCCGGCGGAGGCCCGGCTCGCCGAGAACACCAGCCGGTACGGCGAGCTCTGGGTGACCCAGTTGAATTCGGCGTGGTTCGAGCTCATCACCGAAAGCTGCTGCATGGCGTCGAACAGCGCTTTGGGGCCCCGGCTCGCAGGATTCCAGACGACCTGTTTCCAGCCGTGTGCCACCTGAGGGGTGACGTCGCGCCACGGCGTCGGCTCGGTTTCGTCGGACTTCACCTCGCGCACCAGCAGATGGACGTTCTGCACGCCCGGGTTCGGTGCGAAGAAGCGCCAACCGGGAATGGGCCAGCCGCCGGTGAACTTCCTCAGGTCCTGATTGTAGGAGTCCGGTGTGTTCTGCAAGACCGTCGAGACCAGATGCGCGGCGATCGCCCCCACGGCGAACGCGCCTGCGGTACCTCTGATTCGTTCACCCAGCATGTATGAACCTTCTGATGGCGCCTTCGACCTTCTCGGCGTGATTCTTGTATCCAATGATCGACCGGTGGGCGGATCCAGCCACCACCTCGACGTCGGCTCCGAGCTTCTTCGCCAGCGCCGACTGCTGCTCGGCGTTCTCGCCGGATGCGACGACGAGGACCGATTTGACCGCGCTGAGCTCGGCGAGGGTCCCTTCAGTGCCCATCTTCACGTATTCCCGTACCGAGTTGACGATGTTCTGCGGCGAGAACACGAACTGGACGTGGCTGTATTGGGTGTCGGGCGTGTAGCCCGCCTGCCGCTGGACCGCGTTCGGTGCCCACTCGTAGATCCCTGTCACGGCGGCGAAGAGGGTGTGCACCTGCGACTGGATGAACTTCCCGAATCGACGGCGATCGGAGCGGTCCGCGTCCAGCAGTTCGGGGTCGGTTCCGTCGACGACGACGAGTTTGCGGATCCGGTCGACGAATCGGGGGTCGCCGACGTAGGACGCCGCGCTCAGCGAACCGATCGAATGGGTCGCCACCACGACCTCGCCCTGGATCCCGACTTCGTCGAGGACGGCGCTGAGGATGTCACCGCTGGACGCCCGGGCGTTCGTCAGGCCGTATCCGGACCGGTGATAGCGGATGACCGTGTGGTCCCGGGCCAGCCGCTCCGCGACCCATTCCCACGATTCGAGGGACTGCCCGAGGCCGCATTCCAGGACGACGACGGGCCGGGCGCCGTCCGCGCCGACTGCACCATCCGTGCCATCCGCGTTGTCCGTGTTGTCTGAAGGCCGGTTGACGACGTACTCGACCGTGCCGAACGCGCTCTGGAGCTGCGAGACGCCCTTGGGGCCCAGTCGTCGCTGCTCTGCGATCTTGCGCTTCTCACGGGCTATCAGGGCGCTCGCGACGGCCACCCCGCAGGCGGTGCCGACCACGGCCTTCTCGAACGTCCGACGGTTGCCCCGGGTGTCCAGCACGTAGCCGACCGCTCCGTGGGAGCCGACGAAACCCCAGACGAACCGCGGCAGCTCCATGGTGGCCGCGACGCCGACGTGGAACAGCTTGACCGCGGAGAGCGCGTGTGACGCCTGCTGCCGCGGCAGCAGATAGACCAGCGGGAAGGCGCTCTCCCACACCACCGTGCCGACGGTCATCGCACGGGACAGCTTCGGCCGTCTTCGCAGCAGCTCGGCGGCTGGCCCCCGGCCGTACGCCTCCGTCTGCAGGATCTCGGGCAGCGCGTCGCCCTGGATCCAACTGCTGCCGAAGGCTTTGGAGATGCCCGAGACCGCGTAGCTGAGCCCGGACTGGAAGTTGACGGCCCGCAGGAAGAGGTCGTCGGACAGCCGTCGGTCGGGTATCAGCGCCGTGAGCGTGCGGTACTGCGTGATCACGGCGGTCATCTGGTCCGCGCCGTCGCGGCCGTACGGCGTGCGGATCTCACTCAGTCGATTGCAGGTGGCGATGATCGCCGACGAGGCGATCTGCACCTTGCGGTTGCCGCGTCCCAACGCCAGGCCCACGGCAGCCGCGAGCGTGACGCCGGCGAGCACCTTGGGGGTGCGTGCGTGGTCGAGCACGCGACTGATCCGGTGGCGCAGGCTCCCCTCCGGGTACTGCTCGGCCGAAACGCCTCGGAGATAGCCGTCGTCGTCGAAGACGTCCTTGAGGCTCAGGGTCTCCGCGGATGCCAGGACCTGCCCTATCGCAATCGGCAGGAAGACTCGATCAGCCGCTTTCTGGGCGACGCTTGCACTCGAAGTTCTCTTCCTCCACCGTGGCAAACTCACCAACATCTTCGTCTTTCCGTCTCGGACCCGGACGCAGCTATGAGTACCTCGGAAGTGCGTGCCGGAGAAGGCACTGTTGACCAGTTCCCCTCCGGCACGCGATTCATTCTTCCGTCAGCAAACCAGGCAGACGGTGCTGCCCTGGATCACGAACTGAGCAACGGTCGGCGTGGCCGGCGTGGCCATCGCGGGAATCTCGGAGTCCGAGTGGAACCCCGGGCCCGCCGCGCTCAGAACGCTGTTCGCGAAGTCCTGCGTGGCAAGGGACTCCGGGCGCATTCCGCTGACGTTCTCCTGCGTTGCAATCGGCATAACGGTACCCTTTCTCGACAGATGCTGATGAGCGAAAGGGTCTCGACGGACCTCACGTTGCCAATCCCCCGACGCTCGCTCTGAATTGAACGTGCTGAACAATGCCGGCAACTCAGCATTGCGGACACAGCGTAAGCAGTCGTAACGATCAGCGTCAACGACGCAGTCGACCTTACGGAAGGCACCGGACCGGGAACAAAGCGACCTGTTCTCACATAGATCGGGTACCCCTATTCATCCGGAGTAGGGGTGTCTCCTCGCCCCTGGAAAGTCGACCCCTGGATCCTTGCAGTCCGCAATCCACTGCTCCGACCTGGCCCTAAACGCGTCCGGCCCCGGGAACTGCGCGAGGGGCGCGCCAGCGGACCGCGTGCGGCACCCGGCAACCGACTATCACGCGATTGCTCGGGTCCGGGTACCCCTATGGACGGCGTCGGCACGGAAGTCTATGAGTGGTTGTCCCCCGTGCGGCCCGCCGAGAGACCGCACGGGGGACGTCGGTCCACTCGCACAGGAGCGTGTCATGAAGATTCTGATCGTCCTCACCTCGCACGACGAGTTGGGGGACACCGGCCGCAAGACCGGGTTCTGGCTGGAGGAGCTGGCGGCGCCGTACTACCGCTTCAAGGAGGCCGGCGCACAGATCGTGCTCGCCTCGCCCGGGGGCGGGCAGCCGCCGTTGGACCCCAAGAGCAACGAGCCCCAGTTCCAGACCGACCTGACCCGACGCTTCGAGGCCGACGCGGAGGCGACCGGGGCGCTGGCGGACACCGTGCGCCTCGACTCGGTCTCGGCCGGCGACTTCGACGCGGTCTTCTACTCCGGCGGCCACGGGCCGCTCTGGGACCTGGCCGAGGACCCCGTGTCCGCGCGGCTGATCGAGACGACCCTGCGTTCGGGCCGGCCGGTGACGCTGGTGTGCCACGCCCCCGGCGTCCTGCGGCACGTCGTCAACGAGGACGGCACCCCGTTGGTCTCGGGCAAGCGGGTCACCGGGTTCGCCAACTCCGAGGAGGAGGCCGTCCAGCTCACCGACGTCGTCCCGTTCCTGGTCGAGGACGAGTTGGTCAAGCTCGGCGGGGCGTATTCCAAGGCCGGGGACTGGCAGCCGTACGTCCTGCGGGACGGCTTGCTGATCACCGGGCAGAACCCGGCGTCCTCGGCGCCCGCGGCCGACGCCCTGCTCTCGCTGCTCGACGAGGGCGGCGCGTGACGTCCGATCCAGGACCGGGCGGGACGTCCGGCCGGGTGACTTCCGTCTGACTCGGGTCGTTCCGCGGTCGATGCGGGTGCAACCGCCGGCGTCGACGGTGATCGGGAAGATCTTCCCGTTGCCGAGGTAGCCACCGGAGCCGCCGGAGAAGAAGGCCAGGTCGTACAACTGCCCGCCGTCCACGCTGCGGTCGGAGCACAGCGACAGCGTGCCCGTCGCCGCCTTGACCGCGGTCGGGGCGGGGGCGGCCTCCGCGACGGCGGTGAGTCCGGCGAGCGGCGAGACCGCCGCAAACGCCGCCACCAGTCCCTTGCGCCATCCGGCGGCGGGTCTGCCCCGCCGCCCGGGCCCGTCGCCGAGTACCGGCGCGGCCTTTCTCAGCACGGCGTCGAAGCCGTTTCGTCTCAGCATGGCGGGGTGGGCAACCCGTCTCACACGCGCTACCCCGGGAATGATCACTCCGCTGTCCCACACGGTGGGGCCACCGGTGGACGTACGTCGTCAGGCGCGGGGCGGCTGGAACATCACGCGGCCCGCGGTGCTGCCCCCGTCCACCGCGAGCGACGCACGTGATGAGCGCCGACGTGCCTCCGGGCGCAATTTGCACTGCCGTTGACGCTGCGCTGCCAGTCCGTTGAAACCGGTCTTCCTACGCTGACGCGGGGGTCGACGTCGCACCACGAGCAGGCAGAGCAGCGCAGGTCATCGCAGGAGACCGGCGCCGAGGCCGCCGCCAGCGCACGCGGCCCCGCACTGCCGTTCCCCCCTGCGTCCGCTCCTGGGACGCGTCAACCCGGAGGAGGAGTCGTGGGCTCCCATCCCACTCCCGATTCAGTCGCCGCACCGCCGCCCGGGCAGGAAGGCGGGTCGTCGGCGCCGCCCGGCGGCGGGCCGCTGGCCCGGTTCGGCGGCTGGCTGGCGCGCCGGCGGCGGCTGGTGCTGGTCTCCGCGCTGATCGCGGTGATCGTCGCGGTGCCCTTCGGCGCCGACGTGGAGAGCCGGTTGTCGGAAGGGGGGATCACCTCTCCGGGCTCGGAGGCCGCGCGCGCCGACGCGTTGCTGAACACCGAGTTCTCCGCCGGCTCACCGCACTTGGTCTTCGTCGTCAAGGCGCCCGGCTCCGTCGACGGGCCGGAAGTGGCCCGGCAGGGCGAGCGGCTGACCGCGGAGCTGGCGGCGGAGCGGGGCGTGGTCCAGGCCGCGTCGTACTGGTCGCTGGGGCGCGCCGAGCCGCTGCGTGCCGAGGACGGTCGCTCGGCGTTGGTGCTGGTGCGGCTCGCGGGGGACGAGGACACCGTCCGCAAGAGCGCCAAACGGCTGGTGCCGCAGACCGTCGGCGAACGCGACGGCGTCGAGGTGACCGCCACCGGCGTCACGGCCGTGCGCATGGAGATCGAGGAACGCAGCAGCGAGGACCTGGTCAAGGCGGAGCTGTTGGCCGCGCCCGTCGTGCTGTTCATCCTGCTGTTGGTGTTCCGCAGCGTGGTGGCCGCCCTGCTGCCGCTGCTCGTCGGGGTGATCGCGGTCATCGGGTCGTTCGTCGTCCTGCGGCTGCTGGACCTGCTCGTGCCGGTGTCGGTGTTCAGCGTCAACATCACCACGGCGCTGGGCCTCGGGCTCGCGATCGACTACAGCCTCTTCGTCGTCACCCGCTACCGGGAGGAGTTGGCGGGCGGGCGCGAGGTGCGGGCGGCGATAGCCGAGACTGTGCGCACCGCAGGTCGCACCGTGGTGTTCTCCGCGCTGACGGTGGCGCTTTCGCTGTCGGCGATGCTCGTCTTCCCCATGTACCACCTGCGGTCCTTCGCCTACTCCGGGATCGCGGTGGTGCTGTTGGCGGCCGTGGGTTCGGTGGTGGTGCTGCCGGCGATGTTGGCCGTGCTGGGGCGGCGGGTGGACGCGCTGAGCGTGCCGCGGCTGCGCCGCCGCCGGAAGCCGGCGCCGAAGCGGGATCCGCAGAGCGGCTTTTGGCACCGGATCGCCACTGCGGTGATGAAGCGGCCGGTGCCGTTCTCCGTCGCCGTCGTCGCCCTGCTGCTGGCCCTCGGGGTGCCGTTCCTGCGGGTGGAGTTCGCCGACAGCGACGACCGGGTGCTGCCGCCGTCGTCCCCGGCGTACCGGGCCGCCCAGGTGCTGCGGGAGGACTTCGACAGCCGGGAGGGCTCCCCCGTCTCGGTGGTGCTGCCGAAGGTGGACGCCTCCGCGCGCGCCGCGGACGTGGCCGCGTACGCCCAGGAGGTGTCCCGGCTGCCCGGTGTCACCCGGGTCGACGCGGCCACCGGCTTCTACGCGCAGGGGCGTCAGGTCGAGCCGCCGAACGAGGCGTCCGCCCGCTTCGGCTCCGACACCGGCACCTGGCTGGCGGTGATCTCGGACACCGAGCCGTACTCCCAGCAGGGCATGGACCTCGTCGGTGCGGTGCGCGGCGTCCCCGCGCCGGCGGACGCGCTCGTCGGCGGACAGGCCGCCCTGCTGGTGGACTCCAAGGCGACGCTGGGCGAGAAGCTGCCCTGGGCGCTCGGCATCATCGCCGCCTCCACGCTGGTCCTGCTGTTCCTGTTCACCGGCAGCCTGCTGATCCCCGTCAAGGCGGTCGTGCTCAACCTGCTCAGCCTGACCGCCACCTTCGGGGCGATGGTGTTCGTCTTCCAGGACGGCAACCTGCGCTGGCTCGTGGGGGACTTCGTGGTCACCGGGATGATCGACATCGACACCCCGGTGCTGCTGTTCTGCGTGGCGTTCGGACTGTCCATGGACTACGAGGTGTTCATGCTCTCCCGGATCAAGGAGGAGTACGCCCGCAGCGGTGACAACACGGCGTCGGTCGCGTGGGGGCTGGAGCACACCGGGCGTCTGATCACCGCCGCGGCAGCCCTGGTGGCGTCGGTCCTGCTGGCGTTCGCGACCTCCGGGCTGACGCCGTTGAAGCTGCTGGGGGTGGGGTTGGCGCTGGCCGTCGTCGTGGACGCGACCTTGGTGCGGGGCGTGCTGGTGCCGGCGTTCATGCGGCTGGCGGGCCGCGCGAACTGGTGGGCTCCGGCGCCGCTGGCCCGGCTCCACAAACGGATCGGCCTCTCCGACTGACCCCGTACATCCCCGTATCCCCCTACCCCTCGCATCACCTGCATCTCGCGCACCGACGCCCCCGTCCCGGCCCGTACTTCGTGGCCGTGACGGGGGCGTCGGCCGTGTCACGCCGCGCGGGCGGACCCGATGCGGGAAACGACAACGCACCTACAGACGCTCTCAACGTCCGGCCTGGAGAACCTGGAGAACCCCTGACCTTCCATTGACACGGATCTGCCGGGCCGCTGCATCTGCGGTTCCTAGCGTGGTGGTCATTGGTCAATCCCGCGCAAGGGGGCGCGGGGCGGTCGGGACCCGACCGTTTGACGCTCTACCGCACGGGGGTGCCCGCGGGCATGCACTACCTGCAACGTGAACGTGAGCTTCTCGAAACGCTGCTGCCGGGCCTGGACGCGGCCCTCGCCGCCGTCCCGCTGAGCGAGCTGGAGCAGCCCGCCGGCCCGGGCGTCGCGGCCTTCCGCGCCGCCGGGGGCCCCGGGCTCCTCGTCCCCGCCGAACACGGCGGCAAGGGCGCGGACCTGCTGACCGCGGTACGGATCCAGCGGGCCGTCGCCACCCGTTCGCCCTCCCTCGCGGTCGCCACGACCATGCACCACTTCTCCGTCGCCTCCCTCGTGGAGACGGCCGCGGCCGGCGAAGGCATGGAGTGGCTGCTGCTGGCGGCCATCGCGAGCGACGGCCTGCTGCTGGCGTCCGGCTTCGCCGAGGGCCGCACCGGTCAGGGGATCCTCAGCCCGACGCTCACCGCCCGCGTCGATGGCGGGAAGATCTGGCTCAGCGGGGCGAAGAAGCCGTGCAGCCTGTCCCGTTCGATGGACCTGCTGACCGCCTCCGTCGCCCTCCCGGAGCCGGACGGCAGCAGCAGGCTCGCGGTGGCGCTGGTGCCCAAGGACGCGGCCGGGGTCTCGGTGCGGCCGTTCTGGCACAGCCCGATCCTCGCCGGCGCCGAGAGCGACGAGGTCGTGCTGGACGACGTCGAGGTGCCGGCCGATCTCGTGGTGCGCACCGGCGTCACCGACGACGGGCGCCTGGACCGGTTGCAGACCGTCGGCTTCGTCTGGTTCGAAGCTCTGATGACCGCGAGCTACCTGGGCACCGTCTCCGCCCTGGTGGAACGCGTGCTGGCCGCGCCGAAGCTCCCCCCGGCCGTCAAAGCCGAGGTCACCACGGAGCTGCACGCCTCCTGGCTCGCCCTGGAGGGGCTGGCCCGTACGGCGGGGGCGGACCCGGGCGAACACGCCCTCGCCGACGCACTGGTGTGCCGGTACGCCGCGCAGGACGCCATCGACCGGATCGCGGGCCGCTGCCTGGAGGCCCTGGGCGGGATGGCCTTCATCTCCTGCGGCGACGCCGCCTACCTCAACTCCGCCTGCCGGGCCCTGGCGTTCCACCCGCCGTCCCGGGGCCGGATGGCCGCCCCGCTCGCCGACCACTTCGCCGGTCGTCCGCTGCGCGTCGGCTGACCTGCTGCTGCACCAGCCCCCTGCTCTTCGCCCCTGCTCGCGAGGTGACACAACCGTGCCCGTTTCCCCGACCGTGCTGCTCACCGGAGCCTCCGGTGTCGTCGGCACCGCACTGCTCAGCGAGTTGACGCACTGCCACGTCATCGCCCTGGTCCACCGCACCCCCTGCCCCGGCGCGGACGAGAGCGTCGTCGGCGATCTGACCAGCGCCAGGTTCGGCCTGGACGCCGCCGCGTACGCGCGGCTCGCCGCCCGCGTCGACGTCGTCGTGCACTGCGCGGCGATCACCGACTTCTCCGCGGGCCCCGCCGCCACGCACCGGCTGAACGAGGCGGGGACCGTCGAGGTCCTGCGCTTCACCGAGGACGCGGACGCGGTCCTCCACCACGTGTCCACGGCGTTCGTGGCCCGCCGGGAGCTGACCCGTACCGGTGCCGCCACCGGCGACGCCACCGCTCGGCCCGAGGACTATCTGGACTCCAAACGCGCCGGCGAGGAGGCCGTACGCGCCAGTGGCGTGCCGGCGGTGATCGTCCGGCCCTCGGTGGTGATCGGCGACTCGACCACCGGACGGATCGCCGCCTTCCAGGGCATGCACGGCATCGTGCACGCCCTGCTGCGGGAGCTGCTGCCGCTGGTGCCCGTGCCCGCCGACTCCCGCGTCGACTTCGTCCCCCAGGACGTGGTCGCCCGCTCCGTCGCCGCGCTGATCGCCGAGGGGCGCCGCGACGGCGAGGCGTGGATCACCGCCGGGGCCGCGGCGCCGAGCGCACGGCGGGTGCTGGAGCTGACCGCGAAGGTCGCCGCCGACGCGGGGGTGCCGATGCGGATCCCGCGGACCGTCGGCCCGGACATGGTGGACCGGCTGATCCGCCCGGTGTTCATCTCCGCGCTCCATCCGCGTGCCCGCCGCAGGTTCGACGACCTGCTGGCGATGACGGCGCTGTTCGCCGACGCCGGCGAGTTCCCGAGCACGTTGGGCCGCACCCCCGCCGGGGTGGCCGCGTTGACGCCCGACGCGATCGAGTCCGCGTACGAGGCATCCGTACGGCACATCGCCCGTGCCCGGGGGCTGGTGCGTACGGGCCGGCCGGCGGAGGTGGCGTCGCGATGACCGCACCGACGAGCGCACGGCGGACCGGGGCCGAAGGCGCGCCGGACGCCGGCGCGGTCATGGACCTCTACCGGCGCCATGTCAGCCGCGGGCGGGCCAGGCTCGCCGCGCTGACCGGCTCGGTGACGGAGGTGTCGTCCGCCGGCTCCAGGGTGCGGGACGCGAGCGACCGGGAGTACGTCGACTGCGGCGGGTACGGCGTGTTCCTGCTGGGCCACTGCCATCCGGCGGTGGTGGACGCGGTCGTCGAACAGGTTCGCCGGCATCCGATGGCCACCCGGATCCTGCTGGAGCCGGTCGTGGCGCGGGCCGCCGGGGCGCTGGCGCGCGTGACCCCCGCCGGACTGGACTACGTGCACTTCGTGACGTCCGGCGCGGAGGCGACGGAGACCGCGATCAAGCTGGCCCGCGCGCACGGCAAGCGGCGGCTGGTGTCCGCCGTGGGCGGCTACCACGGCAAGACCACCGGTGCCCTGGCCCTGACGGCGAAGCCGTTCTACCAGGATCCGTTCCGGCCGCTGCTGGCCGCCGAGCACGTGCCGTACGGGGACGCCGACGCCCTCGACCGGGCGCTGGCCCGGGGCGGGCCCGCGTGCGTGGTCGTCGAACCCGTCCAGGGCGAGGCCGGGGTCGTGCTGCCGCCGGTCGGGTACCTGCGGCGGGTGCAGCGGGCGTGCCGCGAGCACGGCGCGTTCTTCGTACTCGACGAGATCCAGACCGGGCTCGGCCGGCTCGGTTCCTGGTGGGGTGCCGACGCCGAGGAGGTCACCCCCGACGTGCTGTTGGTGGGCAAGAACCTCTCCGGCGGGGTGGTCCCGGTCGCCGCCGCCGTGGCCACCGCGGACGCCTACGCGCCCTTCGACCGCGATCCGTTCCTGCACACCTCCACCTTCGCCGGGGCTCCGGTGGCCATGGCCGCCGCCGCGGCGGCCGTGACGGCGATCGAGGACGAACGTCTCGTCGACCGTGCACGCGCCAGGGGCGAGCAGCTGCTGCACCTGCTCGACGAGGCGTTCGCCCCCGTCATGGGGGACGCCGTGGTGGAGATCCGCGGCCGGGGCCTGCTGATCGGCGTCGAACTCGCCGACGAGGGCCTGGCCGGCGAGTTGGTGCTGCACCTGCTGCGGGCCGGGGTGCTGGTCAACCACTCGCTGAACGCCCACAAGGTGGTGCGGCTGACACCGCCCGCGGTCCTCACCGACGCCGACGTGGACGTGCTGGCGGACGCCTTCGCCTCCGCCCGCACCGCCCTGATCAATGCCCTCTCGTCGACCCGAAGGACGGTGCACTGACGATGCCCGAGGTCACTTTGGACGCCCGCGTCCCCGGCACCGGTCCCCGCACGGTCTTCGACCGGCTCGCGGACTTCGCGGCGTACCCCCGGTACACCGACGCGGTGCGCGAGGTCACCGTCACCGACGTCGACCGCGGGGTGGTCGCGTCCCACTGGTCGGTGAACTTCCGCAACGGCGTGCTGTGCTGGTCCGAGCACGACCGGATCGACCCGGACGCGCTCACCATCGAATTCGCCCAGGTCGAGGGGGACTTCGACGCGTTCGCCGGCGCTTGGCTGGTCACTGAGGACGGCACGGACGTCCTGGTGCGCTTCACGGCCGCCTTCGACCTCGGGATGCCGAGCCTGGCCGCGATCATCGACCCGGTGGCGTGCCGGGCCCTCGCGGAGGCCATCACCCGGATCCTGCACGGACTGTTCGGGGAGCACGTCGCCGTCACCGAACCCGCGCCGGCCGGCGCGAGCAGCCCGCAAGGGACCTGAGACGCCGTAGTCCCCGCACTCCCCCAGCCCCAATCCCCCGGCCATCTCCTCATCGAACCGGCCCCGTTCGGGCCCAAGTGACCCACCGTCCCGGCAGCCGTGCCGTCGGCTGCTCCCCTAGGAGGACCCGTGCCCAAGGATCTGCGCAACAAGGTCGTGGCCATCACCGGTGGCAGCCGCGGCATCGGCCTGGCCACCGCGGAAGCGTTCGTCGCCGCCGGCGCCAAGGTCGCCATCGGCGCCCGCGACCTCGAACGCGCCCGGGCCGCCGCCGGCCGCATCGGCGCCACCGCCCACGCCCTCGACGTCACCGACGCACCGAGCGTCGCCGCCTTCTGGCAGGACGTCGAGGCCGAACTCGGCGCCATCGACGTCTTCGTCAACAACGCCGGCGAGATGATCGTGGGCAGCTTCGAGCACGAGAGCCCGGAGGACTCCACCCACCAGCTCGGGGTCAATCTGCTCGGCACCCTGAACGGCATGAAGACGGCGATCGGCCCCATGCGGGCCCGGGGCAGCGGCCACATCATCAACATGGTCTCCGCCGTCGGCATGATCGGCCTGCCCGGCTGCGCCACCTACTCGGCCGCCAAGCACGGCGTGGTCGGCCTGTCCGAAGGCGTACGGGCCGAGCTGCGCGGCTCCGGCGTGCAGCTGTCCATCGTGCTGCCCATCCCGGCGCAGACCGAGCTGACCTCGGGCGTCGGCAAGGGCCGCTTCGTGCCGCTGCTCACCCCCGACGACATCGCGAAGGCCGTGCTGCGCACCGCCCGCCGCCCCGTCTACAACCGTTACGTACCGGGCTGGACCAACCCCGTCACCCGCTCGCTGTTCCTGCTGCCGCAGCCCTGGCGGGACGCGATGGGCCGCTTCCTCAAGGCCGACCAGCTCCTGCGCACCACCGACTTCCAGGCCCGCACCGGCTACGAGGCACGGCTGAAGACGCCCGCCGTGGACGGCGGCGGCCGATGAGCGCCCAGCTGACCAGCAAGGGCGCGGCCCGGCGGGGCAACAGCCCGGCCGCGTTCCGCTCCCGGCTGCTCGACCACCTCGTCCACGTCCACCCGGCCACCGCCGTGGTCGTGTTCGCCCCCGCCGCCGTGGCCGGCGTCTGGCTCTCGCTGGGCGACGCGGGCGGCTGGGAGTTGGGTGGCTGGGGCCTCGTCGGCTATCTGGCCTGGACGCTGTCGGAGTACTGGGGCCACCGCGTCGTGCTGCACTTCGAGCCCGAGAAGGGGTTCGGCGCCCGGCTCCACTGGATCCTGCACGGCGTGCACCACGACTATCCGCAGGACTCCCGCAGATCCATCCTCAGCCCGCTCCTGTCCGTGCCGATGGTCGGCGGCGCCGCGTACCTCGCGTCGGGCCCGGGCGGGCTGCCGCTGACGTTCGGCGCCGGCTACGCGGTCGGCTACCTCAGCTACGACCTGTTCCACCTCTACCTCCACCAGGGGCGGCCCCGAAACCGCCTCCTGCGCCGGCTGCGCGAGCTGCACATGCGCCACCACTTCCGCGACGACACCCGGGGGTTCGGCATCTCGGCCCCCTACTGGGACGAGGTCTTCGGCACCTCCATCGCCCGTCCGCCCCGCCCTAACGACACCCGGCCCGGCGTCGGAACGACTTAACGACGCAACGACGTGACGGCCTGACGACATGCCGACGTGACGATCCGGACCGCACAGAACCACCCGCGAGGACACCGATGAACTCCGAAGCCCTCTTGGCGCGCGCCCCCACCGCCGACGCCCCCGCCCCGCATCCCACTGCCCCGCACCCCTGCGCGCCACAGCCCGTGCCGGCTCCGCCGAGCAGCGCCGGCGCCGTCGAGGTCGACGTCGAAGAGGCCGAGGACTTCCTCGGCCTGCTGCACGCCGAGCACCCCGACCAGCCGCTGACCGTCCGCCAACGCATGCGCCAGGTCCGGGCCGAGATCGCGGACACCGGCAGCTACGCGCACACCGCCGACGAACTCGTCTTCGGCGCCCGCGTCGCCTGGCGCAACTCCAGCCGTTGCATCGGCCGCCTGTACTGGCAGAGCCTGCGCGTGCTGGACCGTCGAAACGCCACCGAGCCCCGGGAGATCCACGGACACCTGTGCGAGCACCTGCGCCAGGCCACCAACGGCGGACGCATCCGTCCCACCATCTCCGTCTTCGCGCCGGACGTCCCCGGTCGACCGGCGCCGCGGGTGTGGAACGACCAGCTCATCCGCTACGCGGGCTACCGCGGCGACGACGGGCGCACCGTCGGCGACCCCGCGCACCTCGACCTCACGGAGGCCGTGCGCCGCCTCGGCTGGCGGGCCCCTGGCGGGCCCTTCGACGTCCTCCCGCTGGTCGTCGACGCCCCCGGCCACGAACCCCAACTCTTCGACGTGCCAGAAGATCTGGTGCTGGAAGTGGCGCTCATCCACCCCGACCGACCGGAGTTCGCCGAGTTGGGCCTGCGCTGGCACGCGGTACCCGCCATCTCCAACCTGCGGCTGCGCATCGGCGGCGTCGACTACCCCCTGGCACCGTTCAACGGCTGGTACATGGGCACCGAGATCGGCGCCCGCAACCTCGTCGACTCCGACCGGTACGACCTGCTGTCCGTGATCGCCGAGCGCCTCGGCCTCGACACCGGCTCGGAGTCCACCCTGTGGCGCGACCGCGCCCTGGTCGAGGTCAACATAGCCGTGCTGCACTCCTTCCAGCGCGCGGGCGTGCGGATCAGCGACCACCACACCGAGTCCCGACGCTTCCTGGCCCACCTCGCCAAGGAGGAACGGCAGGGGCGGCGGGTGCCGGCGGACTGGTCGTGGATCGTCCCTCCGCTGTCCGGCAGCCTCACCCCCGTCTTCCACCGCTACTACGACGAGGCCGACCAGCGGCCCAACTTCTACCCCGACGAGACCCGCGCCCGCTGCCCACGCGCCCACTGACGCCGCCGTTACTCCCGCCCTGCCGACGGCCGTTCCCACTCTTCGGCCGCGACCTTGAGGGCGGCCAGGGCCCGTTCGACGTCGCGGAGATTGCGGGCGGCCCGGTCGAGGGCGTCGGCGCCGAGCCGTAGGAGCGCGCGGATTAAGGGGCCGTGCCGGTCGCGCGTGCTCCCGGTGACCCGACACCCGTGGGCCGTGGGCACGATGTCGTACCGCCAGACGCAGACGGGACGGCCGAGCGCGGTCATGCGGAAGGCGAAGCGGCGGTCGGGTACGGCCTGGGTGACCGTGGCCGTCCCGCGCCGGGCGAACGGCCCGCCGCGGAACCGCTCGCCCGCCTCCAGGGGCCGACCCCGTCCGGCGGGGTCGCTGATCAGGCCGTACACGGTCCGGGGGCGGGCGGACACCTGGATGCTCCCCACCGCGGTGGGCTCGGTCATGGCGGCGCCTCCCGGCCTCCCGGTGCGTGCGTTCGTCTTCGACGGTAGAGCGGCGATGGGCAGCCGTTTCACAGGTCCGGTTCAACGGAACGGCAAATGTCCACCCTTCCCAAAGCTAAGCAACTTAGTAGATGATGGAGGCAGGGGTCGGCGACGTCGTCGCCGCGGGCGGCGCTCTGCACGGGGGAACGATGATCATCCTGGTGGTCGAGGACGACGAGTGCGTGGCGGACGCCCTGTGCAGCGCGCTGGGGATGCACGGCCACCGGGTCGTCACCGCCGGCACGGGACAGGACGCGCTGCGGCGGCTCGACGGCTGCGACTTCGTCCTCCTCGACCTCGGCCTGCCCGACCTCGACGGCATCGAGGTGTGCAAACGCATCCGGGACCTGTCGACCGTGCCCGTCATCGCGCTCACCGCGCGCTCCGAGGAGATCGACCGGGTCATGGGGCTGCACGCCGGCGCGGACGACTACGTCGTCAAGCCGTACAGCCTCCACGAGCTCAACGCCCGCATCGAGGCCGTGGCCCGGCGGTCCTGCCGCTGCGGCGTCGCGGGCGACGGCCACGACCCGGCGTGCCACGGACGGGCCCGCGAGGTGCTGACCGCCGACGGCCTCGAACTGGACGTGCGCAGCCGCTCCGCCACTTTGGACGGCCGGCGCTTATCCCTCACCCGCAAGGAGTTCGACCTGCTGGTGATGCTCGTGGAGGACCCGGAGTCCCTGCACACCCGGGAGGACATCATCGCCCGGGTGTGGGACGAGAACTGGTACGGCTCCACCCGCACCCTCGACGTCCACGTCGGCAGCCTCCGCAGCAAGCTCGGCTCGTACGACTGGATCGAGACCCAGCGCGGCGTGGGCTTCCGCCTGGGCTCCGCGGGCCGGCCCTGAGAACCGCCCGTGCGCCGTCGCCTCCTGATCACCTATCTCTCGCTCACGACCATGCTGTTGCTGGGCCTCGGAGTGCCGCTCGCCCTCAGCCTCGCCATGAACGACTACCACCACCTGGCGAACGCCCAGGTCAACGAGACCGGCAGACTCGCCAACGCCGCCGCCCGCACCGGTGATCCGGCGTCCGACCCTGCCTGGGTGGAGCAGGCCGTGGCGTACGACCGCGGGAACGACGCCGCCGTGCTGCTGGTCGACGGACGGGGCGAGGTCGTCTTCACCACCCGCCCCGGGGCGGGCGTGGACCGCCGCGCCTGGCAGCGCACGCTGCGGCGCGCCCTGGACGGGGACGTGAACCTACCGCTGGACTACCCCGTCAACACCTCGGCCGAGCCCCTGTTCGTCGCCGCGCCCGTACTGGAGCACGGGCGGACCGTCGCGGCCGTCGCCACCCTCTCCCCCACCGCCTCCCTGCGCTCCCGGGCCCTGGGGCAAGGAGCGCTCCTGCTCGGGGTCGCCGCGCTCGGGCTGTTCGCCACCGCGCTGGTCGCGGTCCCCCTGTCGCGGTGGAGCCTGCGCCCGGTACGACAGCTGCACCGCGCTGTCGGCGCCATCGCGCAGGGGCGGTACGGAACACGGGCGCCCGTCGACCGGGGGCCCGCCGAGGTCCGCGAACTCGCCGTCGCGGTGAACGCCATGACGGACCGGCTGGTCGCGCTCCTGGAGGCGCAGCGCCGCTTCGTCGCCGACGCCTCCCACCAGCTCCGCAATCCCCTCACGGCGCTACGGTTGCGGATCGACGTCCTGGAGTCGACGGTGCGCGGGGACGGCGCCGGGGCCGTGGCCGCCGTGGTCGCGGAGGCCGACCGCCTCGGTCGGATCCTGGACGAGCTGTTGGTGCTCGCGCGCGCCGCCGAACCCGAACACGGGGCGGTGCCCGTGGAGGTCCGGTCGGTGGCGCGGGCGCGCGCCCAGGCGTGGAGCGCCCAGGCCGCGGCCGACGACGTCGCCGTGGTGGTCGCCGGGGAACAGGCCGTCGCGTCCTGTCAGCCGGGGGTCCTCGACCAGGTGCTCGACGTCCTCCTCGACAACGCCCTCGGATTCTCACCGCCCGGCGGCACCGTCACCGTGCGGACCCGGGCGGACGGCGACCGGATCCGGGTGACCGTACGGGACGAGGGCCCCGGGATGAGCCGGGAGGACATGCGCCGCTCCACGGACCGCTTCTGGCGCGGCGAGCAGCCGGCCGGGCGCACCGGATCCGGGCTGGGGTTGGCGATTGCGAGGGCGCTGCTGGAAGGCGGCGGAGGGGAACTGCGGCTGTCGGCGGCAAAGCCGCACGGTCTGATCGCGGAGGTCGCCGTACCGGCCGGCATGCCGTACGTCGCGCCCCACGACTCGGCCCGCTCGGACGGGCCCTAGGGCACATCTGATGGATCAGGCTGGTTGAGGGTGGGGGTCCCTCCCACGCCCTCCGGGCGTAGGAGGAGGGTTCTGGTGCCGTGGATCTTCCCCCTGTGCCCTGCGGGCACGGGGGGACCCCCAGCGGAGGAGGGAGTCAACGCGGTGGGGGTACCACCGTGCCCGCAGGGCACAGGGGGCCGTCGGCGACCGACGACAACGCGGAGTGGGGGCACCTCCCGGGCCGAAGGCCCAGGGGGAGCGGCGCCAGGGCACGCGAGCCCAGCAAGATCCGTCAGAAACGCCCTAACGCCGTTCGTCCGTGAGGCGGTCGAGGTGGGCGAGCGCGTCGGGGTCGGGCTCCTTGCGGACGAAGGCCGACCGCAGCCGGTGGTAGGGCTCGGCGGGGTCGAAGAAGTTCCGGTGCATCACGGCCAGTTCCTCCGCGCGGTACGCGCGGAGGGGCTTGTCCGCCTCGTCGCGGGCCCGGGCGTCCTTCTTGCGCGCGATGCGTTCCCGCAACCCCGGCGAGCGGGCGAGGCGCTGTGCCGACTCCTCGACGGCTGCGCCGAACTCCCCGGGAGCCGCGTCGACCACCCGGTCGACCAGACCGATCCGCTGCGCGGCCGACGCGCTGACGGGCAGTGCGCGGCGCGTGAGGTGTTCCGCGGCGACGGGCCCCACTCGACGCGGCAGGCTGTACGTCCAGTACTCCGAGCCGTACAGGCCCATGAGCCGGTAGTGGGGGTTGAGCACGGCGCCCCGACGGCACCACACCTCGTCCGCCGCGAGGGCCAGCATCACCCCGCCGGCGGCGGCGTTGCCCGCGACGGCGGACACCACCAGTCGGTCGGTGGTGGTCAGGATCTGCGCCACCAGGTCGTCCATGGCGTTGATGTTCGCCCAGGACTCCGCGGCCGGGTCGGGCGCCGCGTCGATGACGTTGAGATGGATGCCGTTGGAGAAGAAGTCCCGCGCCCCGCCGATGACCACGACGTCGGTGGGGCGCTGGAGCGCATGGCGGTAGGCCGCCAGCAGGCGTTCGCAGTGCTCCGTGCTCATCGCGCCGCCGGGGAAGGAGAAGTGCACGTGGCCGACGGAACCGTGTTCGCGGTAGCCGATCTGCGCATAGGTGCGTCGATCGGCGGGTGGGCCGAGCGGTGCCGGGACCTCGGGCAGCGACGGCAGGTCGGCTCCGAGCGCCAGGGTCGCGGGGAGTTTGACGGCGCGCCGGCCGTCGCGGCTGCGGCGGCGGAGTTCGGGGATCCAGACGGCGCCGTCGACCGTGGCCCGGCAGATCGCCCCGTCGCGGGTGGCCAGCAGTTGCCCCGGCTCCCCACGCAGGGTGCCCTCCGGGTGGCCGCCGTGCAGGTACCACTGTTCACCGAGGAGTTCGTCGAGGACGCCCGGTTGGGAGTCCGCGGCGCGCAGCGTCCGTAGGATCCGGTCGCAGGACTCCTGCGACCAGTCGATTCTCCGGGCGCCCTGCCGCAGGTAGGGGCGGGTGTGCTCGGGGGCCTTCCACTCCGGGCCGTGCTGGGGCTGGGGGACGTAGCGGCCGGACGCGAAGCGGCGCACCGCGAGGTGCACGGCCTCCAGGGCGGCGTCGGAGACCTCGTTGCGGTAGAGGTCGCTCTTGCCGACGGGCGGCAGGGAGCACGGCGCGGTCGCCCACACGGCGCCGGCGTCCATCACCGCGTCGGCCTGGAGGACGGTGACGCCCCAGTCGGCGGCGTCTTCGTGGATCGCCCAGTCCAAGGAGGACGGGCCGCGGTCGCCGGCGGGCCCGGGGTGGACGATCAGACAGGTGTGGGCCGACCACACGTCCTCGGGGAGCACGGCCTTCAACATGGGCGCCAGGATCAGATCGGGGCAGTGGCGCAGCACCGCCTCGCGCAGGGGGTCGTCGCCGGCGGCGACGTGGACGCGCACTCCGTGGCCGCGGTCCCTCAGTTCTGCGTACACACGTTGGGTCAGACTGTTGAACGCGCTCGCCACCAGCAAGATCCGCATCACGACCACCAGATCCCCAGAACGTCGCCCCGTGTCGTCATCGACCCGTCGATGGTTGCACGGAGCGGCGGCCCGCGGGCGGCTTACACCACACCGGTGGGCGGCGATCGGCGCTCGATCCACCCGATCGCCGCGTGGGCCCCGGGCGGCCCTGCCCTCACCGGGCGACGGCCGGGGCGTCGCCGGGCAGGCGTACGCGTGCGGACGGGCGTCGGCCGGTCGCTGTCGTGGGCACGGGGGGGCGCCGTGCCGAAGTCCGGCGGCGGCGCGATCCGCACCGCACCTGCCGCCGGGCCGGAACGGTCATCCGCCCATGGCGTCTATCAGACTCTTGGGGCGCATGTCGGTCCAGTTCTCCTCGACGTAGTCGAGGCACGACTGGCGGTCCGCCTCACCGTGCTTGACGGTCCATCCGGCGGGCACGTCAGCGAACGACGGCCAAAGGGAGTACTGGCCCTCGTCGTTCACCAGGACGTAGAAAGTCCCGTTGGGGTCGTCGAAGGGGTTGGTCATCAGCGAGCTCCTCTCGGACGGGCACTACCTGCACCCTCATCCAACACACGGACACGGGTGTTGCCAATGGGCGGCTGAGTCACAGCGGGCCCACCGGACCGTACCCCTGATCGTCTGGTGATATGCCGGGCGGAGCTGCGCGGGCCCGTCGATCCCGTGCGGAATCGACGGGCCCGCCCGGGATCAGAAGCCGAACTCCGTCGGGGAGAGCCCGAGCGCGGCGCACACCTCGCGCAGGATCTGGTCCTCGGCGGGCGCGATATAGCCGTCCGCGCCGGCCACCACGATGCCGGTCTGGACCACGGCGCGGGCCTCGGCGGGCTTCTTGGCCGCCTTGGCGACCTCCTGCATGGCCTCCGCCTTGCCCCGGGCGAAGTCGGCCGCGAGCAGGTCCACGTGCTTGTTGAACCGGGTGCGCAGCTGGTCGGGCGGGAAGTTCTGCAGGACGTCGTTGGAGAGGATCAACGATTCGAGCTGCTGCCGCTCGGCCGGGTCCACATAGCCGTCCGCCGCCGCCACCAGGGCACACACAGCCATGCTGGCGTCCCGGAAGGCGCCGCTCTTCAGTTCGGTCTTGAGCGAGCTGAGCTGGCTCTTCAACACGCCCACGAGCTGGGCCTTCGAGCCGCCGCTGCTCCGCGACGCACCGGGGGCGCCGTGAGCACCGTGTGCACCGGGGGCGCCATGAGCACCGGGAGCGCCGGAAGAAGAGCGGGCTCCCTGGGCCTGCTGCAAGGACGCCTTGGCCTGGTCCTTGATCCGATCAAACATCCCCACGCGTGCCACCTCGGCTTTGTCCGTTGTTCGTCATCGGGCACGCATCGGGTGCGCGCCCCTTGGGCCAACGTGCGAGCGGACCGCAAAAGTTCCGCCCCTTGCTCGGCGCGGTCATCAGGCGGTCAACAGCGCCTCCAGCGCCTTCGCCGTCTCCGGGTGCCGGTCGAGCAGCAGTGCGCCCCTCGCCGCTGAATCCCCCTGGGTCGGGGTCAGCCACGTGCCGTCCCAGCCGAGCAGGTCCGCCACCGCGTCGCACGTCGCGGGGTGCGCGGCGAGCAGCGCGGAGCCCTCCCAGGCCGCGAGGCCGGCGCTCGGCCCCGGCGCGGGCTCCGCCTGTTGCCGCCAGGGCGGCACCCAGGCGTCGAGCGCCGCGAGCCGACCGGGGAAGACGCGTCCCGCCTCGCGGATGAGTAGCGGCGCGAGCTCCGCACCGTCCGCCCGCAGGGAGGTGATCAGCGTCGGTAGCCACGGCAGCAGCACCGGGTCGGGGAGCCGTCCGAAGGCGTTCGACACCGCTTCCACGACGAAGTCGGTGAGCGCGGGCACGGGCTCCAGGGCGTGGACGAGACCGCTGAGGTAGCGGGGGTAGGCCGGCACCGTCAGCGGGTTGCCGAGCAGTTCGTCGCATGCCTCGCGCAGCTCCGCGCGCGTCATCAGCCCGAGGTGGCTCCGGGCGGCCCACAGCAGGGCCGTCTTCGACGGGTCCCGGGGGTGCGACTGGGCCACCGCCAGCTCCAGCTGGGTCCGGTCGCAGCCCAGGGAGAGCGCCAGGCCCTCCATGCTGAACAGGAAGCCCAGCGTGGCCGCCACGTGGCGGGCGCCGGCCTCCTCGTCCGTGAACGCGGTCGGCAGCAGGGTGCAGTAGTGGGCGTAGCCGGTGGTGGCGAAGGACTCGATCCACGGCGGCAGCGTCGGCTCGCTGGTGCGGTAGTGCGCCAGCAGCCGGCGCACCCGGCGCAGCACCTCCGGCGCGCCGTCCACGGTGCGCTCGGCGCAGAGCACCTCCAGCGCGCGGTTGCCCAGTTCGTCGGCGAGGCGGCGGCTGCGCAGGTAGAGCGTGGCGTCCTCGACGGTGGCGAGGACGGTGGCGGCGGTGGCCTTCGTGTCGTACGCCGTGCGGCGCAGCCGCTGTTCCAGGACCTGCTCGATGCTGACGCCCTCGTAGCCGAGCTCGATCAGCGCGCGCTGGTGCGTGCCCAGCGAGAGGTCCCAGGACTCCTGGATGGACCGTTCGCCCAGGGTGCGCTCGCCCATGATCGGCCGGGCGGCGCCCGCCGGCATCAGTTGCCTCAGCATCCACAGCACGTCGGAGCAGCGTTCCAGCTCGGGGCGGGCAGCGATGTCGAGCAGGGCGCGCTTGACCCCGCGCTGTTCGAGCTTGAGGCCCAGCGGTGCGAGCCGGTCGTGGACGTCGCGGGCGAGCGGCGGCAGTGCGTCGTAGCCGACCTGGCCGACCCGGTCGCCGCCCATCATGATCTCGACGAGCCGGCGCACGTCGCGGCGGCCGGGCACGGCGTCCTTCTCGATGCAGGTGACCGCCGCGTCCTGGAAGTCGTACGGGGTGGGCTTGGCCCGGTCCCGCATGCCGGCGAGCAGGATGGAGGTCTCGAAGACGGCGATGGCGTCGGCGGTGGAGGCGAGGTAGCCGTTGCGGCGGGCGGCGCGCACGATCTCCACGGACCAGCCGAGGAGTTCGGCTTGGTCCAGCCGGTCGAGGGCGGGCGGGCGTTGGAGGAAGCCGGTGAGCTTGTCCTCGGGCGGCGGCTCGACGGCGGGGGCGGCCGGGGCCGCCGCGGCGGCGGCCTTGGTGCTGCTCGTCTTCTTGGTGCCGGCTTGGCCCGTCAGTCGGTAGGGCCGCACCCGGGTGCGCTTGACGTTCTTCGCGAAGACGGTCGCGGCGATGGAGACGGAGCCGGCGGCCAGGCCGAACTGGGCCTCGATCGCTGCGTGGCTGGAGGGGATGAGGCCGTGCTGCCACCGGGTGGCGGTGCGGGGGCCGATCTCGAAGGTGTCGGTGCCGTGCACGCCGAACTCGGCGACGCGGCTGGCGGCGTGGAAGGCACCGCACACGTAGAGGCAGTCTTCGGGGTCGGTCCCGGTGGCCGCCAGGTGCTGGCGCATCCGGGTCCACATGAACCGCTCGCGGTCCTCGTCGACGCGCACCCGTCGCTGGTCGCCGGGGGCCAGCCGGCGGAAGAGGCTGCCGATCAGCAGCATCACCTGGCGGTAGGTGTCGTGGTCGCCGTCGCCGAGCGGCAGTTCGACGTACTGGTGCCACCACTCCGACCAGTGCCGCACCCTGCCGTGGCGCAGCAGGTGTTCCTCCAGTTCGGCGAAGCGGGGGCGCAGGTCGCCGATGTCGACGCCGACGGCGTCGCCGTGCAGCGCGGCGTCCTGCTCGGCGGGCGGGGCGTCGGGGTCCCCGTCGCGGTCGTGGCGGTCGTCCCACTGGAAGACGTGGTCGGACGAGCGGTCGACGAGGACCAGTTCGACGCCGGGGGTGTCCAGGGCGTAGGCGATGGCCTGGTACTCGGCGGACGCCTCCGTGACGGGGGCGACCACCGACAGGGGGGACCAGTCGGCGGGGAAGCCGTCGATCTCGGTCGCGAACGCCTGGACCGCCACCGGCAGCTTGCAGTTGCGCAGTTCGGTCAGGAGCGGCGCCATGTCCTCGCACAGCTCCAGATAGACCACCTTGGGCTGCTTCTCACGCAGCCGGCGCGCCATCGCGATGGCGGAGGCGGGCGAGTGGTGGCAGACGGGGAAGATCTCCAGGGGTTCGCGCACCGCGCGGTCGACGTCGTCGACGATGCCGAGGAGGATGCCCTCCAGGGCGCCGGGGCCGTCGGCGAAGGTGGCGGCGGCGTCCTGGAGCTGGGTGCGCAGGGCCTCGAAGGTCCCTTCGGGGGCCCGGCCCGCGGTGTCGGGTGCATGGCCCGTGACGACGCCGCTCACGACAGGGTGGCGATCGCGTCGCGGCCACCGTCCAGGAACTCAGTCCAGGACCCGCCCTCCTGCTTGCTGCGCGGCTCGACCACGCCGTGCAGGTACTTGTTGAGGATCGCCAGGTCCTCGGGCTCGCGCCGGGCCAGCGATCCGACGAGCGACGAGGCCAGCGTACGGGCGGACAGGGCGCGCTCGCCGAAGAAGTTGCTGTGCAGGACGGCGTCCTCCAGGACGCCGATCTGTTCGGCCGTGGACAGGGCGGACTCCAGTTTCTCGTCCTCGCTGCCGGCAGCGGCGGCGGAGGCGCGCAGGTCGGCGAAGCTCTGGAGCAGGACGTCCAGCAGCGTCGGCGGCACCTCCAGTTCGATCTGGTGGCGGCGCAACAGCTCCTCGGTGCGGAAGCGGACGATCTCCGCCTCGCTCTTCTTGTTCGTCACGACCGGTATGCGCACGAAGTTGAAGCGGCGCTTGAGCGCGGACGACAGGTCGTTGACGCCGCGGTCGCGGCTGTTGGCGGTGGCGATGATGGAGAAGCCGGGCTTGGCGAAGACGATGTTGTCGCTGCTGTCGCTGTCCAGCTCGGGGACTGAGACGTACTTCTCGGAGAGGATCGAGATCAGTGCGTCCTGGACGTCGCTGGTGGAGCGGGTCAGCTCCTCGAAGCGCCCGATGGTGCCGGTCTCCATCGCGGTCATGATCGGCGAGGGGATCATCGACTCCCGGGACTGGCCCTTGGCGATCACCATGGAGACGTTCCAGGAGTACTTGATGTGGTCCTCGGTGGTGCCGGCGGTGCCCTGGACGACCTGGGTGGAGTTGCGGCAGATCGCCGCGGACAGCAGTTCGGCGAGCCAGCTCTTGCCGGTGCCGGGGTCGCCGATGAGGAGCAGGCCCCGGTCGGAGGCGAGGGTGACGATGGAGCGTTCGACGAAGCTGGGGTCTCCGAACCACTTCTGCGCGACCGACCTGTCCAGGCCGTCGGAGGGGGTGGAGCCGAGCACGAAGAGCCGGACCATCTTCGGGGACAGCCGCCAGGAGAAGGGCTTGGGGTTGTTGTCGACGGACTCCAGCCAGTCGAGTTCATCGGCGTACTTGAGCTCGGCGGGGGCGCGCAGCAGATCGGACACGGCGGACACCTTTCTCGGATGAGTCAGAAGAAAGAGAAGAAGAGGAAAAGGGGAAGAAGCGAGGATCCGGCGGAGCCAGGAGATCCGGCCCGGACCGGCTCAGGTCAGGAACGTCTTCAGCTCGTGGACGAGCTTGCGTATGTGACCGGAGAGCACGGGCGCGCCGAGGTCCTTGAAGCGTTCGCGGAACCAGGGGTTCACACTGCCGCGGCCGGAGCTGGTGACGGATCCGACGGGGATGAACTTGGCTCCCGAGCGGTGGATGGCGGCCATGCTCTCGAAGAGCTCCTCGCTGCGCCACTCGTAGAAGTCGGAGATCCACACCACGACCGTGTTGCGGGGCTCGGCGATCTTCGGCTGGGCCAGGGCCATGGCGACCGTGCCGTCCGTGCCACCGCCGAGGTTGGTGCGCAGCAGGGTCTCGAAGGGGTCGTGCACCCACGGGGTGAGGTCCAGGGCCTGGGTGTCGTAGGCGATCAGATGGACGTCGACCTTCGGCAGCCCGGCGAAGATGGAGGCCAGGATCGTGCAGTTCACCATCGAGTCGACCATGGAGCCGGACTGGTCGACCACGACGACGAGCCGTTGCGGAGTGGTCTTGCGGGCGGTGTGCCGGTAGTAGAGGCGGTCGACGTACAGCCGCTCCTCTTCCGGGCTCCAGTTGGTCAGGTTCTTCCAGATCGTGCGGTCGAGGTCGAGGTTGCGGAAGACCCGCTTGGGCGGGACGGACCGGTCGAGTGCGCCCACCGTGGACTTCTCGACCTGGCTGCGCAGGACCTGCGCGACCTCGTCGACGAAGCGGCGGATCAGGGCCTTGGCGTTGGCGAGGGCCACGCCGGAGAGGTTGTTCTTGTCCCGCAGCAGTTGCTCGATCAGCGACATGCTCGGGGTGAGCTGTGCCGCGAGCTGGGGGTCGGCGAGGACTTCGCGCAGCCGCATGCGGCGGACGAGGTCGGCTTCGATCGCGCCGAGCTCCGGACCGATCTCGGGGATCAACCGGCTGAGGTCGGGGGTGGTGCCCCCGCCGCCGCTACCGGTCGGGGCGGCTTCCCTGCCCCCGGCGCGGGCGCCGCGCAGTCCGCCGCGCGGGCAGCCGAGGGCGACTTCGAGCCAGCCCGCGTCGGACTGCCAGCGGGCGAGCTGCCCGGCGGTGACCGTGCCGGAGCCGTTGGCGAACACGTTCAGGAGAACCTTGGAGACCAGGGCCGCGCGCCGTACCTCCGCTGCCCGGTCGCGCTCCCCGTCGTCGTCCGGCGCGGGGATCATCAGCCCGTCGAACTCGGCGGCCAGCTCCGGGTGGCGCTGCACGATCGAGTCGACGGACGCCTGCGGGTCCAGCAGGGCGGGCGGCAGGTCGACGTCCTCGACGACGGCGAGGCTGGCCGACTCCAGCGCGGCCTGCTCCTCCGGGTCGAGGAGGCGGGCCAACAGCCGCCAGTACAGGACCTGGCGACGGCTCTCGTGGAAGTCCGGCCCGCCGGGCACATCCTGCGAACCCTCCGGGACATGCGGTGTCGGTACGGGGTCGGGCGCCGTTCCGGGCACCTGTCCGGTGTCCGCCGCGTCGGCGTTCGGGCGCGTGTGATGCTCCGTCATTTCCGCAGCAACCTCCCCGCGCGCTCCCGCAGCACCGCCACGGCGTCGGTCGCGGCCTTCTCCGCCTTGGCGCCGACCTTGTCCGTGGTGCCGCCGGCCCAACCGCCGGCGTGCAGCGCGACGGCCTTCTTCCGTACGGTCGTCTCCACGGCCAGGGGTTGGACGCGGAACCGACCGGCGTCCCAGCGCAGCAGTCCGATGCAGGCGCTGGACGCCGCGACGGCCTCCGGGGTGAGCGGGCCGGCCGTCGGAATGCGGTCGGTGTCGACGGCGAGGAAGTGTCCCGTGGCGCCGAACTCCACGGCGCCTTCGTCCTTCCGGATGACGTACCCCTCCAGGAAGACGGGGACGGCGATGCGCGCCGGGTGTCGCTCCAGGGGTGCGCAGACGGTGTCGGTGGCGGTCGCCAGGGCGACCCGGGCGGTGGCGAAGGGGTCCGCCGGCCCGCCGGCACGGGCGCGCTCGTCGTCCCACAAGAGGTCCCCGTCGGCGGTCAGTTCCATGTCGACCACCTCCATGGACCGGCCTTCGCCGACGGCCGTGAGCAGCGAGAGGTGCGGGCGCAGCAACTGCCACAGGCCGGCCCCGACGACCGTGTCGGGCTTGGGCGCGGAAGCGCTGGCGCGCACCAGCCGGGGCGCGCTGCCGTCCGCGGGCTCGAAGACGGCGTGCACCTGGGCCTGTACGGCGGTCGGGTGCTCCTGTACGTCGACGCCGAGCGGCAGCAGCCGTCCGGTGACGGGGGTGGCCGCGAGGGCGTCTGCGGCGCCCGGCACCGTCAGCAGCAGGGCACGCGCCCACAGGTCCGCCCAGCGGCGCGCGGGGACGCGGTCCAGGGCGGCTCCGGGGCAGGACGCGGCGAGTTCGGCGGCGAAGCCGTCGAGGAGGGTCGCCAGCCGACGTGCGCCGGGAGCCGGGTCGGGCAGCAGCGCGGAGACGATCCGGGCCGCGCCGGAGACCAGGTCGTGGTCGATTCCCTGCCAGCCGGCGCGGGCGAGGTCGGTGAGCCAGGAGCGGGCGGCGGCGAGCAGGTTGGCCGCGGACGGCTGGGCCGACGGCTGACCGGTCTCGGCGGTGAGCGGGCGGCCGGTGGCCTCCGCGACCCGTGTCACCAGCGCGTCGTGGACGGAGCCGAGCAGCGCGGTGCGCGCGGCGGCGAGCGCCACGGCGTGGTCCTCGCTCGCGCTGCCCGCCGCCGCCTTCTCGGCCGCTTCGGCGACTTTGGCGGCCAGCGGCGATCCCGCTACGGCACGGGCGAGTTCGGCCAGTCCCGCGGCCTGGGCCGGCTGGGGGCGCAGCAGCCCCGCGACGAGGACGGCGTCGAAGGCGTCGACCGCCGCGAGGGCTTCGCCCAGCCCTTCGATCCCGTCGACGGGATCGATCCCTTCGGCCCCTTGCGGGCCTTCGGGCGCGCCCAGTACGTCCATGCGCATCACGCCCCCGCCCTCGTCGACGGGAACCACTGCATCTCGGGCAGCGGCGCGGTGGTCGGGGCGAGTTCCAAGTACGCGAGGTGGCGCAGGAACCGGCTGAAGACGGGCGCCGCGGCGGCGGTGTCCCCCGCCTGCTGCCGACCGTCCATCGCCGAGGCGAGCCCGAGGGCGGTCACGTCCCCGTCGTCCGCCTCGACCTTCAGATAGCGGGCGACCCGCTCGGCGCCGTACTGGACGACGGCCTCGTTGATCAGGGCCCTGACGTGGTTGCAGAACGAGTACCTGGCGCCGCCGCAGGGCCGGTTGTTGTTCGTACTGCATGCGAAGGCGTGGGTGCCGGCCGCGACGGAGGACACGTAGACGCGTCCGATGTCCGACCCGCTGGACACCACGCCCTGGAGCCTTCCGTCGGCCAGTTCGACGAACGGGACCTTCGCGAGCTTGCGCGGTCGCGCGGGCGGGATGACCCGCGCCGTGCTCGACCTCTCCCAGGCAGACAACGCACCATCTCCTTTGCAGCACGAAAAGGGGGGTTCCGCGCCAGAGCGGCGGGGACGTCTACGAACTTAGCGGCGCCCACTGACAAAGCCGCCAACGCAGCCAAAGCCGCCGACGCCGCCAACCGCCAACCCAGCCGGCGTCGCCAACACCGCCAACGCCGGTCCCCTTCGAAGCCCGTGGTCAGGTGCGCCGGACGGCTGTGGTCACGCCGGGCGGGGCAGGTCCGCGAGGAGGTCGAGGGCGCGGCGCGGGTCGGTGAGGGTGACGTCCGCGGGCTCCGCCGCGTCGTACATGTGGCCCCACGCCGCCGCGACGCCGCGGCTGCCGGCCGCCGTCGCGGCCCGCAGGTCGAGCGGGGAGTCCCCGACGTACGCCACTTCCCGGGCCGGTGCGCCGATCTCGTCGGCGGCGAGGAGGACCCCGTCGGGCGCCGGCTTGGGCGCGCGGACCCGGTCGCCGCCGACGAGCACGTCCGCCGCGAGGCCGGCGGCCGTCAGCAGCAGGCGGGCGGCGCGGGTGCTGGCGCCGGTGAACACCGCGCGGGGACGGCCCCGGGCGGCCAGTTCGGCGAAGACCTCGGCCACGCCGGGGTACGGGGTGACCCGGATGCCGTCGAGTTCGCGGTAGTACGCCTCGGTGTCTTCGGCCGTCAGCCGCCGTCCGACCAGGTGTTCCAGGATGACCTCGGGGGTGCCCCGCCAGTACGCGGCGACGACGTCCTCGGCGGCGACGGCGGGCCCTTCGAGGGTGCGGACGGCGCGGACGAAGGCCGCGGGCACCGCCTCCGTGGTGTCCAGCAGGGTGCCGTCCATGTCCCACACCAGTTCGTAGATCGTCATCCCGAGATCCTCCGTCGGCCCGTCCGCCCCTTCAAGACGGGCCGGGCCGCCATGCGGGTGCGGTGCGGCGCGTCGGTTGCTTCCCCCCGGGCGGCCGGTGATCATCCGCAGAGGGGGCACGGTGCGAGGAGGTCCCGGGTGGATGCACGCTCTCAGCGTTCCCCGCGCGGTCGTGGCCGGGCGGGCCGGCCCGGCCGGTGGGCCGTGTCGGCCCTCGCGCTCTGCGCCCTGCTCTCCGCTGCTTGTTCCGCCGGGACCGCCCCCTCCCCCGATGCACAGCGCGAGCCGCCGTGTCGTCGCACGCTGGTGGGCGTGGCGCACCCCGACGACGACGTCTTCTTCCTGACCCCGGAGATCCGGCGGACCGTCCGGGCCGGCTGCCCTGTCGACACGGTCTATCTGACGGCCGGGGACGGCGGGATCACGGACCCCGGGCGCGCGCGGGAGTACGCGGACAGCCGGGAGTACGGGGTGCGGGCGGCGTACGCCGAGATGGCCGAGACGGCGAACGAGTGGCAGCGGGCCGACGTGCAGGCGGACGGGGTGCGGGTGCGCTCGTACCGGCTCGTGGACCGGGACCGCGACGCCGACGTCCGGCTGACCTTCCTCGACCTGCACGACGGCATGCCCCACGGCGGGCACCCGAACAGCCTGCGGCGGCTCTACGAGGGCCGCCAGTCCGCCGTCACGGCCTTCCGGGGCGACGCGAGCTACACCGAGGACTCCTTGGTGGCCACGGTGTCCGGGCTGCTCAAGGTGAGCGGCGCGGAGCGGATCTTGACGATGGACCACGACCACGCCTCGTTCGCCTTCGGCCTCGGCGGTCGCGTCGACCACAGTGACCACGGCATCGGGGCCAGGTACGTGCGTCGGGCGGGCTATGCGCTCGGGGTGCCCGTCACGACCTACCTCGGCTACACGATGTCACCGCTGCGGGCCAATCTGACCCCCGGGCAAGTGGCGGAGAAGGACGAGGTGGTGCGCTGGTACATCGCCCACCGCACCTGTCGACCCAGCGGCACCTGCTCCAATGTGCCGCCGTACCGGGGCACGTTGAAGGAGGACTGGCGCCTGTGGGTGCACCGGCAGTACGAGCAGGTGCACCGTCCTCCGCGGCGGGGGGAGGTCGTGGCGGACGTCGGCCGCACCACCTACGCCACCGGCCGGGACCCGGCGCAGTGCCTGCACGGCGACGGCGGGACGGCGGCGACGGCCGCCGTCCGGCTGCACGGCTGCGACGGGTCGGCGGCCCAGCAGTGGGAGGTGCGCGGCGACGGCACCGTCAGGCCGCGGCACCGGGCCCGGGCCTGTCTGACCGTCAGCGGGCCGGACGCCGTCCGGTTGGAGCCCTGTCGCGAGGGCAGCCCGGCCCAGCGGTGGGCGCGGGAGCCGTGGCGCAGTTCGACGTGGTCGCGCAGGGCCTGGCGGCTGGTGGGCATGGGCGGGCGGTGCCTTTCGCAGGACGATCGCAAGCTGCCCGCGCGGTGGGACTCGCGCGATCGCACGAGCCCGCTGTTGGTGTTCGCGGCGTGCGGCACGGTTCCGCGGCCCGAGGACTACTGGAGTTGGGCGGGCTGACGCGCCCGTTGGACGCACTCCTCACGCACCGGCTACTTCGGCTCAGTCGTCTCCGTCGGCCACGCCAGCCACGCCAGCCACGTCGCTGAACGAGCCGTGACGGCCCGCGCCGGCTGCGAAGCGGTCCGCGCCCGCCTGTGTCTCGCCGGCGTCCAGGGGCACCCGTCCGTGCCGGAACTCGACCGCCAGCGCCTGCGTCTCGGGGAGCCCGTGCTGATCGAGCACCGAGCCGCGGTCGCTGCGCAGGCACAGCTGGGGGAAGGCGGCGATCTCGCAGGCAAGCTGCTCGGCCGCGGCGCGGGACTCGCCGACCGGTACGAGTCGGTTCGCGAGGCCGTAGGCGTACGCCTCCGACGCGGACACCGGACGGCCCGTCAGGATCATGTCCATGGCCCGGCTCTCCCCGATCAGCCGCGGCAGCCGGACCGTGCCGCCGTCGACGAGCGGCACGCCCCAGCGCCGGCAGTACACGCCGAAGACCGCGTCCTTCTCGGCGACCCGTAGATCGCACCAGAGGGCGAGTTCGAGTCCGCCGGCCACCGCGTGCCCGGCGATCGCGGCGACGACCGGCTTCGTCAACCGCATCCGGGTGGGGCCCATGGGCCCGTCTCCCGTCTCACGGACCCGATTGCCGCGGTCCGTGCCGATCGCGGTGAGGTCGGCGCCGGAGCAGAAGGTGCCGCCCTCGCCCCACAGCACGGCGACGGCGGCGTCCGGGTCGGCCTCGAACGCCCGGAAGGCGGCGGCCAACCCTGCCGCGGTGGGGCCGTCGACCGCGTTGCGGACCTCCGGGCGGGCGAGGACGACGGTGTGCACGGGCCCGTCGCGCTCCACGCGCACCGCCGCCGCGGCCCCGCTCATCGCGCGTCCTCCCACAGCGGGTCGCGCAGGGCTCGACGGAGGACCTTGCCGACCGGGGAGAGCGGGATCGCGTCGACGAAGCGGACGGCCTTGGGGACCTTGTAGCCGGCGAGCCGCGCGCGGACGTGGTCGCGCAGGGCCGCCTCCGTGGTCGTGGCGCCCGGCCTCAGGGTGACGAAGGCGGTGACGGCCTCCACCCAGGTGGGGTCGGGCGCGCCGACGACGGCGCACTGGGCGACGGCGGGGTGGGCGGCGAGCGCGTCCTCGACCTCCCGCGGATAGACGTTGTACCCGCCGGTGACGATCATGTCGCTGCTGCGGTCGACGAGATGGAGGTAGCCGCGGTCGTCGAAGCGGCCGAGGTCGCGGGTGCGGATCCAGCCGTCCGGCGTGCGCGTCTGCGCGGTCAGCTCCGGTGCGTCGTGGTAACCGGCCATCGTGAACGGCCCCTTGACCCGCACCTCGCCGATCTCGCCGGGCGGGACCGGGGCGCCCTCCGCGTCGGTGAGCACCACCCGGGCGTCGACGGCGGGGTGGCCGGCCGCGCCGAGCAGTTCCCCGCCCTCGACGTGGTCGCCCTTGTCCAGTGCGGTGATGCACAGCGGCGCCTCGGTCTGTCCGAAGTACTGCACGAACTTGGGTCCCCACGCGTCCAGGGCGTACTCGATCAGGGGGCGGGGCATGGGGCTGGCCCCGTAGACGACGGTGTGGAGCCGGCCGAGGTCGGCGCCCTCGGCCCGGCCGCCGGCGAAGAGCATGCTCAGCATGGTGGGCACGAGGTTGACGGTGGTGACGTGGTGGCGGGCGACGGCCGCGAGGTAGGAGTCCGGGTCGAAGCCGGGCAGCACCACGGAGACGCCGCCGCGCAGCCACAGCGGCAGGACGAAGGCGCCGCTGGCGTGGATGAGGGAGGCGGCGTGCAGCATCACGTCGTCCCGGTCGGGTGAGAACACGTTGGCGAGGACGTTGGCGACCATCGCGGCGTAGCTGCGTTGGGTGTGCCGGGCCGCCTTGAGGGAGCCGGTGGTGCCCGAGGTGTAGAGGATCAGGACGACGTCGTCCGGCTCGGCGGGTACCTGGGGATCGGCCGGGCTGGCCTCCCGCATCGCTGCCAGCAGGTCGAGGTCGCCACCGGTCGGGGACGGGCCGAGGGCCACGGGCACGAGGCCGGGGGCCGCCTCCGTCAGCTCGTTGGCCCGCTCGGCGAGTTCGGGGGCGTACACGAGCACGTCGGCCCGCGTCTCGCGGACCATGCGGCGGTGTTCGGCTGCGGAGAGGCGGGGGTTGAGCGGCACCCGGACCGCGCCGGCTTTCAGACAGGAGAATTCCACCGGAACGGACCACAAGCCGTTGCCGAACAGGAGGGCCACCCTGTTGCCGCGGCCGGCTCCGAGCCCGGCGAGTACGTGGGCCATCCGGTTGGCCGCCTCGTCGACCTCCGCGTAGCTGAGGGATCGATCACCGAAGGTCAGTGCGGTACGTCGGGCGAAGCGCGCAGCGCCCAGGCGGACCAGGTCTACGGCAAGCATGGCCGGACGATAGCCGCGTACCGCGACGAGCCGTCACGTCGCCGCGGTCCGACTGGCCGAAATCGGTGCTGCATCGGGGGAAGGGCGGGCGGCTCGTCCATTGCCCAGAAGGGCCGGGGCCGAGAGCCGCTCACGGGAAGAGCATGATGCCGAAGACGATCACCACGACGATCGCGAGGATCACCACGACGACCTTCCAGGTCGTGCTGTGCTGGGCAGGTGGCCCCGGTGGGCCGGCGCCACGACCGCGCGGCCGGTCCTCCGGCAGTTCCGGGTTCGGCGGCCTGTCGTGCTTGTAGAACTGTTCGTCAGCCATGGTCATCACCTGCCGGAACCACACCTGCGACATCGGTGGCGGCCTGAGGAGGGCAGAGCCCTGAGGGAGCCTTCTACCGAAAAGCCTACTCTTCGGTGTCGCGTCGGGCCCGGCCGACCGCCAAAGCCCCGGGCCGGGCCGGTGCCGTCACGGTGCGTTCCACAGATGGTGCACGGCGTACGTGCTCCAGGGCCGCCAGCCCTCCTGGCCCGCCGTCGCGGCTCCGGCGCGACGCGCGCCCGCCGCCAGCGCCACGTCGTCGACGGGTCGCACGTCGGGGTCGCCGAGGGCGTGCATCCGGATGGTGCTGGCGCTCCAGGCGTCGACGCCGGGCAGGGCGAGCACCTGCCGCTCCGCTTCGTCCCGGTCCACGCCGGGGTCGAGGCTGAGGGACCCGTCGGCGAGGGCCGCGGTCAGCGCCCGCAGGGCGGCCCGCCGGCCGGCCGGTACGTCGAACCCGTCCAGCGCGTCGAGGGACGCCTCAGCGAGGGCGTCCGCCGTCGGGAAGAGGTGGGTGAGTCCGCCGCTCGGTACGGCCAGCGGCTGACCGTACGCCGCGACGAGCCGAGCGCCGAGCGCCCGTCCGCGGGCGGGCGGGTCCTGTCCGCCGAGGACGACGCGTACGGCCGTCTCCTGCGGATCCGCGGCGCCGGGAGCGCGCAGTCCGGGCCGGGCCGCGACCAGCGGCGCGAGGGCCGGGTCCGCGGCCAGTCGCTCGGCGACGGCACAGGGGTCGGCGTCCAGGTCGAACAGCTGCCGCACCCGCTGGGTGGCGGTGGTCAAGTCGCGCAGGTCGGTGAGGTGGAGGCGGCACTCCAGCCATCCCCCGGCCGGCCCCGGCCGCTCGTCGACCTCTGCGACCGCGGGGCCGCCGGGCAGGCGCAGCGTACGTCGGTACACGCGGTCGCCCGCCGGCCCGACGACCTCCTCGACGCCGGCGACGGCCCGGGCGGCGAGGTGGTCGAAGACCTGCCCGGCGGCGTACGGGCCGCGGTGCGCGAGCCGCAGCGGCACCCCGGCCCGGCCGCCGCCCTCGGGGGCGAGCTGCGTGGAGCGCGAGGGGCGGCCGGGGCGCGCCGACCGCAGTTCGCTGGGGGTCGCCGCGTAGATGGCGCGCATGGTGTCGTTGAACTGGCGCACGCTCGCGAAGCCGGCCGCGAAGGCGATCTCAGCGGCCTGGAGGGTGGTGGTCTGGAGCAGCACGCGGGCGGTGTGTCCGCGCTGGGCACGGGCGAGGGCGATGGGGCCGGCGCCTAGTTCGGCGGTGAGCTGTCGCTGCACCTGTCGGGCGCTGTAGCCGAGGCGGTCGGCGAGGCCGGCGACGCCTTCGCGGTCCACGACGCCGTCCCCGATCAGCCGCATGGCGCGGCCGACGACGTCGGCGCGGACGTTCCACTCGGGGGATCCGGGGACGGCGTCGGGGCGACAGCGTCGACAGGCCCGGTAGCCGGCGCCCTGAGCTGCGGCGGCCGTGCGGTAGAAGGTCACGTTCCGCCGCTTGGGGGTGACCGCGGGGCAGCTCGGGCGGCAGTAGATCCCGGTGGTGGAGACCGCGAAGAAGAACACTCCGTCGAAGCGGGCGTCCCTGCTGGCCACCGCCGTGTACCTGCTGTCTTCCACCGTCGTCATGCGGCCAGTATGCGCAGCCCGCGACCGACGCCGCTAGCGGAAATCGGACGTGACGTTGCTCGGGCCGGACGCGGCGGCCCGGGCGCCTTCCGGCCGCTGGAGCCGCCCCGTAGCCTGAGCCCTCGCCGGCCCGCCCCCTCACCCTCGCCGCCCGCCCGATCTTCGGACATCCATACGCGTGCGCTACGGCTCCGCCGGGAAGACCGAAGGTCGGGTCGCCGCCAGGTCAACAGGTTCACCATCTGGGCGATTTCCGGCCATACCCACCCCATGGATAACGCTTTCCCCTTGCCATCTCCTCGATCAACGGCCTGTCTTCTGCGGTCGGTTCGACCTATGGTCGCGGCGCCGTCGACTGCCCGGCACGGCCCGAGCGTCGCCGTCAATCCCCTTGGCCTGCGATCAAACCTCCCTGCGTACGGGCCTGTTGTCTCGACAGATGACCGAATGGCCTCAACTTCTTGTCGTAAACGCTCGGTTGAGTAAGATCGGCGCGCAAACAGGAGTGGAGCAGGGTCTCCACCCACCGCAACCACCCCCCACCCTCCCCAAGGGGACCCATGACGACCACTTTCAGACAATCCTGCCGCCGCACTCCACCCCGCGGGTGTGCCCCTGCGGGCACGGCGAGGGGCTGATGGCCCCCGACCAGTTCCGCCCGGTCTACCACCCGGCCGGCCACGACAACGAGTTGCGCGCCGCCCTACAGGACTTACGGACCGGTCGCTGGTTGTCGATGCGGAACCTGCTGAACAACACCCCTGCCTGGGGTTTGTGGACCCAGCGGACCCAGGTGCTCGCGGCCGTGGCCGCCGGCTCGGACGCCGTCCAGGCGTGGCGCGCCGAGGAGCCCGAGTCCCTGGCCGCGATCGTCATGCAGTGCCGGGTCGCGGTCGAGCGCGCCCTGCGGGCCCACCGGGAGAACCACGCCCGCACCCAAGAGCTGTGGCACGAGGCGTGGGAGGCGTGTCGGGTCGCGGCCCATCACGGGCCGAACGATCCGGTGCCGTGGGTGTGCCTGCTCGCGCTGGCCCAACTCGACGAGAAGCAGCGCCTGGAGGAGCACCGCCAGGCGCCGCCGGGCCCCATGCTCTTCCCCGGGCCGTGGGGGCTGCTCGCCGAGGCGCACCGCCGCGACCCGTACAACCGCGAGGCGTACCACCGCATGCTCCAGTTCGTGTACGGGCGCAGGTCCGGCGGACACCTGTCGGAGGCGGTCAACTTCGTCCAGTGGGCGGCCTCTTCGGCACCGGCCGGCTCCGCGCTGCTGGTGCTGCCGCTGTTCGTCCGGGTCGAGCGGTATCGACGCGACCGGGGTCACGAGCGCGCCCTCGACCTGCACTGGGTCACCGAGGACGCCATCCGGGAAGCGATGCTCGCCCTGGAGGGCTGGTTCGCGCACACCGACCCGGTCTCGTCCTCGCTGCTCGACCTGAACCACCTGGCCCACGCCCTGTGGGGCGCGGGTCGATTCGTCGAAGCCGCCCGCGTCTTCGACGCGCTGGGGCCCTTCTACACCACTCCGCCCTGGCAGTACCGCTCCCAGAACCCCGGCGACCCGACCCTGGCGGAGGAGATCTTCCTCAGGGCGCGCAGCCGGTGCTTCACCGCCGCACGTGACGCGGGTTGCTGACCCGCGCCACCGAACGTTCAGTGCGACCACCTTTCCCCCGGAGGTTCCACCGTGTCCATATCCCCACCCAGATGGTCGGCCGGCGCCGGCCAGAAGCCCGTACTCGACGAGGAGGAACGGCTCAGGGAGCTCGGCTACCAGCCCGTGCTGGCTCGCCGGATGGGGGGCTTCGGCAACTTCGCCATCAGCTTCTCCGTCATCTCCATCCTCTCCGGATGCATGACGCTGTACGGCTTCGGCATGAACACCGGCGGCCCCGCGGTCATGCTCTGGGGCTGGGCCGGCGTCGGCCTCTTCGTGCTCTGCGTCGGCATGGCGCTGGCGGAGGTCACCAGCGCGTACCCCACCTCCGGCGCCCTGTACTACATGGCCGACCGGCTCGGCGGGCGCAAGTGGGGCTGGTACACCGGCTGGCTGAACCTGCTGGGACTGCTGGGTGCCATCGCGGGCATCGACTACGGCGCGGCGCTCTTCCTCGGCGCCTTCCTGAACCTCCAGTTCGGCTTCGACCCGACGCCCGAGTCCACCTTCCTGATCTTCCTCGGGATCCTGCTGCTGCACGCCACGCTCAACCTCTTCGGCGTGAAGCTGGTGAGCGTGCTCAACTCGATCAGCGTGTGGTGGCACATCGGCGGCGTCGCCCTGATCGTCGGCGCCATCGTGATCGTCCCGGACAGCCACCAGTCGCCGTCGTTCGTCTTCACGGAGTTCGTGAACAACACCGGGTGGGAGAACCCCTTCTACGTCGCGGCGATCGGTCTGCTGCTCGCGCAGTACACCTTCTCCGGGTACGACGCCTCCGCGCACCTGTCGGAGGAGACGTCCAACGCCTCGGTGACCGCGGCCCGCGGCATCGTCCGGGCGATCTGGGCCTCCTGGATCGCCGGCTTCGTGCTGCTGACCGCGCTGACCTTCGCCATCCAGGACTACGACGGGGCGCTGAACAGCGAAACGGGCGTGCCACCGGCGCAGATCCTGCTGGACGCGCTGGGCTCGGACGGGGCGGCGGCGCTGCTGCTCGTGGTGATCGTGGCGCAGCTCTTCTGCGGCAACGCCGAGGTGGCCGCGGCCAGCCGCATGGTGTTCGCGTTCAGCCGGGACAACGCGCTGCCGGGCTCCACGCTGTGGCGGAAGGTGAGCCGCAGGACGCAGACGCCGGTGCCGGCCGTGTGGCTGTCGGTGGGCTTCGCGGCCGTGCTGGCGCTGCCGTCGCTGTGGTCCACGACCGCGTACGGGGCGGTGACCGCGATCAACGTCATCGGCATCACGCCGGCGTACATCATCCCGGTCTATCTGAAGCTGCGGGCGGGCGACCGGTTCGAGCCGGGGCCCTGGACGTTGGGCAAGTGGAGCAAGCCCATCGGATGGGTGGCCGTGGCGTGGGTGGTCTGCGTGACGGTGCTGTTCCTGCTGCCGCAGACCAACCCGGTGACCGCCGACACCATGAACTACGCCTCGGTCGCACTGGTCTCCGTGCTCACCCTGGCCACGGTCTGGTGGTTCGTGGCGCGCCGCTCGTACAGCACGCCGCAGTCGTACGGCTCGGCCCGTGAGCAGGCCGAGATCTCGGACCAGATCGTCTAGAGCGCTCGCACCGCCTCCGACGGGGCCCGGTTTCCGCACGTGGGAGCCGGGCCCCGCCGGCGTCTTCGCCCCCGTGGAGCAGCGCTCCGGGCGAGCCGCCGGACCCGATTGTCAGTGGTGGGCGACAGACTTGACGGTCCAGCACCTTTTCGAGGGGGAAGGCCACGACATGACCGATCTGGAACTCGCCGCGGCACAGGCGTACGTACGGCTGCTCAGCGCCACCCGGGCCGTGCTCGACGACGGGGAGCGTCCCGCGACGGCGCTCGCGCTGCTCACCGCACCGATGACCGAGGCGGACGAGGCCCTGGACGCCCTGGGCATGGCGGGCAACGAGGCCGCGTTCTTCTCGCTGGTGACCCGGCTCCAGCCGGTGCCGTACGACGACCGGCCGACGTGACGACCGGCTGACGGGGACACCGGCCGACGTGACGACCAGCCGACCGGACTACCGGCCGACGTGACGGGCTCCGTCGGGCCGGGCCGGTCTGCATCCCTCGGACACCAATGACCCCATCTGTCCGGAGGATCACGTTCCGCCGGGCCTCTCACATGTTGCCGGGAACGACCGTAAATCGCCCTTGGCGACCCTGATGCAGCTGATTAACGTCCCGGGCGACCGCAGTGAGGACTCCGCTTCGACGGGGTCGGTGAGGGGGACGGATGAAGAGCAGGATGCGGCGCTGCGTCGCCGTGGCGGGGGCCCTGGCCCTGCTCCCGCTGATGACCGTGGCCGCACATGCCAAGGACGACCGACCGCTGTCCGCGGACGTGCTCGCGGCGATGAGCCCGGAGCAGCAGGGGAAGGTGCTGGCCCCGCTGCGGGCGGCGGCGGACGCCGCGGCCCAGGTGGGGCGGGGTGCCCTCGCCGACGTGTACACCCAGGTCGAGTTGGCGCCCGACTACCGCTCCGTCCGGGTCTACCTGACCGACGTGTCCCAGCGGAGCCGCTTCCTGTCCGCGGTGCGCAAGAGCGCGCCCGCCGTGGACACCGGGCTGATCGAAGTCCGCCGGGGCAAGAAGACCCGGACCGCGCTGATGGCGGAGATGACCGCGCTCACCGACCGCAAGGACCTGCCGTTCTCCGTCACCATGGCGGGCGCTTCGGTCGACGGCGGGACGATCCACCTGGCCGTGGACGACGCCTCGGCGGCGCGGAGCTACTTCGCCTCGCCGGCCGTGGCCGCGCAGCGCGAGTCCGCGGCGGCCACCCCCGTCGCGGTGAGCGCCGGCACGCCGTCCGCCGCGCTCAGCCGGGAGAACGACTTCGCGCCGTTCTACGCGGGCGCGGCCCTCGGCCCCGGCTTCGCCGGCCGGTCCCAGTGCACCAGCGGAATCCCCGCGATCAGCAACTGGGACGGCCGTCAGTGGCTGGTGACCGCGGGCCACTGCTACAACGTCAACGCCCAGGTGTACGCGCTCGGCGGCAACTACGTCGGCCAGGTGAAGTTCAAGCGGCCCGAGATCGACTCGGCCTTCATCGAGACCAGGACCAACCGCTTCACCTGGGACGGCGTCGACGCCCAGGGCTACACCCGCTACCTCAACGGCGTGCGCAACGTCGCCGTGAACGACTTCACCTGTCAACTCGGCTACAACTCCAAGGTCGTCTGCAACATCCGCACCGTCTACGCCGGGAACGCGAACTGGCCCATCGACGGCACCACGGTGTGGGGGAGTTACGGCGTGCCGCACGCCGGCGGCATCGTCGGCCGGGGCGGCGACAGCGGCGGACCGGTCATCACCATCAACGACCCGAACTCCCGCCAGCTGAACGGCATCATCAGCTACGGCACCGGGTGCACCCCCGCCAAGGAGTGCAGCGGCGGGGTGGCATGGGTGGACGTGTGGTCCATCTTCAACGGGTTCGCCATCAAGCTGAACCCGTCCTGACGACGCTGGCCCCGTCCTGACGACGGCGCACGCGACGGGCGGGGCGGACCACCGCGTCCGCTCCGCCCGTCCCGCTCCCCCGCGGCAGCTCACCCGCCGACTCGGCAGCAGCTCACACGTAGGGTTTGCGGGGTTTGCGCTCGTCGTCGGAGCCCAGGTGCGTGGTGGCCCAGCGGTACGCGGCGCGCAACACCACGGCCCACGTCACCAGCCAGCACAGGGCGAAGGCCCAGATGACCCCGGAGTTGCCGGTCGCGACGCCGGTGACCAGCAGCACCAGTGAGACCAGGGCGGCCACGGCGAGGACCCAGCGGCCCGGAAGCACCGCGGCCAGCACATGGCGCATTCGACACGCGCCGCCCAGCAGACGCAGTCGCCACCGCAGCCTCCGGTCCGCGGTCAGGTACCGTTCCGTCTCCTGCAGCAACCGCTGCTCGCGGGCGTTCAGGTGGTGGGCCGACACCGCCCTCACCTCCGTACCTCCGAATGCCGGTGCATCCGCTACCCCCACTCCACGCTACGACGATCCGGGCACCTCGGCCCGTCCACAGCCCCACGCGCGGTCGTCACTCCGCGTGCAGGACCGCGGCTCCGGTGAAGCGGCCCGCCGCCAGGTCCGCGAGCGCCTGGTCCGCCCGCCCCATCGGGTACCGCTGGACGTGGACCCGCGGACGGTGCCGGGCCGCCTCCGCCAGGTAGGCGCGGCCGTCCTCCCGGGTGTTCGCCGTGACGCTGCGCAGCGTCCGCTCCTGGAACAGGTGCCGCTGGTAGGAGAGGGCGGGCACGTCGGTGAGGTGGATGCCGGCCACGGACAGGGTGCCGCCGCGGTCCAGCGCGGCGAGGGCGACGGGGACCAGGTCGCCGACCGGCGCGAAGAGGATCGCCGCGTCCAACGGTTCGGGCGGTGCGTCCCGGGGGCCGCGCGCGGATGCGGCGCCGAGGGCGAGCGCGAGGTCCCGGGCGGCCCCACCGCGGGTGAGGACGTGCACGGTGGCGCCCCGGGCGATGGCGAGTTGGGCCGTCAGGTGCGCGGACGCCCCGAAGCCGTAGATCCCGAGCCGACCGCCGTCGGGCAACTCGGCGCGGTTGAGCGCCCGGTACCCGATGATGCCGGCGCAGAGCCAGGGCGCGACCTCCTCGTCGGGCACGCCTTCGGGGAGGTGGTAGGCGTAGCGGGCGTCGGCCACGGTGTACCGCGCGTATCCGCCGTGCAGGTCCCAGCCGGTGTAGCGGGACCGGGGGCACAGGTTCTCCCGTCCGGTGCGGCAGTACGGGCAGGTGCCGCAGGTGCCGGCGAGCCACGCCACGCCGACGCGGTCGCCCGGCGCGAAGCCGCTCACGGCGTCCCCGCCCGCGACGACCCGCCCCACGACCTCGTGGCCCGGGGTGCACTGCTCGACGTGCGGGGCGAGGTCCCCCTCCGCGAGGTGGAGATCGGTCCGGCACACCCCGCAGGCGCTGACCTCGATCAGCAGGTCGTACGGGCCCGGTGCGGCGAGCGGGCGACGCACGCGGCGCAGCGGGTGCTCGGCGGCCGGGGCGGGCCGGTCGACGACCCAGGCCACGGTGGAGTCGGGCAGTCCGGCCATCGCGTCACCTCCGCGTTTCCCCCGGCGGTCCCTTTCCCAGTCGATCACACGGCGCCGCGGCCGGCCACGCGCGGAACTGCGGACGCGGGCTAGGCCGTGTCTGACAAATCCCGTCTGGGCCGCGGCACCCGCCCTCAGGGGCGGACGACGCTATTTGTCAGACACGACCTAGGGCTCCCGTGCTGCCGTGGCGAGCACGCCGGTCACCATCTTGCGGACGTCCGCGGTCCGCGGCGCAGTCCCGGTCCGGTCCGCGAAGAGCAGGTGTCCCGCGCCGATCAGGGTGGGGGCGAGGACGTCGACGTCGGCGGCGGGCTCGATCCGGCCGTGGCCGCGCTCGGCTTCGAGGTACGCGGCGATCGCGGCGGCGGCCTCCGTCAGCAGCGGGACGCCCGTCGGCGCGTCCCCGCGCAGCCGGGCGCGCAGGCCGTCACGGGAGGTGACGAGGGCGACCAGGGCCACGGCGACGGGGCCGAAGAGCTCGGTCAGCGCCGTCGTGAGGTGGTCGACGACCGCACCGGTTCCAGCCGCGGCGCGCAGGGCGGCGGCCCGTTCCCGGAGGCGGGCGGCCCGGTCCCGGACGAGTTCGGCGAGGAAGGCGTCGAAATCGGCGAAGTGCCGGTGCAGGACGCCCTTGGCGCAGCCGGCCTCCTCGGTGACGGCCCGGCTGGTCAGTGCGTTCGGGCCGGCGTGCAGCAGCACGCGTTCGGCGGCGTCGAAGAGTTGTTGGCGCGGGTCGCGCAGCGCCACTCCGGTCGGCACCCGCGGCCTCCTTCGTCCCGGCTGGTTCCCGCCCCCGTCGATTGACGAGTGGGCACTCGCCCACTCACAGTGGGCGAGTGCCCACTGTATCCCCGGAGCCCGAGCGCGCGGCGGCTGCCGGACTCCATCAGCGGCGTGCTACGGCTGAGTCCTTCGGCGCGGACGCCCAGCGATACGACCGCGCCCGCCCCCGCTACCCCACGGCCCTGGTGCACCGGATCCTCGACCTGACGCCGCCGGCTCCCGGGCCCCCGCACGTCCTCGACGTCGGCTGCGGCACCGGCATCGTCGCCCGGCAGCTCCAAGAGGCCGGCTGCCGGGTGCTCGGGGTGGAGCCCGACCCCCGCATGGCCGACCTGGCTCGACGGTCGAAGGTCGCGGTCGAGGAAGCGAGGTTCGAGCAGTGGGAGGCGGCCGGGCGGACGTATGACGCGGTCGTCGCCGGCCAGGCGTGGCACTGGGTCGACCCGGTGGCGGGGGCGGCCGGGGCGGCGCGCGCCCTGCGCCCCGGCGGGCTGCTGGCGCCGTTCTGGAACGCATTCGAGCTGCCGCCCGAGCTGGCGGACGCAGTCGCCGAAGCCTGTCGACGAGCGCTGCCGGACGCCCCCTTCGACGTACGGGCGCTGGGGCGCGGCACGAAGGGCGGGTACGGGACCCTGCTCGCCGGCGCCGCGGACGGGATCCGCGCGACAGGCGCCTTCGAAGAGCCGCAGCAGTGGCGGCACGAGTGGGAGTGGAGGTACACCCGCGACGCCTGGTTGGACCAACTGCCGACCCAGGGCGCCTTCACCCGGCTCCCGGCACCCGCGTTGGCCGCGGTGTTGGAGGGGGTCGGTGCGGCCGTCGACGCGCTGGGCGGAAGCTTCACTATGCGGTACGCGACGGTGGCGGTGACCGCGCTCGTCCGGGGCGACGGCTGACGCCCGGGCCGCGCCGTACGGGCCGAGGACGCGGGGGTAGGCCGCGTCCGCTCTGGGCATTACTTTCCGTGGCCGGGCCCGTCGACCGGGCTCGGCGGTACCGCGGCGGCACCTTCTCACCGCCGTGTGCCGAATCACCGCGAAGGAGCCGGTGCATGGACCGTCAAAGACCCTTAGTGCTCGATCCGACCGCTGACGACCGGCGCGGCGAGGACGCCGCCCTGCGCCAGCGCGGCCCCGTGACGCGGGTCGACGTCCTGGGCGAGCAGGTGTGGGCGGTCAGCGACCGCGCGCTGCTGAAGCAACTGCTGATGGACGGCCGCATCTCGAAGGACGCCGTGCAGCACTGGCCGCGCTACCCCGAGGAGACACGGGACTGGCCGCTGAACCTCTGGGTCGGGGTGCGGAACATGTTCACCGCGTACGGCGCCGACCACCGGCGCCTGCGGCGCCTGATCTCGCCGGCCTTCGCGGGCCGCCGGATCGCCGCCCTCGGCCCGCGGATCGAGGCGATCACCGGCGAGCTCCTCGACGACCTCGCCACCGCCCCTGCCGGGTCGACCGTGGATCTGCGCGAGCGCTTCGCCGCCCCGCTGCCGATCCGGGTGATCAGCCACCTCCTCGGGCTGCCGGACGACCGGGCCAGCAGCTTCCGCCGCAACGTCGAGGGCGTCTTCGCCACCACCCTCACCGGCGCGGAGGCCGAGGCCAACGCCCATGCCCTGCGGGCGACCCTGACGGAGCTGATAGCCGAACGGCGCGACAGCCCGGGCGATGACCTCACCACCAGGCTGATCGCGGCCCGGGACACCGAGGGCGACGGCACGGGGCTGAGCGACGACGAGTTGCGCGACACCCTCATGCTGATGGTCAGCGCCGGTTACGAGACCACGATCAACCTGATCGACCACGCGCTCGTCGCCCTGCTCACCCACCCCGAGCAGCGGTCCGCGCTCCTGGCGGGCACGGTGTCGTACGACGACGTGGTGGAGGAGACCCTGCGCTGGCAGGCCCCCGTCCCCTTCCTGCCGATGCGGTTCGCCACGGTGGACGTCGACCTCCCCGGCGGGGTCACGATCCGGGCGGGCGAGGCGATCCTCGCCGCGTACAGCGCGGCGAACACCGACCCGGACGCGTACGGGCCGGACGCGGACCGCTTCGACCCGGGCCGTCCCGACCGCTCCCATCTGTCGTTCGGACACGGGGTCCACGTCTGCCTCGGTGCCGCCCTGGCCCGGCTGGAGGCGGTCGTCGCCCTGCGGATGGCCCTCGACCGCTTTCCGCGGCTGGCGCTCGCGGTCCCGGCGGACGAACTCAGCCCGATGCCGTCGTTCCTCTCCAACGGCCACCGCAGCGTGCCGGCCGTGCTGACGCCCGCGGCGAGCGCATGACGAAGGGGCGCGACGGGCCGCTCGGCCGCCGCGCCCCCACCGGGCCCGGGTCGATCAGACGACGGGCGCCGGGTACGTCGGGTACTCCACCCCGGAGACGTGCTGCACGACCCGGATGACCTGGCACGAATAGCCGAACTCGTTGTCGTACCAGAGGTACAGGATCGCGTCGTCGCCCTCGACCTTGGTGGCGCCGGCGTCGACGATCGAGGCGTGCCGCGAGCCGATGAAGTCGCTCGACACCGCGTCCGGGGCGCTGGTGTAGTCGATCTGCCGCTTCAGCGGGGAGGTCAGCGAGACGTTGCGCAGGTGGTCCAGCACCTCTTCGCGGGTGGTCTCGCGGCCGAGCCGCAGGCTGAGGATCGCGATGGACACGTCCGGCACCGGGACGCGGATGGAGCTGCCGGTGATCCGTGCGTTCAGGTCGGGCAGCGCCTTGGCGACGGCGGAGGCCGCACCGGTCTCGGTGATGACCATGTTGAGCGGCGCGGAGCGACCGCGGCGCTCGGACTTGTGGAAGTTGTCCAGCAGGTTCTGGTCGTTGGTGAACGAGTGGACCGTCTCCACGTGGCCGCGCAGCACGCCGAACTCGTCCGCCATCGCCTTCAGCGGCGGGACGATCGCGTTGGTGGTGCAGGAGGCACAGGACAGGATCTGCTCGTCCGGCTTGATCGTGTCGTGGTTGACGCCGTGCACGATGTTGGGAACGTCGCCCTTGCCCGGGGCGGTCAGCACGACCTTGTCGATGCCGGGGCGCAGGTGGTTGGAGAGCCCCGCCCGGTCGCGCCACTTGCCGGTGTTGTCGATCAGGATGGCGTTCTTGATGCCGTACGCCGTGTAGTCGACCTCGGTCGGGTCGCCGGCGTAGATCACCTTGATCTCGTTGCCGTTGGCGATGATGGTGCTGCTGGCCTCGTCCACGGTGATGGTGCCCTGGAACTGGCCGTGGATGGAGTCGCGGCGCAGCAGCGAGGCGCGCTTGACCAGGTCCTCGCCGGGCTCGCCGGAGCCGCGGCGCACCACGATCGCACGCAGCCGCAGACCGTTGCCGGAGCCGGACTTCTCGATCAGGAGGCGGGCGACGAGCCGGCCGATGCGACCGAAGCCGTAGAGGACGACGTCCCGCGGCTCACGGCACTCGATCTTGTTGGCGCCGGTGGCGCCGGCGACGGCGTCCGCGGTGAACTCCTCGACCGACAGGCCGCGGTCGTCGGTGCGGTACAGCGCGGCGAGCATGCCGAGGTCGATCTGGGACGGGCCGAGGTCCAGCCCGGTGAGGGCCTTCAGGAACGGCATCGTCTCGGTGACCGACAGCTCCTCGCCGGCGATCTGCCGGGCGAAGCGGTGGGCCTTGAGGATGCTGATCACCGACTTGTTCACCAGGGAGCGGCTGTGCAGCAGGACGGTGACGTCCCGCTCGCGCTGCAGCTTCCCGATGATCGGGATCATCGCCTCCGCGATCTCCTCGCGGTTCTTCCAGTTGGTGAACGAGTCCTCGTTGAGAGTCACAGGGCCTATCTTTCGAGCTAGGTGGCGCTCACATGCGGCGCTCACATGTTAACCACACGCTCCTTTGAGCATTCAAACGGGTCCCCGTGCGCGTATCACGGGAATATCTGCGTACGGTGTATCCAGTAACTGTGTACAGTGGTCGGCGCGCATCCAGCGGATTCCCGCGTTTCTCCCCCAAGCGCCCGAGGAGAGAGAGCAACCATGCCCGCCGAAGGTCCCGGTCCCGCAGGCACGTACGACCACGACCCCAGCGCACCGCGCACCGGTGCGACGGAGGGCGGGCAGCCCCCCGGCGCCCGCCTCGCCGACAGCCACGACCTCATCGAGGTGCGCGGGGCCCGGGAGAACAACCTCCGCGACGTCTCCGTCGACATCCCCAAGCGCCGGCTCACCGTCTTCACCGGCGTCTCGGGCTCCGGCAAGTCGTCCCTCGTCTTCGGCACCGTGGCCGCCGAGTCGCAGCGGTTGTTCAACGAGACGTACACCAGCTTCGTGCAGTCGTTCATGCCCTCGGTCGGTCGTCCGGACGTGGACGCGCTGCGCAACCTCAGCGCCGCGATCGTGGTCGACCAGGAGCGCATGGGCGCCAACTCCCGCTCCACGGTGGGGACCGCGACCGATGCGTACACCATGCTGCGGATCGTCTTCAGCCGCCTCGGCGAGCCGTACGTGGGCCCCTCGCACCACTTCGGTTTCAACAATGCCGAGGGCATGTGCCCGCGGTGCGAGGGCATCGGCCGGATATCCGACATCGACCTGGACCAGGTGGTCGACCGGTCCAAGTCGCTGCGCGAGGGGGCGATCACCGTCCCCGGCTTCACGGTGGACTCCTGGCTGTGGCAGGTGATGGCCGGCTCCGGCTTCTACGACCCGGACAAGAAGGTCGCCGACTTCACCGAGGCGGAACTCGCCGACCTGCTGCACAAGCCGACGACCAAGGTCAAGGTCGGCTCCAGCAACCTCACGTACGAGGGGCTCGTCCCGCGCATCCACCGCAGCTTCCTCGCCAAGGACCGCGAGGCGATGCAGGCCCACATCCGAGCCTTCGTGGACCGCGCCGTCGTCTTCGGCCAGTGCCCGGAGTGCGCGGGTGCCCGCCTCAACCGCGCCGCGCTGGAGTGCCGCATCGGCGGGTTGAACATCGCCGAGTGCGCAGCCCTCCAGATCAGCGACCTGGCGGCCTTCGTGCACAAGCTGGACGCGCCCACCGTGGCACCGCTCCTGGCCAACCTGGGCCAACTGCTGGACTCCCTGGTGGAGATCGGCCTCGGCTACCTCAGCCTGGACCGCACCTCCTCCACCCTCTCCGGCGGCGAGTCCCAGCGGGTCAAGATGGTCCGACACCTCGGCTCACCGCTGGCGGACGTCACGTACGTCTTCGACGAGCCGACCACCGGACTGCACCCGCACGACATCCAGCGGATGAACGACCTGCTGCTGCGGCTGCGCGACAAGGGCAACACGGTCCTGGTGGTCGAGCACAAACCCGAGGTCATCGCGATCGCCGACCACGTCGTGGACCTCGGGCCCGGCGCCGGCACCGAGGGAGGTGTGATCGGCTACGCCGGAGACGTCGCCGGGCTGCGCTCCTCCCCCACCCTCACCGGCCGCCACCTCGGCCACCGGGCCGCCCTACGGGACGCGGTGCGCCGCCCCACCGGGCACGTCTCGATCGAGGGCGCCACACGCCACAACCTGAAGAACCTGTCGGTGGACGTGCCCCTCGGGGTGCTGACCGTGGTCACCGGAGTCGCCGGCTCCGGAAAGAGCTCACTCGTCCACGGCTACCTCTCCGGTCGGGAGGGCGTGGTGGTGGCCGACCAGTCGCCCATCCGGGGCTCGCGCCGCTCCAACCCGGCGACGTACACGGGCCTGCTCAACTCGGTCCGCACCGCCTTCGCCAAGGCCAACGGCGTCAAGGCGGCCCTGTTCAGCGCCAACTCCGAAGGCGCCTGCTCCGCCTGCAACGGCGCCGGGCTCATCTACACCGACCTGGCGATGATGGCCGGCGTCACCACGGTGTGCGAGAAGTGCGAGGGCAAGCGCTACACCCCCGAGGTCCTCACCTACAAGCTGCGCGGCAAGGACATCAGCGAGGTCCTCGACATGCCGGTGAAGGAGGCGTACGACTTCTTCCCCTCGGGACAGGCGCACGCCGTCCTCGGCCGGCTCGTCGACGTGGGCCTCGGCTACCTGCGCCTCGGTCAGCCCCTGAACACCCTCTCCGGCGGCGAGCGCCAGCGGCTGAAGCTCGCCATCCACATGGCGGAGAAGGCGTCGACGTACGTCCTCGACGAGCCGACCACCGGCCTCCACCTGGCCGACGTCGACAAACTGCTGGCACTGCTCGACCGCCTGGTGGACGGCGGCAACTCGGTCATCGTGATCGAACACCACCTCGCCGTGATGGCCCACGCCGACTGGATCGTCGACATCGGACCGGGCGGCGGCCACGACGGCGGAGAAGTCGTCTTCACCGGCACCCCACGTCAACTCGTCAGCGACGGCGACACCCTGACCGCGCGCCATCTGCGGACGTACGTCAACGGGGGCTGACGCCCATCGGACGGCGGTCCGCGGGGGGCGGGGCCTCGACGGCGCTCCGCCCCCGGGCACGCATCGGCATCCAGAACCAGAAGCCGAACAGCCAGCACAGCACCGCCACCGCCAGCACGCCCGCCATCACGGGCGGCAGCACGACCGTCAGCACGAGCAGCACGGCGCACGACAGGGCGAGCATCAGCAGGACCAGGCCCCACAGGGCCAACCGCCCCGAGACGTGCACCAACCGGTGCTTGAGGCAGGGGTCGGTGACCACGCGGTGGAAGGCGGCGGACGTGGTGAGCAGCCCGAACGACGCCAGCACCAGCACCAGCACCAGCGAGGACACGTAGACCGTGATGTCCATGGTGCCGAACATGGTGAAGCGGGGCGTCACGGAGAGTTCGAGCACGTCGCAGCGGAGATGTCGGGCGCGGAGCCCGGGAAGGGCACGGGTTCGAGCGGGTCGGCGTGTTCCGCCTCACCCTCCGGAAGTCGGACGCGCCCCGCCGTCGAGCGTCGCAGGCGTCGGCCCGTCGGGGCGCACGGTGATGCCGTACACGGCCCCCTTCGGGACGGCCTCGAAGCGCGGGGCGGGCAGCGGCAGCAGGAGTTCCAGGAGGGCGGTGGACTCGCGGAGGGCGAACTGGAGGCCCAGACAGGCCCGTGGCCCGAGTCCGAAGGGGAGGTAGCCGCCCGGCTGGTCGGGGCGGCGCCCTGGAGTGGTGAAGCGCTCGGGGTCGAACGCGCCGGGGTCTTCCCACACTTCGGGGTCCCGGTGCGTCAGGTACGGGCAGACCAGGATGTCGGTGCCGGCCTCGATCGAATGCCCGGCGAGGACGTCGTCCTGCGCCGCACAGCGCGGCAGCATCCACGCGGACGGGTAGAACCGCAGCGTCTCGTGGACGAGCGCCTGCACGGCCTGCCGCCGCTCGGGCGTGCCCTCGCCGCCGGCGGCCAGTGCCCACTCCCGGGCCTCGGGGTGCTCGTCCAGGAGCAGGTGGAGCCAGGTCAAGGTGGTGGCCGTGGTCTCGTGGCCGGCGAGGAGCAGGGTGACCAACTCGTCCCGGATCAGCCTGTCCGTGTACTCGGGGCGGGTCGCGGACGCTTCGATCAGGACGTGTAGGAGCCCCGGTCCGTCGGGCCCCGCATCGCCGTCGCGGGCGGCGGCGACGGCCCGGTTCGCCAAGGCGTCGATCCGGGCCAGCTCCTCGGCGACCGCACCCTTCGCGGACACTTCGTCCGCCGGCAGGCTCGGCAGCGCGGCGATCACATGGGGCACGTCGCCCAGCGTCCGCTCCGTCTCGGCGTCGACGGGGTGTCCGGTCAGGGACCGCCAGATGGTGTCCAGGGCGAAGCGGCGCATCTCGTCACCCACGTCGAAGACCTCGCCGCTGCGGGCGTATCCGGCCCAGCGGGCGACGGTGGTCTTGGCCGCCACCGCGATCCGCTCCTCGTAGCGGCGCATGCCCCGGCTGGTGAACTGGGACTGGAGCAGCCGCCGCTGGCGCTGCCACGCCTCGCCCGTCGCCGCCATGACGCCGTCCCCGATCAGCAGCCGGGCGCGGTGCGAGCGCTTGACGTAGCGGTCGGGGTTGAGCGCGAGGACGTGCTGCACCGCCGCGGGCTCGGTCACCAGGACGGTCGGGCGCGGCCCGAGCCGGACCGCGGCCACCCCGCCGACCCGCCGCTGCGCATCGGCGAGCAGGTCAACGAGGTCGCCGCCCCGCTCCCGCCAGCGCGCGACGTGTTCGGCGCCGAGTTCGGGGACGGGCGGGCCGGCCGGGAGCGGGTCGGGCGAGGGGCTACCGGGAGGGACGCGGGTGGCCACGGAGTGCTCCTGTTCGGCGGCTGTTTCGTCGGCACGGACCGGGTGCGGCCCGCCCGCAGCGTAGGGGACGAAGCCGTACGCACGACACAACGCGCGGCCCGCACCGGGTCGTTCCCGAACGCCCGGAACCGGTTGGCCACCTCGTCGGCCACCTCGTCGGCCACCTCGCTGGACCCGAACGCCCGGGCGCGCACCGCAGTAACCCGTTCGGGGGATACACCGGGCAACGGCCGCCCCGCTATACGTAGTGCCTCTCGACAGTGCGGAGGGTCCGGCATGAGTGCTCCGGCTCCGGTGGCGAGCATCCGGCTCGTACGGCCGCAGGACATGTTGGTCATCGACTTCGACTTCTACAACCTGCGGCCGGACCCCGCCGCGGACCCGCCGCAGCTGCGTCGGGTCGACCCTGCGCAGCGGGCGTACGTGGTCGCCCGCTTCGAGTCGCAGCACGTCAGCGAGCAGACGGTGTACGAGGGCGAGCCGAACAGGCCCGCGCCGGGCTCGGCTGCGGCCCGCGCGGTGGGTCCGAGCCGGATCGCCTTCGTCGTGCCGGAGACGGTCAAGACCGTCCCGTACAGCGAGAGCGGGCTGCTGCGGTGGTGGCAGTGGGTCATGCGGGTGGTGCCGGCGGCCGGCCGGCCCGGCGGCCTGGAGACGGACCTGTTGGTCGTGGACTGGCTGCACCTGACGCCGGAGCAGTTCGCGACGTGGGACCACGCGGAGACGCCGGTCGAGCACGACGGCCGCACGGAGCTGTGGCACACCCGGCTCGCCCTGCGCGGCCCCACCGGACGCCCGGCCCCGCAGTCGCAGCCCACCGTCCGCGTGGTCGCCGCCGACGACCCCGCCGACGAGCAGGAGGCGAAGCTCTTCGGCGCGCTGAACCCGGAGGGCTTCGACTACCGCCAACTGATCACCCTGACCAATCCGCCGGAGCCCGTGGCGGCCCCGGTGGACGTCGGGCTGCTGGCGCTGAGCGCCGCCGGCGCCACCCTCGACCTGGACGGGCGCTGGGAGCCGAGCACGTCGTCCGGGCTCAACCTCAAGCACTGGGAGCACCACGCCTGGCTCGGCCGGGACAACAAGGTCGTGCTGGAGCAGTACGGATTCCTCGTGCCCTACGGCCACCGGGCCCTGCTGTTCACCGAGACGAAACGGACGTTCGACGAGACCACCGGCGTCGCCTACCTCGAACAGCGCCGGTTCATCAGGATCACCGAACCGGTGAAGGCGTACGGCGGGGCGTACGGCCTGCCGTACGGGGGGCGTTCCTTCCCCTTCTCCGAGCTCGCCATCGAGAACCCCGTCCCGCCCGACCTGCCGCAGCATCCGGAGCCACTGCTCACCGGCCGGCCGGACGCGGGCATCTGGATCCAGTCCATCGCGACCGGCACGGACGTCGTGTTCGTGCTGCGGGGCACCGCGGCGACGGGCCGCGAGATCCGCTTCACCGCCTCCTTGGGCTTCGTCCCGCACGACGTGGCGATCGCCTCGCCCGAGCCCGGGACCGTGCTGCGCGAGGTGATCGACGCGTACGGCGGGTTCGACCGGCTCGTCGGCCCCGCGCCGGACCCGCGGCGGGCGCTGGACCTGGGCGGGCAGGAGCTCCCGTACTCCGCCGAGGCGGTGCCGGGCACCGCGAGCCACCCCACGCAGCGGCTGTTCTGGGGTCTGCAAGGGCCGTTGCAAAGGCTGGATCCGCGGTCCGACAGCCCGCTGTTCTTCCCCCGGATGCTGGGCGCCGAGGCGCGGCTGGCCACCATGGACACCTTCTACGGGCCCGGCGGTCCGGTCCTGCTGGGCTACGACGAGAGGTACCTGCTGACCGAGTTCCGGGGCAATCCGGGCGAGGTGTACGTACGGGTCCGCGACTCCCTGGAGGCGCTGGCCTCGGGCGAGGACCGGCCGGTGGAGCGGGTCGTCGTCAACAGCGTCACGATCGGCGGCATCGCGATGCCCAACGTCGAGGTCGGCGGCCTGTCCCGGGTCCTGGGCGCCGCGGGCGGCAACAAGGAGTCGGTGGACAAGCTCCAGGACGAGGGGACGATCACCCCCAAGGAGTACTTCGACCTCAAGAACCAGCTCAACCGGGCCGTGCTCTTCGGCGCCACCTTCCTCGCCAACGTGCTGCCCGACAACGAAGCGGGCTCCGATGAGTCGCTGCGGATCAAGAAGGAGACCACCTACCCGACGAACCCGAAGACGGGCATCCCGGACGTCAGCCGGCTGCCGAACGGCCACAAGATGACGATCGACTTCACCACGCCCCTGGTGGACTTCGGGCCGTTCCGCGCCGTCGTCGGCAACAACCGGGCCAAGCTGACCCTGCAGGTCCTCAACGAGGTCAGCTACGTCGAGGGCACCAACACCAACAAGGTCACCGGCAAGATCTCGCTCTTCGAACTCAGGCTGGTGGACCCGGCCTTCCAGTTCGTCGGCGTGGTCTTCAAGGACTTCGAGTTCAGCTTCGACCACGACGGCGGCCCCTCCTTCAAACCCGGGGTCAGCGCCGTCAGGTTCTACGGGCCGCTCGCCTTCGTCAGCGTCCTGGAGGACTACATCTCCAACGCCTTCGACGGCGTCAGCGTCTTCGGCCTACAGCTGAAGACGTACCAGGAGATCACCTACGGGGAGGTCCGCGTAGGCGTCACCTTCGGGCTGCCCGACATCAAGATGGGGCCCGTGCTCCGGGTCACCAACTGCTTCGTGACCGCCGGGGTCATCGTCCCCTTCCAGCGCAAGCCGGTGCGGGCCGCCTTCGGGTTCGCGAAGGAGGACGAGAAGTTCAACGTCACGGTGTACGGCTTCGGCGGCGGTGGCTTCTTCACCGTCGAGGTCAGCGAGCGCGGCATCGAGAAGATCGAGGGCGCGATCGAGGCCACGTACACGCTGGCCTTCGACTTCGCCCAGATCGCCTCGGGCCTGGCGAGGATCGCGATCGGGATCTACTTCAAGACGGAGCGGGCCGACCCGGACGAGGCGGACTCGAAGGACGAGGTCGTGCTGCGCGGCTACGTCCGGGCCACCGGGCGGGTCAGCGTCCTCGGGCTGATCAGCGTCACGGCCGAGTTCTACGCGGACCTCCAGTACCGCAAGCTGGGCAACCAGTCCGCGGTCACCGCGCACGCACGGCTCACCATCTCCATCGACATCCTCTTCTTCCACGAGAGCGTCGCCCTGGAGTTCTTCTACAACCTGGACGGCAGCATCGACGAGGAGTCGGTGCGCGGGCGGCGGGGCGCCGGGGCGCTCGCCGCCGACGAACAGCCCACGGCCTTCGCCGACCTGATGTCCCGGGCCGACTGGGAGCAGTACTGCGCCTCGTTCGCGCCCTGACGCAGCGCGCCCCGCGTGTCCCGCCCGCCCCGCGCCCTCGCCCCGCCCTCGCCCCGGTCCGAGCCTTGTCCGCCCCTTCTTCGCCCGAGGAGACGAATCCCCATGGCAGCCTCACGCATCGTCTGGACCCCGGTCCCGGCCGGGCGCGACGACGGCCGGCTCAGGCTGTCCGTCCTCGTCTCGCCGCGGCTCGCGGGGACCGCATCGACGCTCGCCGGCTATCCCGAATGGCTCGGCTGGCCCTCCCAACGGCCCCGGTACCGACTGGCCTTCGGGACCGGCCCCGGCGTGGTGGCGGAGGCCGTCGGCCCCGCGCCGCGGCTCGACCTGTGGCAGCAGCTGTTCCCCGCCACAACTCCCGTCGTGCCCAAGCCGGCCGCCCTGCTGGCGGCCACCGTGCCGCCGATCCGCTCCTGGCCGCCGGCCACCGCACGGAACCTGGCCCGTACCGAACACGCCGCCGCCACCGCCTTCAACGCCACCGCACCGCTGAGCGTGAACGCGATGACGTCCCGCGGGCCCGGCCTCGCACCGGGCGCGCGCAACGGGCAGCCGTCGCCGGACCTCGTCACGGACATCCCCATCGCCCCGCAGCGCCTGCCCCGCGCCCGGGCCCTGATCGCGGACGCACTGGCCAGGGACGGCTACTTCCTGGGCGGGCCGTTGGAGGACCCCGACTCCCCGTTCGACTCGTTCAGCGCCACCCAGGTGGACTTCCTGCTCGCCCAGCAGTTCCACGACCGCAAACCGGCGGACAACCCGTCACCCGGGGGATCCTCGCTCGCCGCGCACGTCACCGCCATCGCCGACGGCGACAGCGTCGACTTCCACGCCGCGCTCGGCGCCCTCGCCCAGTACCCGGCGCTGCAACGGGCCCTCGGCCTGGTCGTGGACCTCGCGGTGGACGCCAACGCCCCAGGAGTGCCGGCCGCGGGCGACCCGGTGGCCGTCTCGCTCCAGGTCGAGTGGGGCCCGCTCGCCCCCGGCGGGCCCTACGAGCCCGTACTGCCCGCCGTGAACGCCACCCTCACCGCGTCCGCGTTCGCGGCCAAACCCGCCGGAACCCTGGTCGACGGCGGACTGGTCCGGCTGGACTCCGACCGGTACGAGGTCATGGAGGTCGACGTGGACGCGACCGCGGACGCCCTGGCCGGCTTCGGACAGAAGCTGCTCGACCGCCGCGACGGCTTCTCCGGCGCCCCCGCTGTGCCCCCGGACGCCGCGCTGCCGATCGCCGTCGACCCGGGGTCGGAGCCGGCCCCGCTGCCCAGCCAGCGCTGCGACAGCCTCGGCGTCGTCCTGCACGGACGGGCGAAGGACCTGCACGCCAGGCTCACACAGGCCACGGCGCGGAGCGCGGCCCCGGCGGCACTGCTCGCCGAGGAGCCGCTCGGCGCGGAGGAGTTGGAGTACGGCGTCCGCGTCGACGTCTGGGACGACGCGTCCGGCCGCTGGCACTCGGTGTGCCGCCGCGCCGGCCGCTACGACTGCGGCGAGCTGCGGTTCGAGGCCCAGGACGAGGGGGCCGTCCACCTCGCGCACAGCACCGCCGCGGAGGGCGACCCCACCATCTACCTCCACGAGTCCGTCTTCGCCTGGGACGGCTACAGCCTCACCGCGAGCCGCCCCGGCTCCATCACCCGCACCGTGAACGGGGAGCCGGTGACCGTCGGCCCGGACAGCGACCCCACCGGGCCGGTGGCGCTGCGCACCTCCTTCCGCGCCCTGGGCCTGCCCAAGTTGCGCTACGGGCGGGGCTACCGCTTCCGCGCCCGGGTCGTCGACGTCGCCGGCAACAGCCTGGGGCCCGACGAACCCGCCCCGGACGACTTCGGCGCCGCCACCCCCCTCGTCCGCCATCTGCGCTTCGAGCCCGTCGGATCGCCCGTCCTGCTGCCCACGGCACCGCACACCCCGGCCGAGTCCATCGCGCTGCTGGTGGTCCGGGGCAACTACGACGCGCCGGCCACCGGAACGTGCGAGCGGCACGTGGTGCCGCGGCGGACCACTCCGCACACCGCCGAGCGGCACGGCATGTACGACGTGGACCCCACCCCGGTGAACCCCGGCGGCATGGACCGCTTCGCCTACTCCGACATCGTCCGGCGCGACCAGGCCGACTTCACCGGCGGCACCGAGGACCCCGGGGGCTGGGGCGAGACGCCGTACTACGAACGGCTCCAGTTGGACGTGCCGTACCTGCCGGAGGTGCTGGCGCGCGGCGCCGCCTTCACGGGGCTGCCGGGGCTCGCCCCGGGCGAGGTCTTCACGGTCCCCTTCGACGACCGGCTGTCGTGGCCCCACCGCTCCCCCTTCCGGCTGCGCCTGGAGAGCGGCACCGGCGCGCCCGAGTACGACGACGTGCTGCGGGTGCTGACGGTGCAACTGCCGCCCGGCCGCAGCGTCGACGTGGCGTGTTCGTCCCGGATCGACGAGGACGACCTGGACGCGCTCGGCATCTGGCGGTGGTTCCTCGACAGCGGTCTCACCCTGCCGCCGGGCACCACGGTCGAGGACCTGCGCCGGCTCGCCGCGCTCGGGCAGCTGTGGCAGCTCACCCCGAGCCGCCCGCTCAAGCTCACCCACGCGATCCAACAGCCCCTGACCCCGGCCGCGTTCCGCAAGCCCGTCGCGGCGCGGGCGCCGGGCGACACCACGGCCCGGATCGTGGACGTGCTCGTGCTCGACCGGGCGAGCACGGCGAAGGTCGACGTACGGGCGGAGTGGACGGAGCCGAACGACGCGCCCGCCGACCCGGCGCCCGTCGTCCGCCCGGCAACGGCCCACGTCACGACCCTGGCCACCGCCCCGGACGACGCCGACGGGGACCGGCTGCGCCTCGACGCCCGGCAGGAGTTCCACGACACCCGCCACCGCACGGTCACCTACACGGCGGTGGCGTCCTCCCGGTACACGGAGTTCTTCACCGTGACGCTGCGGACCGTGCTGACGGGCACGGAACCCGTCCGCGTCGCGGCCCGCGGCATCGCCTCCGGCACGCTGACCGTCGCCGACCCGGCCGCGGGACGGGTCTTCGGCGAGGACGTCGACTACGTCGCGGACCTCGCCGCCGGCACGGTCCGCCGCTCCGGTGCCGACTCGGCGATCCCGGACGGCGCCACCGTGGAGATCGGCTTCGTCGACGGGCCGGTGACCCGGGTGAACTCCGAGGTGCAGCAACCGGTCGTGGTGAACGTGCGGTCCTCGGCGCGACCGGCCGCGCCCGACGTGGCGTACCTCGTGCCCACCTTCGGCTGGGAGCGGGCCCGCACGGGCACGGAGTTCACCAACACCCGGCGCGGCAACGGAATCCGGGTGTACCTGCGCCGCCCCTGGTACTCCTCCGGCGAGGACGAACTCCTCGGCGTCGTCGTCGCGCAGGACGGTGCGCCGCCGCCGGTGCTGCGCCCCCTGGTCACGCTCCGCGGCCAGGACCCGGTCTTCGCCTCCGCACCGACGACGGCAGCGCCCGGCACGGCCGAGTTCCCGCTCGCCGTACGGGTCGCGTCCGGGCTGCTGCTCGCCGAGTCCGAGAGCGCGCCGGAGCTGCCGCGGGTCGCGGTGGCGGCGCACCGGGTGGGGTACGACGAGGACCGGCAGCTGTGGTACTGCGACCTGACGATGCCGCCGGAGCGCGCGTACCGCCCGTTCCTGCGGTTCGCCTTCGCCCGCTACCAGCGGCACTCGCTGTCCGGTCTTGAGCTCTCGCCCGTCGTGCTGGCGCAGTTCGCCCAGCTCAATCCGGACCGCACGCTGTCGGTGGTGCTCGGGGCGCAGGATCCGACGCGGGCGACGGTGAGCGTGTCCGGACCCACGTACGCGGGCGACCCGGCGCGCGGCGCCAAGCTGACGGTGCTGGTGCAGACCGTCGCCCCGGGGCCGGCCGACCCGCTGGGGTGGCGGACGGTGTCGGAGACCCTGTTGCCGCCGGTGCCGGGCGGCGGCGGGCAGTGGAGCGCCGCCGTGACCCTGCCCGCGGCGCCCGGCAGCGCCCCGATGCGGCTGGTGGTCGAGGAGCGCGAGGTCCTGACGACCGCGGGGACGCGCCTGGTGTACGCCGACGCCGTCGAGGTCTGAGGTACGAGCCCCCACCGCTCTGCGACTGCCCCGCGACTGCCCTGCGACTCCCCTGCGATCCGAAGGACGGAACATGACCACCATCAGCGGGACGACCGCCGCCGTCGCACTGCCGCCCGGCGGCTTCGGCAACGGCATCTTCCAGGCGTACGTCAACGGAGAGGAGCGCCCGGGCGCCGGTGAGTTCACCGTGCTGACCGGTGAGCTGAACCCGGCGGGCCCGGGGCTCGACGTGCTGTACGGCCGGGGCACGCCGGGCACCAGCTATCTGCGGGTGCTGGACGTGGGCACCGGAATCGCGTACGTGCAGGGCCAGTTGGTCACCCACGCGAAGGAGGTGTCGCTGGACCCGTTGGTTGCCTCGGTGCGGGTGTCGGGCGCCGAGTCCGTCACGAGGTGGTTGGTGCCGGACGCCTTCGTCCTGGAGCAGCGGGTCACGATCAGCGGCACGACCTCGGCGGACACCCGGATCACCGTCACCACGAAGGTCTCCGACTTCCGCACGGAGCGGCACCGCTTCCGAATCGAGTACGTGTGGGACGCCACGGTCGCCGGCGACGACGCTCCGGTGGTGCAACTCGGCGCCGCGGGAGCCTCGTTCCGCCCCTTCGACCCGGTCAACTCGACCGAGCAGACCTTCCAGCGCAGCACCGGTGAACTGGCCGTCGTCGACCGGTACGCGAACCCCGGCGCTCCGACCTTCGCCGTCGCGGTCTCCGCGGCCGGCGATCCGCAGGCCGTCCCGGACAGCGTGCAGTACGTCTGTCTGTCCGACGCGGTGTTCGCCCCGGTGGGCGAGTACGTCACCGACCCGGCGCGCGACATCGCCGGCCCCGGCTCGGACTGTCGCAACTCGGCCGGCCGCACCGACTCCGGGCTGTTGCTGCTGTGGACCGCGGACGCCGCGCAGGGCGACGCCACGGTGGCCGCCACCGTACGGATGAGCCCGGCGAGCCCGTACGCGACGACGCTGAAGGCCGGGCCGCTGTCCCTGGGGTCGGCCACCGCGACCTTGACGGACACCGCCACCGGCCGTCCGATCCCGGGCCGCACCCTGGTCTTCAGCGCGGGCGGACGCGTCAGGTGCACCCTGACCACGGACGGCGCCGGGCGGGCGACCTGCGACCAGCTCCTCACCGGGCTGCTGGGGTACGACGTGGACTTCGCGGGCGACGCGATCTGGGCGACGGCGCACGCCCACGGGGGCCTGCTGTAGCCGGCGGGCGGGCGCCCGTGCGCGTCACGTGACGCGGGCGGCGATCGCGCGTGCGCAGTCCACGGACTCGGTGTGCGTGGTGTCCACCTCCAGGTCGTAGCTGACGCCCCGGTGCACCGACTCCGCCTGCGCGGCGGCCATGCCCCGGGGCCGGTCACCCCGGGCGATCTCGCGCCCCTCGGCCACCGCGCCGTCGCAGCGGACGCCGACCCACAGCACGTCCAGTCCGTCGAGTGCCTCGCGCCACCGCCCCTGCGATGCGGGCCCGCTGAGGAACACGTCGTCGACGACGATCCGTGCGCCGGCGCGGGCCATGGCGGCCACCCCCGCCATCCAGGCCGCCTCCAACCTGCGGAACTGCGATCCGACGTTCACCTGGCCGTCCGCGGCGAACTCGATGCCTCCGTCCGACGTCTGCATCGACGCGGGCAGCGCGTCGACCAGCGCGTCGACGGCGGCGGCGAGCCACGGCTCGCGCAGTTCGGCCTGGAGGCACCGGACGATCCCGGACTTGCCCGAGCTGGATCCACCATTGAGAACGATCACTTGAGTTGCCACCGGGTCACGCTAGGCCGCTCCACTGCGGAGTCGAAACGCATTTCCGGACGCCGGCGGAGCGAGGGCACGCGCGTCGGTGGTCGACGTGCCGCGCGGGGTGGTGGAGCGGCGGGTGCGCGATAGCCTGCTGGGCGTACGCGATCGGCGCGGGGACACGGGCGGGGCCGGTGTCAAGGGACACGGAGGTCCGGCGCCGGTGCCCCTCGCTCGTAGAGGGGGGATCGTGGGCGACAGCCACAACGAGATGAGCGGATGGGTGGACGGGACCCTCGTACAGGCGCGCGACATCAGGGACGTCCACTTCCACAATGCGATGCTGCGGGCCGAGTTGCCGGGTGGCGCCGTCGTCGGCCGCGAGACGGAGCTGCGGAGAATCGTCTCCCTCGTCGACCGGTCGCGCCGGGGCCTGGTCGTGACCGGGCCGGTCGGGGGCGGTGTCGACTCGCTCGTGTCCACCGCCGCGCGGGAGCTGTGCCGGGCGGGCCGGTTCCCCGGCGGGATGCTGGAGGTGGAGTTCCACGGCCATCCCCGGTTGCGTGCGGCGTCCACGCGGGACGGGACCGCGGCGGCAGCACTGCGCGCCGCGCTGGTGGCGCTGGGGGCCGCCGAAGCGGACGTGCCCGATGACCCCTCGGCCCTCGTGGCGGAGTATCGGGCCCTTCTCGCGGACCACGAAGCCGTGCTCGTCGTGCTGCGGCGCGTCGGCGCGCGGGAGGAGGTGCTTCGGTTCCAAGAGGCGGGCGGGGAGCACAAGTTGCTGGTGGGCAGCCACGTGCCGGTCGACGCCGGGGACCCGATGCCGAGCATGGAGGTCGCGCCCCTTCCGGTCGCCGAGTGCGTCGGCCTCTTGGAGACGCTGGTCGAGCGGGGCTGTCTGGGCGACGTCCGGGTGGCCGGGGACCTTGAGACGGCCGGCCGGCTGGTGGACCTCGCGGGCCGACTGCCGCTGGCCGTTGCCCAGCTCGCCGGCGCCCTCACGGCCGATCCCGAGATGACGCTCGACACCCTCGCCCGGCGCTTGGAGACGCTGCGGGCAGACGCGACACCGGCCGAACCGGAGCCGCTTCGGACCGTGTGGGACGTCGTCGCGGAGGAGTTACCGACGGCAGAAGCAGACGTGTTGCGGGCCATGGCACTCGCCGACCGTCCCGTCTTCGACGCCGAAGCCGTCCACGCCGCCGCCGCGGTGTCGCTGACGGCCGCCGAGGACGCCCTGCACGGCCTCGCCCGCAGACACCTGATCCACGGTCACCTGGAAGGGTCCAAACGGGTCATCGGGCGCCATCGGATGCACTCCGTCGTACGGCATCACGCGGCGCAGCACGGTGGATCCGGTCCCGCACCGACGACCCCCGCGGCGACGACCCGCGCGCCGTGCGTGACCGCCGTGCACACCTACACCGTCCAACCCGGCGACACGCTCAGCCGCATCGGTGCCAGGTTCCGCGTCGACTGGCCGCAGATCGCCCTTCGCAACAGGATCGCCAATCCGGACCTGATCTACCCGGGCGAGGTCTTCGTACTGCGTTGACGCGCACTCCCGTTCGAAGGGAGGCGTCTGGGCGGATATTCTGAAGGGATGAACGAGAACCTCCCTCCCTGCCCGAAGTGCTCCTGTGAGTACACGTATGAAATGAACGCCCTGGTGGTGTGTCCGGAGTGCGGCCACGAATGGGTTCCCGAGGAGAACGGCGCGCAGGGCGCCGGCGCCACTGCGGAAAAGGTGGTCAAGGACGCGGTTGGCAATGTCCTGCAGGACGGCGATTCCGTGGTCGTCGTCAAGGCGCTGAAGGTCAAGGGGAGTCCGTCGGGCATCAAGGCCGGCACCAAGGTGCGGAACATTCGGCTGGTGGACGGGGTGGACGGCCACGACATCGACTGCAAGGTCGACGGCTTCGGGGCCATGCAACTCAAGTCCAGCGTGGTCAAGAAAGCCTGATCCGCACCCGTCGGTCCCCGCCCGGGAGCGGGCGGGGACGTCACCGGAAGCAGGAATTCGTCATGCCGAAATAGCCGCAGGTGCGGCGCTTCATTTTTATGAGAAATTCTCTCTTCTTTTCTCGCTCTACCGACTTTTCCTCTCGACCGTTTCGGGACTCGACTCTATATTGAGGAAATTGGCTCGCTCATTTATCCGGGCCTTTCGAAGCCTCTTTCCTCGGAGTCCTCATGCAGATCACCGAAGCCCTCGACCGCTGTCCGACCGACCTGCTGGTGGACGGCGCGTGGCGCACCGCCGCCGACGGCCGCCGGATCGAGGTGCGCGACCCGGCGACCACCGAAGCGCTCGCCTCCGTCGCCTCCGGCCAGGAGTCCGACGCCCTGGCCGCCGTCGAGGCGGCCGAGCGCGCCCTGCCCCGGTGGGCGGCCACCCCGCCCCGTGAGCGGTCCGCGGTGTTGCGCCGCGCCTACGAGTTGATGACCGAACGCGCCGAGTACTTCGCCGTCCTCATCAGCGCCGAGAACGGCAAGGCGCTGGCCGACGCCCGGGCCGAAGTCGGCTACGCGGCGGAGTTCTTCCGCTGGTACGCGGAGGAGGCCGTACGGCTCGCCGGCACCGTGCAGCACGCGCCGGCGGGCGGCTACCGGATCCTGGTGGACCGGGCCCCGATCGGCGTGGCCGTGCTCGTCACGCCGTGGAACTACCCGGCCGCCATGGCCACCCGCAAGATGGGTCCCGCGTTGGCGGCCGGCTGCTCGGTCGTCCTCAAGCCCGCCAGTGACACCCCGCTGACCGCCCTCGCCGTCGGCGCGCTGATGGCCGAGGCGGGCGCACCCGCGGGGGTGGTGAACGTGGTGCCCGCCGACCGTTCCGGCGCCGTGGTGGGGGCGATGCTCGCGCACCCCGCCGTGCGCAAGCTCTCCTTCACCGGCTCGACGGAGGTGGGGCGCCGGCTGCTGCACGGCGCGGCGGACCGGGTCTTGAGCACCTCCATGGAGCTGGGCGGCAACGCCCCCTTCCTGGTGCTCGCGGACGCCGACGTGGACGCGGCGGTGCGCGGGGCGATGCTGGCGAAGATGCGCAACGGCGGGGAGGCGTGCACGGCCGCGAACCGGTTCTACGTGCACGCTTCCGTGGCCGATGAGTTCACGTCCCGGTTCGCCGCCGCCATGGCCGCCCTCAAGGTCGGCCCGGGGCTGGCGGCCGGCACCGAGGTCGGCCCGCTGGTGAACGCGGACACCCGGGACAAGGTCGTGGAGCTGGTCGAGGACGCGGTGGCGCGCGGCGCCCGGGTCCGCACCGGCGGCCGGGCACCGGAGCGCACCGGCTACTTCTACGAGCCCACGGTGTTGGACGGGGTGGCCCCGGGCTCCGCGCTGCTGACGGAGGAGATCTTCGGTCCGGTCGCCCCGATCGTCCGGTTCGAGGACGAGGCGGAGGCCGTACGGCTGGCGAACGCCACCGAGTACGGGCTCGTCTCGTACGTCTACACCCGGGACCTGCGGCGGGGGCTCGCCGTCTCGGGGGCCCTGGAGAGCGGGATGGTGGGCCTCAACCGGGGGCTGGTGTCCGATCCCGCCGCTCCGTTCGGGGGCGTGAAGCAGAGCGGGCTCGGCCGGGAAGGGGGCCATGAGGGGATCCTTGAGTACACGGAGGCGAAGTACATCGCCACCGACTGGTGACCTTCCGTCAGCGGGCCGGAGCCCGTCGCGACCCTCGTCGAGGGGTTGCGGCGGGCCCCGGCTCGTCGTGGCGAAGGCAGCGGGCATGGGAAGGCCGCCGTGGGGGGGGGGGGGGGGGGGGGGGGGGCCCGCGCCCCCCCCCCCCCCG